>NZ_SMKQ01000186.1 GCF_004348995.1 Nonomuraea terrae
GGTCGGGGTCGGGTTCGCGGCCGGGGGTCTGGATGTCGAGCCTGCGGATGAGGAACGAGAACACGACGTAGTAGACGACGCCGTAGGCCACGCCGAGGACGAGGATGCCCGGGAGGTTCTCGGTGTTCGACTTGCCGGCGTTCAGCAGCATGTCGAGCAGGCCGGCGGAGAAGCCGAAGCCGAGCTGGCCGCCGATGAGCGTGGTGAGCGCCATGGCCAGGCCGGTCAGGACGGCGTGCACCACCAGCAGCAGCGGCGCGACGAAGATGAACGCGAACTCGATCGGCTCGGTGATGCCCGTGACGAACGACGCCAGCCCGGCCGACAGCATGATGCCGCCCACCGTGGCCCGCCGGTGCGCGGGGGCCGCCCGCCACATGGCCAGGGCGGCGGCCGGGAGGGCGAACATCATGATGGGGAAGAACCCGGCCATGAACTGGCCGGCGTGCGGGTCGCCGCCGAAGTAGCAGTTCCAGTCGCCGCCGAGCACCCGGCCGCCGACGTCGCACTGCGGCACGACGTACCAGACGACCGAGTTGACGAAGTGGTGCAGGCCGAACGGGATGAGCAGGCGGTTGACCAGGCCGTAGACGCCGGTGCCGACGGGGCCGACGGCGGCCAGGGCCTCGCCGGCGTGGCGGATCCACTCGCCGAGGACCGGCCAGAGCCAGCCGAACACCACGCCGATGAGCAACGCCGCGATCGAGGTGACGATGGGCACGAAACGCCGCCCGCCGAAGAAGGCCAGCCACGACGGCGGCTTGATGCGGTGGAAACGCTGCCAGAGCAGGGCGGCCACCAGGCCCATGACGATGCCGCCGAGGACCTTGGTGGGGTTCTGCATGCCGTAGTCGATGATCTCCTGGAAGCCGCCCTGCGGCAGGGCCTGCTTGATGACGACGGTGTCGCGGATGCCGGACTCGGCGAACATCACCTTCGTGACCCGGTCGAAGACCAGGTAGCCGACGACGGCCGCGAGCGCGGTGGAGCCGTCCGACTTGCGGGCGAAGCCGATCGCGACGCCGACGGCGAACAGCAGCGGCAGGTTCTCCAGCAGCGCCGCCCCGGCGGCGGCCAGCACGCCGGCCACCTCGTTCAGCCACGCCAGGCCGGCCACGTCGGCCAGGCCGCCCGGCTCGGCGCCGTTCGAGCCGAGCATGTCGGGCTGGCCGAAGCGCAGTAGCAGCGCCGCCGACGGCAGGGCGGCGATGGGCAGCATCAGGGAGCGGCCCAGCCGCTGGAGCACGGTCATCACGCGCGCGAACGGCGAAGGCCGGGCGGCGGTGGTCTCGTTCACCGGCGATCCTCCGAGGCGGGTCAGGGCCTCGCTGGGGAGATGGGGTCAGCCCCTTCGGGCGGGCATTTCGAGGAGGGTGCGCAGCTGGTAGCGGTCGGCGCGGTAGGTGGACACGCCCAGCTCCGCGCAGACGCCGCCGGAGAACGATCTGCGCTGCAGCAGCAGGACGGCGCCGCCCCGGGAGAGCTTCAGCAGGTCGGCGTCGCTCGGGTCGGCGATGCCGCCGTCGATGGTCAGCTCGCCGGCGTCCATGACCAGGCCGTAGCGGCGCTCCAGCAGCTCGTACAGGGACGTGTCCGTCAGGTCGAAGGAGGCCAGGTCGGGCGCGAGCTTGACGGGGATGTGGGCCCGCTCGATGGACAGCGGCTCGCCGTCGGCGGTGCGCAGCCGCTCGATGAAGTGGACCTCCTCGCCCGGCGGGATGCCGAGCTCCTTGGCCAGGTGGGCGCTGGCGCGCACGACGCGGCGGTCGAGGTCGCGCGAGCCCGGGATCATGCCGCGCGCCCGCATGTCCTCGGTGAACGAGGTGAGCTGCAGCGCCAGCTCGATCTTGGGCCGGGCCACGAACGTGCCCTTGCCGGGCACCCGGTGCAGGCGGCCCTCGGAGACCAGGTGGTCGACGGCCTGGCGCACGGTCATCCGGGACAGCCCGAAGCGCTGGCACAGCTCGCGCTCGGACGGAATGGCCGCGCCGATGCTGAGCTCGTCGCTGTCGATGAGGTCCAGCAGGATCTCGCGGAGCTGGAAGTACTTGGGCACCGGGCTGTCCGGATCGATGTGCGGCACTCATCCTCCCCTCGTGCTGACCTTGGGTAATGGGCTATGGTTCGTACTGGTCTAGTCCGGACTAGACCACATGTCGCGAAAGTCGGTCAAGTCCGAGCCGCCATGACGTAAGGATGATTTCAACGATGACCACCAAGATGCGCAGCGAGATCGCCGAGCAGCCGACCGCGCTGCGGGCCACGCTGGACGCCCTGCTGCCCCAGGTCTCCGAGATCGAGCCTCTGGGCGAGCAGACCCGCCAGTTGCTGTTCATCGCACGTGGCACCTCTGACAATGCCGCAGTTTACGGGCGTTACCTGGTCGAATCGCACGCCGGGCGGCTCTCCGCGCTGGCGGCGCCGTCGATCGCGACGACGTACAAGCGCAAGCTCGACCTCGACGGCGTGCTCGCGGTGGCCATCTCGCAGTCGGGACGCACCGAGGAGATCGTGGAGACGCTGTCCTGGGCGAAGGACTGCGGGGCCAGGACCGTCGGCATCACCAACGGGGGTGCGGACAGCCCGCTCGCGCAGGCCGCCGACGTGGCGCTGTGCACGGTGGCCGGGGAGGAGAAGGCCGTCCCGGCGACGAAGACGTACACGACGCAGCTGGCCGCCCTCGCGGTGCTGGCGCTCGGCCTCGGCGCGGACGTGGACGCCGGCGAGCTGCAGCGGGTGCCCGAGGCGGTGGAGAAGCTGGTCGCCGAGCCGGGCGACCTGGACGCCGTGGTCGAGGGCCTGCTGGACAAGCCCGGCGTGGTCGTCTCCGGGCGCGGCCTGGCCTTCTCCACGGCGCTGGAGACCGCGCTGAAGCTCAAGGAGGCCTGCTACCTGCACGCCATGGGCCTGTCGTACGCCGACCTGCTGCACGGGCCCATCGCCGTCGTGGACGCCGACACGCCCGCGCTGCTCGTCGCCTCCGAGAACAGCCCGACGCTCCAGGGCACGGTCGCGCTGGCCGAGCGGGTGGTGGCCGCGGGCGCGGCGGCGTACACGATCGGCGGCGGGACGGCGCTCGCACAGGCCGGCACGGCCGCGCTGAACGGCCCCGACCTGCCCGAGTGGCTGGCGCCCATGGGCCTGATCGTGCCCGGTCAGCTGCTCACCGAGGCGCTGGCACGGCGGCTCGGCATCGACCCGGACGCGCCGCGCGGCTTGAACAAGGTCACCCAGACCGACTGATCTAGCCTGGTCGGAGTGCTAGTCCTAGGGAGGACGAGATGGCGGCCGACGTGAATGCGCTCATCGCCGGGCTGGGCGGCGCCGACAACATCATCGAGATCGAACCCTGCATCACCCGCCTGCGCACGGAGGTGCACGACGCCTCCAAGGTCGACCAGGCGGCGCTGAAAGCGGCCGGCGCGCATGGCGTGATGGCTGCGGGGAACGTGGTTCAGGTCGTCGTCGGACCTGAGGCCGACACGATAGCCAGCGACATCGAGGACATCATCGGCTAAAGGGCGAGACCATGACGACTGTTCTCGCCCCGGTTGAGGGGGCAGCTGTGGGATTGGCCGCCGTGCCCGACCCGGTCTTCTCCGCGGGCATGGTCGGCCCGGGAACGGCGATCGATCCGCTGCGGGGGCCGGGGGAGGCAGTCGCCCCCATAGCGGGAAAAATTATGAAACTGCATCCGCACGCGTACGTCATCGTGGGGGACGACGGCAGGGGCGTGCTGGTGCACCTGGGCATCGACACCGTCCAGCTCAAAGGAGAGGGGTTCCGGCTGCTGGCGGCGGAGGGCGACCGGGTGCGCGCCGGGCAGCCGGTGGTGGCCTGGGACCCCGCGGCCGTCGAGGCGGGCGGGCGTTCGCCGGTCTGCCCGGTCGTCGCGCTGGACGCCGTCTCGGAGTCCCTGACGGGGGTCGCGGAGGGGGCCGTGCACGTGGGGGACGAGCTCTTCCGATGGGAATAGCGGCCGCTGCGATCCGTTCACAGGGAGTGCCGATCTACGTACCGGCATACGTGAGACCCGGCAGAATGGGCAGGTCGTCCCATTTGACGGCGATCGACGGCCGTACGGAGGTACGGCTGGTCCGGACCGGCACAGAAGGAGGAGCAGCGAAATGGGTGAGCGGAAGGTCACCGTGGCCGCCGAGGTAGGGCTGCACGCGCGTCCGGCGGCGACGTTCGTGCAGCGCGCCAAGCAGGCCCCGATGGAGATCACGGTGGCGAAGCCCAACGGCGAGGGCCCGGTGAACGGCAAGAGCATCCTCGCGGTCATGGCGCTCGACGTCCGGCAGGGCGAGACCGTCGTGATCTCGGCCGAGGGCGAAGGCTCGGAAGAGGTGCTCGACGAACTGGCCGCGATCGCCGCCGCGCCATGAACCTGAGGGGGGTGGGGGTCAGCCCGGGCGTCGGGCACGGGCCCTCGTACGTACTCTCCGTCTCTGTGCCCGAACCCCCCGAGGGCGCTGCCTACGCCGGCGAGGCCGAGCAGGAGAAGGAGCGCGCGATGACCGCGCTCACGCAGGTCGCGGGCGAGCTGGAGGCCCGTGGCAACCGGGCCGGCGGCGAGGCCGAGGAGATCCTCAAGGCCCAGGCGCTGATGGCCGAGGACCCCGGCGTGGTCGTCAAGGTGCGCTCGCTGATCGACCGTGGGCTGGCCGCCCCGAGGGCGGTCTTCGAGGCGTTCACGAAGTACCGCGACGTGCTCGCCGGGTCCGGCGGCTACCTGGGCGAGCGGGCCGCCGACCTGAACGACATCCGCGACCGCGTGATCGCGGTGCTCTACGGGCAGGCCATGCCGGCGCTGCCGGCCTCGCCCGCGGAGCCGTACGTGCTGGTGGCGCGGGATCTCGCGCCGGCCGACACGGCGCTGCTGTCGCGCGCGCAGGTGGCCGCGTTCGTCACCGAGGAGGGCGGGCCCACCAGCCACACCGCGATCCTGGCCCGCGCCATGGGCGTGCCGGCCGTCGTGGCCTGCCCGGGCGCGATCGGCATCCCGCACGGCGTCCGGGTGATGGTGGACGGCACCTCCGGCGAGGTCAGCGTCGAGCCGGCGCAGGCGCACGTGGCCGAGGCGGTCGGCGTCGCGTCGGCGCGCCAGGCGGCGCTCTCCGCCGCCAGGGGCCCCGGCAGGACCGCCGACGGGCAGCCGGTGCCGCTGTACGCGAACGTCGGCAGCCCCGCCGACCTCGACGCGGCCCTCGCCGCCGAGGCCGAGGGCGTCGGCCTCTACCGGACCGAGTTCCTCTACCTCGACCGGACGCGGCCGCCCTCTCCCGAGGAGCAGCGGCGCGCCTACCGGCAGGCGCTGGAGGCGTTCCCCGGTGGCAAGATCTGCGTGCGCACGCTCGACAGCGGCGCCGACAAGCCGCTGGCGTTCCTGCCCGTGCCCGCCGAGCCGAACCCGGCGCTGGGGGAGCGCGGGCTGCGCCTGTTCCGCAGGTACCCGGAGGTGATGGCGGCCCAGCTGGACGCGCTGGCGGCGGTGGCCGAGGAGGGCCTGCAGGTGATGGCGCCCATGGTCGCCACCACGCAGGACGCCGCCTGGTTCGTGCGCGCCTGCCGCGACAGGGGGCTGCCCAGCGCCGGCGTGATGATCGAGATCCCGGCCGCGGCGCTGCGTGCCCGCGACCTGCTCGCCCACGCCGACTTCGTCTCGGTCGGCACCAACGACCTCAGCCAGTACGCCTTCGCCGCCGACCGGCAGCTCGGCGCGGTGAGCGCGCTGCAGGACCCGTGGCAGCCGGCGCTGCTCGACCTGGTCGCCATGACGGCGCAGGCCGCGACGCGAGCGGGCAAGCCGTGCGCGGTGTGCGGGGAGGCCGCCGCCGACCCGGTCATGGCCTGCGTGCTGGCCGGGCTCGGCGTCGGCTCGCTGTCGATGGCGCCGTCCTCGCTGGCCGCCGTACGCGCCGGGCTGGCCGCGCACAGCCTGGACCAGTGCCGTACGGCGGCTCGGGCGGCACAGGCGCAGCCGACGGCGGCCGACGCGCGCGCGGCGGCCCGCGCGCACCTGCCGGGCCTGGCCAGACTCGGGTTGTAGGCGTGCCGGGCTCGTGCCCGGCCTGTGGATGGATACCTTGGGACTCATGCTTCGACGGATCGCGACGACAGGGCTCCTGGTGACCGCGCTGACCGCGTGTGGTGGTGGCGGCGGCTCGGCGGAGGCCGAACCGACCGGGGGCAGGGCGGCGCCCGCGCCGGCCACGCCGCAGCAGAGCGCGCCGCCGACGACGCCGGCCGCTGAAAGCCCGGTGGAGCGCGCCCTGTCGGAGATGAACGTCGAGGAGAAGGTCGGCCAGCTCTTCATGCCGATCGTGTACGGCACCGCCGCCGACTCGGTCTCCGGCGAGAACCAGGCCCGCTTCGGCGCCCAGACCCCGGCCAAGGTCATCCAGAAGTACCACCTGGGCGGCGTCATCCTCTTCCCGTACAACGTCAAGAGCGTCGGCCAGGTCGTCTCGTTCACCAACGGCATGCAGCGGGCCTCGAAGGACATCCCGCTGTTGATCGCCACCGACCAGGAGAACGGCCTGGTGTCGCGGTTCTCCAGCGTCATGACCACCTTCCCCGGCGCCGGTCGGATCGGCGCCGAGGGCAAGCCCGAGCTGGCCGGGCAGGTGGCCCGCTCGACCGGCAGGGAGCTGCACGCGCTCGGCGTCAACCTCGACTTCGCGCCGGTGGCCGACGTGAACATCAACCCGCGCAACCCGGTCATCGGGCAGCGGGCGTACGGCGACGAGCCGAAGAAGGTGGCCGCGATGGTGGCCGCGGCCGTCAAGGGCTTCCACGAGGCGGGCATGGCCTCGACCGCCAAACATTTCCCCGGGCACGGCGACACGAACGTCGACAGCCACACCGGGCTGCCGGTGATCAAGCACACCAGGGCCGAGTGGGAGCGCATCGACGCGCCGCCGTTCAAGGCCGCCATCGACGCGGGGGTGGACGCCGTGATGAGCGCCCACATCGTCTTCCCCAAGCTCGACCCGTCGGGCGACCCGGCCACGCTGTCCAAGCCCATCCTGACCGGCCTGCTGCGCAAGGAGCTCGGCTTCAAGGGCGTCATCTCCACCGACGCGCTCAACATGGCGGGCGTGCGCAAGAAGTACGACGACGGGGAGATCGCGGTGCGGGCCGTGCTGGCCGGCGTCGACCTGCTGCTCATGCCGAACGACCTGCCGAAGCAGTACCGCGCGGTGATGGCGGCGGTGAAGTCGGGCCGCATCTCCAAGGAGCGCCTCGACCAGTCGGTCACCCGGCTGCTGACGCTCAAGCACAACCGGGGTCTGCTGGCCGAGGCGCCCACGGCCTCGGCGGAGGAGGCCGCGCGCGTGCTGCGCTCGGCCGAGCACCGCAGGCTGGCCGGGCGCTTCCGTTAGGCGTCGGTGCGAGCCGCGCAGGCCGCCGGCGATGTACATCGCGGCCGGCATGGTGAGCAGGACGCCGGTTTTTAGTCGTCGGGGGTGAGGCGTTGGGCGTTTCGTTAGCGTTCTAACCTAGAACGATGGTTACGGGTGTTCTCATCGACTGGGGCGGGGTGCTGACGACCAGCCTCTCCGACTCCATCGCCCGCTGGATCGAGGCGGACAGGATCGAAGCCGGCCACTACTACACCGTGATGCGGGAGCTGATCGAGCACGCCTACCGCACCGAAGACGGCGGGAGCATCGTCCACGCCCTCGAACGCGGCGAGATCGACGGGCCGGCCTTCGAACGCGATCTGGCCGCCAGGCTGCGGACCGTGGACGGCGAGCCGCCGGTGCCCGACGGCCTGCTCGAGCGGATGTTCGCCGGCTTCGAGCGGGTGGACGCCATGTACGACATGTTGCGCGACGTACGCGGCCAGGGGCTCAAGACGTGCCTGCTGTCCAACTCGTGGTCCAACACCTACCCCCGCGACGGCTGGGACGAGGTCTTCGACGCGGTCGTGATCTCCGGCGAGGTCGGCATGCGCAAGCCCGAGCCGCGCATCTTCCATCACGCGCTCGGCCTGCTGGGGCTGCCCGGCGAGGAGTGCGTGTTCATCGACGACATCGAGGCCAACATCCTCGCCGCCCGCGGGCTCGGCATCTCCGGGATCCACCACCGCGACCCGGACACGACCATCACGGAACTCGAGTCCGTCCTCCGGCTCACGCTGCGACGGGCATGATAGAGCCCTCCCACGCCGAGCTGGAGCCGTAGCGACGCCAGGATCTCGATCTCGGCGCGCCGGGCTCCCGGCCCGGCCACGTAAGCACGAAAGGTTCGTCATGCGCGTCTATCTGCCGTGCACCCTGCCCGCCCTCGCCCTCGCGGTCGAGGCGGGAGGGCTGGGCCCGGCCCCGCTCATCGGTTACGCGGTGACCCCCGCGCTGATCGAGTGGTACGCCTCGGGCGACACCGAGGAGCTCGAGTACGTCGCGCTCACGGAGGCGGCCCGCGCCTCCCTGCGGATGCTGGCCGCCGACCGCGCCGACGGCGTCGAGGCCGCGCCCCGGCGCGTGGTGATCGCCGCCGAGGTGCCGGAGGGCATGATCACCGCCGGCGCCGACCTGGAGGAACGCGCGCGGGTCCGCATCGCGGACGCGGTGCCGTTGACCACGGTGGCCGCGGTGCACGTCGACGACACCGACGCCGCCGCCGACATCGAGGCGGCGATCGCCGCGCTGCCCGCCGCCGACGAGGGCGACGACGACGCGCAGTTCACCGTGGACGGCGCCGAGGCGCACGACCTGATGTGGTTTGCGACCCAGGAGATCCCCGACCTGCTGCGGCCGTGAGAGTCACGCCCGCCTATTAGGCTTGCCATGACATGACAAAGCACATCATCTGGGATTGGAACGGCACGCTCTTCCACGACGTGGAGGCCGTGGTCGAAGCCACCAACGCGGTCTTCAAGCCGTACGCGCTGCCCGAGCTGACCGCCGACTCCTTCCGCGCGGTCTACACCCGGCCCATCTGGGTCGCCTACGAGCGCCTGCTCGGCCGTCCCTTGAACGAGGGCGAGTGGGAGCTGCTCGACGGCGGGTTCCACGAGCACTACTTCCGGCTGAGCGATCTGTGCCCGCTCGCCCCGGACGCCGAGTTCGTGCTCGCCGGCTGGACGGGCACGCAGTCGTTGTGCTCCATGGCCCCGCACGACCACCTGGTGCCCAAGGTGGAGTCGTTCGGCATCACCACCCACTTCAGCCGGATCGACGGCGTGGTGTTCGGCACCGGCGGCGAGAAGGCCGCGCACATGGCCGCGCACATCGCGGCCATGGACGTCGACCCGGCCGAGGTGCTGGTGATCGGCGACAGCGTGGACGACGGGTTCGCCGCCCGGCACGTCGGCGCGCGCGCCGTGCTCTACACGGGCGGGATGACCACGCGGGCGGAGCTGGAGAGCACCGGGCTGCCGGTCGTCGACCGGCTCTCCGATGCCCTCGATTACGCCTGAACATGCTTGAATCGCTCGGGCGGCCCGCCTGAGCATGGTGACGGCCGTACCCTTTGAGGGGATTGCTCAGGAGGCTGCCATCAACCGCCTTGTGCTGTGGAACGTCGACCTGACGCTGGTCGACGTCGCCATCGTGACCAGAGACGCCTACGCCGAGGCGTTCCGCGTCGTGACGGGGCGCCCGCTGGTGAAGCTGGTGCCCCCGCTGGGCCGCCCCGACTCCGAGATCGTCTTCGAGACGCTCGCCGTCAACGGCATCGTGGCCGAGGACGACCACCTGCCGAAGTTCCTGGCCGCGCTCGCCATGGCCTTCGCCGACCGGCGCGGCCGGCTGACGAAGGAGGGGCGGATGATGCCGGGGGCCAGAGACGCGCTGAGGTCGGTGGGCCGGCTCGACGGCGTCGTCCAGACGGTGCTGACCGGCACCATCAAGAGCAACGCCGTGCACAAGCTGAAGGCGTTCGGGCTCGACAAGTACGTCGACTTCGACCTCGGCGGCTACGGCGAGGAGGTCTACCCCAAGGCGACGCTGCTGCAGGTCGCGCAGTCGCGGGCCAAGCAGCGCCTCGGCACGCCGTTCACGGCGGCCAACACCGTGGTGATCGGCGACTCGACGCGTGACGTGCAGGCGGCCAGGATCGGCGGGGCGGCGATGATCGGGGTCGCGTCCGGGCGGTCGATGGCAGCCGAGCTGCGCGAGGCCGGGGCCGACATCGTGCTGCCCGATCTGTCCAACGCCTCGGAGGTGGTGGCCGCCGTCGCCTCCCTCACGACCCCGATCGACCGTAAGGCCGGCTGACGTTCAGGACAGGTTGCTCAGGAAGCGGGCGGCGATGGGGGCGGCCACCGCGGAGCCGGCGCCGCCGCCTTCGACGATGATGGAGAAGGCCACGTCGCCGCGGTAGCCGATGAACCAGGAGTGCGCCGGGGGTTCCTTGCCGGAGCCGTACTCCGCGGTGCCGGTCTTGCCGGCCGTGCCGGAGGGGAAGCTCACGCCGTGGGCGGTGCCGTCGGTGACGACGGCGGGCATCAGTGTGCGCAGCGCCTTGACCACGCCCTGCTCCAGCGGGCGCGGGTTGTCCGGCTGGGCGTCCGGGATGTGCTCGTCCTTGACGAGGCGGGGCGGGATCCACGCGCCGGAGGCGATGGCGGCGGCCACCGAGGCCATGTTCAGCGGGCTCGCCAGCACCCGGCCCTGTCCGATGGCGGCCGAGGCCAGGTCGGTGTCGTCCTTGGGGTCGGGGTACTCGGCGCGCACGGCCGGCACGCCCGGCGTGATCGGGGTGCCGAAGCCGAAGCTCCGCGCGACCTCGCCGAGCCGCCCGCCGTTCAGCCGGGCCACGCTCATCTCGCCGAACGTGGTGTTGCACGAGTGCGCGAACGCGTCGCGGAACGACAGCGTGCCGAAGTCCTCGAATCCGGCGTTGTGGAACGGGAAGCCGCCGATGTTCTTCTCGGCCGGGCACTGCACCTGCTCGCCGGGCTCGACGCCGTCGGCGACCAGCGCGGAGGCGGTGACGACCTTGAACGTCGAGCCCGGCGGGTACTTGCCGAGCAGCGCCCGGTTGAACCCGCCCGGCGCGTTGACCACCGCCAGGATCTCGCCGGTCGAGGCTCGCAGCGCCACCAGGGAGACCGGCTTGTCCGGCTTGTACATGCCCTCCAGCGCCCGCGCCCCCGCACGGTGCACCTTCAGGTCGATCGTCGTCTGGATCGGACGGTACCCGCCCGCCTCCACGACCGTCTCCACCGGCTGGTCGTCTTCGTACAGGTCGATCCGGTAGCGGTCGGGCGACTCGAAGCGGTCGGGGAAGACCTGCTTCATGCCCTCCACGAGCTGCTGCACCGACCCGGGCGCGCCCGGGTCGTTGAGCTCCGTGCCGTCGGCGGCGAGCACCCGCACCGGGTCGGCCTGCCGCGTGACCACCTTCAGCGAGCGGCCCTTCTTCAGCAGGGGATGGATCGTGGCGGGCGTCCAGGCGACCTTCCATGTCCGGCCGTCCTCGACCAGCTTGAGCTGCCCGGTGTAGGTCCAGTCCAGCCGCCCGAGAAGCCTGGACTGGAAGCTCACCACGCCGTCGTGGGAGGTGCTCGCGAAAACCCCGTTCGGGCGGGAGCGGTGGAAGGACGCCTGGCTGACCTTGAGGTCGGCACGGAAGCGGCGGTGCCAGGTGTCGAAGTCGGCGGGCGGGTCGGCGACCAGCGAGCGCATGGTCGCGTAGTCCTGGTCCGACCAGGCCGTCAGGTAGCGGTCGGCGGTCTCCTCCACCGAGCCCTCCGTGCGCAGCGCCCAGACGACGCCCCCCGCCGCGAGGAGCGGGACCAGCAGCCCCGCCGTGACCCAGGGCCACCTCCGGCGCCGCCGTACCGGCCGCTCCGGCTGCAAGTGCGCGTACATTGTCCCCGTTTGTGGTGCCATGACGGAGAGAAGACCAGATAAGCGGCGTGGACGTCCAATACTGATATGACAGCAATCAAGATATAAATTTGGATATATTGGCTGGTCATGGACCTTGTCCGGCACCTTCGCTACTTCACCGTGGTGGCGGAGGAACTCCACTTCGGCAACGCGGCGATCCGGCTCGGCATGGCCCAGCCGCCGCTCAGCCAGCGCATCAAGCGTCTGGAGGAGGAGCTGGGCGTGCGGCTGTTCGACCGTTCCGCCCGGCAGGTCCGTCTCACCGAGGCAGGCCGGCTGCTGCTCGCCGAGGCCCGCGAGATCGTCGCCCGCGTGGACCGGCTGCACGAGCTGGCCCGGCAGGGGCAGGGGACGGCGCTGCGGGTCGGGGTCCCGCCCGACCTCGCCGCCGCCGTGCTGGCCGCCCTGGTCGCGGGCTTCCGCGACATCCACCCCGACGTACGCCTCGCGCCCACCGAGATCTGGACCGCCGACCAGGTGACGGCGCTGGCGGAGGGCGTGATCGACGTCGGCCTGGTCCGCCACCCGGTCGCCGCGCCCGGCCTGCGCTTCGGGCAGGTGCTGGTGCAGAGGCAGGGCGTGCTGCTCGCCGACGCCGATCCGCTCACCGGCGTCGGCGAGGTACACCTGGCCGATCTCGCGGGGCGGGAGCTGCTCCTGCCGCCCATGGAAGGGGAGCCGGGCTGGCACGCCGAGGTGCTGTCGGAGTGCCGCCGCCACGGGTTCGTCCCTGCGCAGGTCCACCAGGGCGTGGGGCTGGGGCTCGTGCTGGCCGGGGCGGCGGTGGCGTTCGGGCCGAAGGTGGAGGTGCCGGGGCTGGCCTGGCGGCCGCTGCTAGGCTCGCCGATCGCGAGCCGGGTTTCCACGGCCTGGCGCGCGGCCCCGGCTGACACCGCCGACGACCTCGTCACCGGCTTCGCGGCCCTGGCCGTACGGACGTTGAAGGAGAGCGCCGGGATGACGGACGAGGCCGCCGTGCCCGTGCGGCGCGTCAGCCGCAGGCCGGGGATGCTGGCATGAGCGCGCCCGACTTCGAGAGCCTGTTCCGGCGGGCCGGCGTCACCGGCTGGCTCTACGCGGCCGACATCGACACCGGCCGCGAGGTCGGCCTCGACCCGGACGAGCCGCTGCCGACGGCGTCGATGTACAAGGTGCCGCTGCTGGTGGCCTTCCGCAGGCAGGTCGACGCCGGGCTGCTCGACCCGGCGCGGCGGGTGACCGTGCCGGCGAGCGACCGCCTGGCGGGCGGGACGGGCATCGCGGCGATGCAGGACGACGTGACGATCTCGCTGCGTGACCTGGCGTACCTGATGATCTCCGTGAGCGACAACACCTCGGCCGACACCCTGCTGGAGCTGGTGGGGTGCGACACGATCAACGCCATGCTCGACCGGTTCGGGCTGACCGGGACGCGCGTCGTGCAGAGCTGGCGGGAGGGCAGCGCCAGCATGCGGGCCGACACCGGACACGGCTGGCCGTACGTGGACCCCGACGACATCGCCCGGCTCAGCGTGCTCGACCCGGCCCGCTCCAACTGTGCCACGCCGCGCGAGCTGGCCACGCTGTTCGCGATGATCTGGCGGGACGAGGCCGCCTCCGCCGAGTCGTGCGCCTGGATGCGCGGCATGCTCAACCTGCAGGTCTGGCCGCACCGCCTGGCCTCCGGCTTCCCGTACGACGACGTGGCGGTCAGCGGCAAGACCGGCACGCTGCCGACGCTGCGCGCCGAGTCGGGCGTCGTGGAGTACCCCGACGGCGGGCGGTACGCGGTGGCGGTCTTCACGCGTTCGTTCAGCACGGCGCTCAACCAGCCCCGCGCCGACGCGGTCATCGGCACGGCGGCGCGTATGGCGGTGGACCACCTTCGGAGGTAGCAAGGTATGGGGAGGGCAGGGTATGACTTTCCCCCGAACCGGCGACAGGATGGGGCACATGGTTGCTGAGGGCGAGCTTCTCTGGGAGCCGAGCGAAGAGGTCGTCGCATCCGCCGAGCTGACCCGCTACCTGCGGTGGCTGGGACGCTCCGGCGGTTACGAGGAGGCGTGGCGGTGGTCGGTCGAGCACCCCGCCGAGTTCTGGACGTCCGTCTGGGATTACTTCGAGGTGATCGGCGACCGGGGCGACGGGCCTGTGCTCTCGGGCGAGATGCCCGGCGCCACGTGGTTCGCCGGCAGCATCCTCAACTACGCCGAGAACGCGCTGCGCCGCACCGAGGGCACGGCGCTGGTGTTCGTCTCCGAGGACGGCGCCCGCCAGGAGCTGACCTGGGCCGAGCTGCGCGAGGAGGTCGCCCGCGTGCGCGCCGGTCTGGTCAGGCTCGGCGTCGGGCGCGGCGACCGGGTGGCCGCCTACCTGCCCAACATCCCGCAGGCCGTGATCGCCTGCCTGGCCACGGCCTCGCTGGGCGCGATCTGGTCGGCCGGCTCGCCCGACTTCGGAGTGCCGAGCATCGTCGACCGGTTCAAGCAGATCGACCCCAAGGTGCTCATCGCGGTCGACGGCTACCACTACAACGGCAGGGGCTACGACCGCTCGGCCGCCGTCAACGAGATCGCCGCCCAGCTGCCCTCGCTGCGGGCGACCGTGTGGATCCCGTACCTCGCGGCGGCCGACGAGGGCCGCGCGCCGCAGCAGGCCGGGCCGGCGCGGGCGCACACCCGCGAGACGCCCCACGGCGAGGTCATCGGCTGGGAAGGGCTGCGGGCCGAGGAGGGCCCGCTGGAGTTCGAGCGGGTGCCGTTCGACCACCCGCTGTGGATCCTCTACTCCAGCGGCACGACCGGGCTGCCCAAGCCGATCGTGCACGGCCACGGCGGCATCGTGCTCGAACACCTCAAGTCGCTCACCTTCCACCAGAACCTGGGCGAGGGCGACGTGTTCTTCTGGTACACGACCACGGGCTGGATGATGTGGAACTACCTCATCGGCGCCCTCCTGGTCGGTGCCACGCCCGTGCTGTACGACGGCTCGGCCACCCATCCGTCGCCGGCCGCGCTGTGGCGGATCGCGGCCTCGGAAGGGGTGACGTACTTCGGGGTGGGGGCGCCGTACATCATGGCCTCGCTGAAGGCGGGCATCCGGCCGGAGGGGCTCGACCGGCTGCGCGGGGTCGGCTCGACCGGCTCGCCGCTGCCGCCCGAGGGGTTCGCCTGGGTGGCCGCCGAACTGCCCGGGGTGCCGGTCGGGTCGTTCTCCGGCGGCACCGACGTGTGCACGGGGTTCGTCGGGGCGACCATGCTCCACCCGATCAGGGCGGGCGTCATCCCGTGCCGCTCGCTCGGGGCCAAGGTGGAGGCGTACGACCCGGCGGGCAAGCCGGTGGTCGGCGAGGTGGGCGAGCTGGTGGTGACCCGGCCGATGCCGTCGATGCCGGTGATGTTCTGGAACGACCCCACCGGCGAGCGGTACGCCGAGAGCTACTTCGACGTCTACCCCAGCGTGTGGCGGCACGGCGACTGGATCAAGATCGACGAGGACGGCAGCTGCGTGATCTACGGCCGTTCCGACTCGACGCTCAACCGGGGTGGCGTCCGCATGGGCACCAGCGAGTTCTACCGGGTGGTCGAGCGGTTCGAGGAGATCGCCGACAGCCTCGTGATCGACACCGGCCAGCTCGGCCAGGAGGGCCGCCTGCTGCTGTACGTGAGCCTGGCCGAGGGCGCCGAGCTGACCGAGTCGCTCGAACGCGCCCTCTGCGACGCCCTGCGCACCGAGCTGTCGCCCCGCCACGTGCCCAACGAGATCCGCATGGTGCCCGGCATCCCGCGCACCCTGTCGGGCAAGAAACTGGAGGTCCCGGTACGCAAGATCCTGCTCGGCACCCCCGTCGAGCAGGCCGCCAACCCCGACGCCATGGCCAACCCCGAGGTCCTGCGCCACTTCACACCCTGAGCACGATCTTGCCCCGGGTGTCGCCCGCCTCGGCCCTGCGGTGGATCTCGGCGAGCTCTGTCAGCGGGTGCGACTCGGCCACCTCGACCGTGACGCTCCCCTCGTCGATCAGGGCGGCGATGCGGCCCAGCTGAGCGGGGTCGTCGCGGGCCACGAAGTGCGTGCCGCCCTCGACGGGGGTGGCGATCGTGACGATCCTGCGGCCCAGCCCGGCCAGGGCGCCGGCCGCCTCGTGGGGGAGCGCGGCCAGGTTGAGCACGACGTCCATGCCGCCGGGCAGCGGGTCTGAGGTGTAGTCGACCACCTCGTCGGCGCCGAGCCGGCGTACCGCGGCGGCGCTGCGCGGCCCGGCCGTGGCGACCACGTACGCGCCCGCGAGCTTGGCGAACTGCACGGCGAACAGGCCGACCCCGCCGCCCGCGCCGTTGACCAGCACCCGCTGCCCCGGGGCGAGGCGGGCGTGCTCGTGGACCGCCTGCCAGGCGGTGAGCCCGGCCACGGGGACGGCGGCGGCGTCGGCCAGCGGGATGGTCTCCGGCGCCCTGGCCAGGAGGTCCGCGGGCGCCACGACGTACTCGGCCGCCGTCTCCGCCACCAGGCCGTATACCCGGTCGCCCGGGGTCAGGGCGGTGACGCCCGCGCCGGTCTCGACGACCGTGCCGGAGAGGTCCCAGCCGAGGGTGCGCGGCAGGGCCGTCCCGAAGACCCCGCGCAGCAGCCCGGAGCGCAGGCCGGCCTCCGACGGGTTGAACGACGTGGCGGCCACCTCGACCAGCACCTGTCCTGGGCCGGGACGGGGTGTGGGCACCTCGTCCAGGCGGATCACCGAAGGGCCGCCGTACTCGTGGAAGCGCGCCGCCCGCATCGTCGGCGCCGGCTCGCGTACGGCGCGGAAGTCGTCCGCGTGCTCTTTCGCCCATCGCTCGAACGTGCGCGCCGGGGCCTTCGTGACCTCTTCGACCGCCGAGGTGACCGGCCCCGTCCCGGCGGCCTGGGCCCGCAGCACCTCCGCCGCCACGCCGGGCGGCCACCCCATGGCCACGAGGCCGGCTCGGGCGTCTTCGGGCGGGACCTCCTCCCAGCGGGCCGGGATCCCGGTGCTCGCGGAGAGGATCCGCACCTGCTCGGCCGGGGTGATCGCCTCGGGCCCCGTCAGCTCGTACGCCGCCCCGGCGTGCCCGGCGTCCAGCAGCGCCAGGACGGCCACGGCCGCGACGTCCCGCTCGTGCACCACGGGCGCGGCGACCTGCCCGTACGCGCCGCGCACCGTTCCCGCGCGCACCTGGCGGGCCCACCGCAGCGTGTTGGCGGCGAAGGCGTGGGGGCGGAGGAACGTCCATTCCGGGACGGATTCCGCGATCAGTCGCTCGATCTCGCGCTCGTGGTCGCGCAGCGCGGCCGAGGAGAGGTAGACCACCCGGCGGGCCCGTGCGGCGATGGCCTCGACCACTTCCCGCGCCCCCCGGGCCGTGGCGAAGGGCCAGACGAGGAACACCGACTCCACCCCGTCGAGGGGCAGCGACGCCGGATCGGTCAGATCGCCCGTTCGCCTGGTCAGGGGCACGGCCTCGGCCCCCGCCTCCCGTAATGACGCCGCCACGTGCCGTCCGATCGTGCCCGTCGCACCGGTCACCAGAACTCGTCCCACGACGTGCTCCTTCCTGTCCCCGGTAACCGTAGGAGCGGTGGACGAGACAGCCAATGGGTTGGCGTCTTCCATACATACGCGTGCGTCTTCCTCGTTAGAGTCTTCGGCATGGACGTGTTGAGCGACGTGATCGCCGTCATGCGCACCGGGCGGCCGCGTTCCGCCCGGGTCGAGTGGCACGCGCCCTGGGGGCAGCGGTTCCCGTCCGTGCCGGGGTCGGCCGGGTTCCAGGTGATCCTGCAGGGGTCGTGCTGGTTGCTCCCACCGGACGGCCCGCCGGTCGCGCTCGCGGTCGGCGACGTGCTCTTCTTCCCTCACGGGCACGGTTACGCGATGGCCGACCAGCCGACCACGCCGGTGGACGAGCCGCGCTGCGACCCGGCGGCCGAGGGCGGCGACCTGTTCGCCTCCGCGTCCGTCGGCGGCTCCGGGGCGCCGACCGTCACGTTGTGCGGCGGCTACGAGCTCGACCCGGCCCGCGCCCACCCGCTCCTGCGCGACCTGCCCGACCTGATCCACCTGCCGGCCAGGCTCGGGCTGCACCCGGAGCTGCGGGCCGCCGTCGAGCTGCTGGGCGCCGAGGTGCACAAGCCCAGGCTGGGCGCCGACACGATCGTGTCGGCCCTGCTCGACATGCTGCTGCTGTACATCCTGCGGGCCTGGTTCGACGCGCCGCGCGAGCACTGCACGGTCTCGGGCTGGGCCCAGGCGCTGGCCGATCCGGGCATCAGCGCCGCACTCGACGCGATTCACCGCGATCCGGCGCATCCCTGGACCTGTCCCT
>NZ_SMKQ01000187.1 GCF_004348995.1 Nonomuraea terrae
CCCAAGGGAGGGACGGGATCCGTTGCCCGGGGTCGCGCGGTTGCCCGCACTCCTGCGGACGGCCGGGCTGCCGGTGACCCTGGACGTCCAGGGGGAGCACCGCGACCTGCCGCCCGCCGCCGATCTGACCGTCTACCGTGTCGTGCAGGAGGCTCTGACCAACACCATGCGCCACGCCGGCGCCACCACGGCGGCGGTGACGCTGACGTACGAGAAGGGAGCGGTGACGGTGCGGGTGGACGACGACGGCAGGGGCAGCCGGGCCCCGCGCGGGCACGGCCTGACCGGCATGGCCGAACGCGTCGCCGCCGTCGGCGGCCTGCTGACCACCGGGAACGGCCCCTCGCGCGGGTTCCGCGTCACCGCCCGGCTGCCCGCGTGATCACGGTCCTGCTCGCCGACGACCAGCCCCTCGTCCGGGCCGGGCTGCGGGCGCTGCTCGACACCGAACCCGACCTGACCGTGGTCGGCGAGGCCGCCGACGGCGCCGAGGCCGTCCGCCTGGCGGGAGAGCTCCGCCCCGACGTGGTGCTCATGGACGTCCGCATGCCGGAGCTCGACGGCCTCGCGGCCACCCGCGCCCTCACCGCCGCCGGCCTGCGCGTCGTCGTGGTCACCACCTTCGACCTCGACGAGTACGTCTACGAGGCGCTCCGTTCCGGTGCCAGCGGCTTCCTCGTCAAGGACGCGGAACCGGCCGAGATCCGGCACGCGGTCCGGGTCGCCGCCCGAGGTGACGCCCTCCTGTCGCCGGGCGTCACCCGGCGGCTGATCGAGGAGTTCACCGCCCGCCCCGCCGCCCCCGACGACCGCCGGCTGGCCGCGCTGACCGGGCGCGAACGCGAAGTACTGGCGCGCGTCGGACGCGGCCTCACCAACGCGCGGATCGGCGACGAACTCCTCATGAGCCCCCTCACCGTGAAGACCCACGTCAACCGCATGATGGCCAAGCTGTCGGTCCACGACCGCGCCCAACTCGTCGTGATCGCCTACGAAACCGGCCTCATCCGCCCCGGAGGCTCCGCCTGAGACTTCGCCGGCGGCGGGCCGGGATGTCCCGGCGGGATGCGGCCAAGACGTCCCGGGGCGTTCCTGGAGCCTGGCTGAGATGTCCTGATGGGTACGGTGACGGGGTACCGCGGGCGGCGTAGGCGTTCGCCCGCGGTGGGCGGACGACCGGGAGCGGCCCGCGTTCCTACGGTCGCCGCATGATTCGCTTCTGTATCCGCCACCGCCGGCTCGTGGTCGTGCTGTGGCTGGCGTTGTCCGCGGCCCTCATCGCGGCCGCCGCCGCGTGGCCGGGCCCCGCGGACGACGACTTCACCCTCCCGGGATCCGAGAGCCAGCAGGCGGCCGATCTGCTCGGCGGGGCCGCCCCCGTCGAGCCGCCGGGCGCCCTCGTCGTCTCCGCCCCGTCCGGGGTCGACTCCGCCGCGGTACGCGGGCCCGTCACCGGCCTGCTCACCCGCATGGACGCCGTCCCAGGCGTTCGCGTGCTCACCGGGGACCGGCGCGTCTCCGCGGACGGGACGGTCGCCTCCATCCCCCTCGACTACCCGGACGAGGCCACGATCCGGGAGCTGGGCGAGCTGCGCGACGCCTTCCGGGCGGCCGGTGTGACCGCCGAGCTGTCCGGCGACGACTTCGCCGACTCCACCCCCGGCGGCCTTACGGAGGGCCTCGGGCTGCTGACCGCCGCGGTGGTGCTGCTGGTGGCGTTCCGTTCGCTGATCGGGGCCGTGCTCCCGCTGGTCGTGGGCGTGATCGGGGTGGCCTGCGGCGTCGCGCTGCTGTCGGTGCTCGGCCACCTCGTCCCCACGCCCGGTTTCGGCGTCTACCTCACGATCATGCTGGGCCTCGGCGTCGGCATCGACTACGCCCTCCTCATCGTCACCCGCTTCCGCACCGCCCTGGCCGATCCGCCGCCCCCCGCCCAGAGGGGAGAGCCCCGGAACGCCGGGAGCGTTGAGGGGGCCGTTGTGGAGGCCATGCGGACGGCGGGGAGGTCCGTGTTCTTCGCCGGCCTCATCGTGATCGTCACCGGGTCCGGCATCCTCTTCCTCGGCCCGTCGCTCGGCGGCGGCATCGCCCTGGCCGCGGGCTGTGGCGTTCTCATGGTGATGCTCGCCGCCCTCACCCTCCTGCCCGCCCTGCTCACGATGATCGGCACGGGGATCGACCGGTTCTCACTGCCACGCCGTGCCGAGCGCACGCCGCTGTCGTACCGATGGAGCCGGGTGGTCCAGCGCCGGCCGTGGACGGCCGCACTGGTGGCGCTGACGGCGCTCGCCGCGCTCGCCCTGCCCGCGACGCAGTTGCGGGTCGGCTGGTCCGACCCCGGAGACCGTCCCGTCACCGACACCACCCGCCGCGCGCACGACCTGCTCGCCCAGGGGTTCGGCCCCGGCATGGCAGGCCCGCTGATCCTGGCCGTCGCCCCGGCCACCGACGCGCCGACCCAGGACGGCGAGGCGGCACCCCCAGATGACGAGACGACCGCCTCGGACGGCGACGCGGGGGCGTACCGAGACAGGGCGGTGGCGTCGGCGGCCGGTGTGCCGGGGGTCGCGCGGGCGTTCCCCGTGGGGGAGCGGGCCGCGATCGTCATCCCCGACACCGGGCCGCAGGACGAGCGCACCGAGGACCTCATTCGGCGGCTGCGCGCCGACCTGCCCGAGCGGGTGCTCGTCACCGGCTCCACCGCCGCCGCCCTCGACTACGCCCGCCACTCCGCCGAACGCCTCCCCTGGGTGGTCGGGGCGGTGCTGCTGGCCGCGTTCGCCCTGCTCACCCCCGTCTTCAGGAGCCTCGTCCTGCCGGTCAAGGCGATCGCGGTGAACCTGCTGTCCATCGGCGCCGCCTACGGCGTCATCGTGGCCGTCTTCCAGTTCGACGTGCTGGGCCTGGGCACGGAGGGCCCGATCGACGCGTGGGTGCCGATGATGTTGTTCACGGTCACGTTCGGCCTGTCGATGGACTACGAGGTGTTCCTGCTGTCGCGGATCAGGGAGGAGTACCTTCAGGACGGCGACAACGGCCGCGCGGTCGCCGCCGGTCTCGCCAAGACCGCCAGGGTCATCACCGCCGCCGCCACGATCATGTTCTGTGTCTTCGCCGCTTTCGGCGCCTTCGACGACCGCGCGCTGCGCGTCATGGGGGTCGGGCTGGCCGTCGCGGTGCTGGTCGACGCCACAGTGGTGCGCCTGGTCCTGGTGCCCGCCGTCATGGAAGTGCTCGGTGCGCGCAACTGGTGGTTCCCCAGACTGGCCTTGCGGAGGCTGACACTCAGGAGGAATGTTACGTAATATCCGAACATCACGAGCGTTGGGGGCGCCAGGGTGCCAGGACAGAACGTGGGTGTGGTCGTCGATCCGGCGGTACCGCCGGAGGTTGCCGGACTGCTGCGTGCCAACGCCCCGCTGTTGTCCAGGATCAGAGCCGGATGGGTGCCCCCTGCCGCCGCGGCCGAGCCGCGCCGCCGCGGCCCCTCGGGCGCGGTGTTACTGGCCGCCACCCCCGTCATGATCGCGCTCATGGCCGTACTGCTCGCCGGCCCGCTGGCACCGGCCGGATTCGTCCTGCTCGGCATGTACGTCTTCGTCGTCCTGGTCAAGATCGCCTCCATGAGCGAGGTCCCCGAGGACGACCGTCCGCACGAGCGCACCGTCTACGAGCAGGCCCGCTGGTACGACGGCCGCTTCCTGCTGCACGACGACTTCGACCATGAGGCCGGGAAGGTGCTGGCCAGGGCCCAGCGCGCGATCGGGTCGGTGCTGCGCTCCCACGTCAACGCCGAGGGCCTGCTCGACGACGCGCGCAACGCCATCATGCTGCCCGCCCAGGAGTGGGAGATCGCCCGGCTGCTGGCCAAGCTGTCGGCGCTGCGCATGGAACACCGCGACCTGCTCATCCGGGGCATCGCGCCCGAGGTGGCCGCCGTCATCGAGCCGCTGGAGCGGGCCCTGGCCGAGAGCGAGTCCGCCGTGGTCGCCCGCGTCGAGGCCCTGGAGCGCTACGCCGGCCACGTCGCCGAGGCCGAGCGCGCCTACCACGCCCGCGCCCAGATCGAGGAGCTGCGCGCCAAGCTGCCCCGCTACGAGGAGCTGCTCGCCGAGTCCGGCGCGGACGCCCAGGCCGTCCCCGAGATCGACCGCCTGTCCGAGGACGCCGACACGCTGGAGCGCACCTTACGACGCAGTGTCCGTTCGGCTCATGAAGCGTTCCGCTATCTCGAAAGCTGACCGACGTGCCCGGACGCCAGGCGAAGCTCATAGTCGATCCGGCGGTGCCCGACGACGCCGCGGCCCTCCTGCGCGACAACCGCAAACTGCTCGTGCGCATCCACGCGGGATGGGCGCCCGCGTACAAGCGCTCCAGGTCCGTGGCCGACGTGACCGTCCGGCTGGCGGCCACCGCGGCGGCCGTGGCGGCCGCGGTGTACGGCCTGGCGCTGTTCCTCGCCGAGCGCTACACGCCCTTCGCGGTGATCATGACGCTCGCGGCGCTGCTCGTCGTCGGCGTCCTGCTGCGGCCCCGGCCCGACGCGGAGGTCGAGCGGCGGCACACGCTGGAGGCCGACGTGTACGACACCGCCCGCCGCCACGAGGGCCGCTACGTCGTGCGCGAGCAGCTCGACGAGCCCGCCAGGGCCCTGATGTCGCGCGCGCAGGCGGCCATCGACGAGGTCATGAGCTCCGGCGTGAACGCCGACGGCCTGCTGGACGGCGTCCGCAACGCGGTCATGCTGCCCGCCCAGGAGTGGGAGATCGCCCGGCTGCTGGCCAAGCTGTCGGAGCTGCGCTCCGAGCACCAGGACATCGTCTCCGAGGGTGTCACCCCCGAGGTGGCGGCCGTGGCCGAGCCGCTCGCCCACGCCCTGGACAGCAGCCAGGAGGCGGTGCTCGCCCGCGTCGAGGCCCTGGAGCGTTACGCCGGCCACGTGGCCGACGCCGAGCGCGCCTACCGCGCCGGGAAGCAGATCGCCCGCCTCAGCGCCAGGCTGCCGCGCTACGAGGAGCTGCTCGCCGAGTCCGGCGCCGACGGCTCGGCCGTGCCGGAGCTGAGCAGTTTGTCCGACGATGCCGACCGTCTTGAGCAGGCATTACGTGACAGTGTCAGTTCAGCGCACGAAGCTTTCCGCCATCTACATGACTGACTTCGCTTAGGATCCGGTTCGTGGCGGATGTCGTGGTAGACCCCGGAGTACCGCCGGACGACGCCCAGCTGCTCAGGGAGAGCCGGCTGGTGCTTCTCAAGATGCGCCGCGGCTGGGCGCCCCAGCCGAGGCGGGTGCTGTCGGGCACCCGCTACCGCGCGGTCGTCGCCTTCGGCGCGGTCGCTCTGTTCGGCCTGATGCTGGGGATCGGCGGCCTGAGCCGCGGCGTCGGCATGCTGCTCCTGCTGCTCGGCCTGCCCCTGATGATCGTGGTGTTCGTGCACAACGACGCCCCCGAGGACGAGCAGGACGAGCACGACCGCCAGGCCTACGAGCACCTGCGCTGGTACGAGGGCCGCTACGTCCTCCTGGAGGACCTCGACGAGTCCTCCCGGCGGCTGCTCGCCCGCGCCCAGCGCGCCATCGCGACCGTGACCGGCTCCCGCGTCAACGCCGACGGCCTGCTCGACGACGTGCGCAACGCGGTCATGCTGCCGGCCCAGGAATGGGAGATCGCCCGGCTGCTGGCCAAGCTGTCGGACCTGCGGGCCCAGCACCGGGAGACCGTCTCACGCGGGCTCACCCCCGAGGTGGCGGCCGTGGCCGAGCCCCTGGCCAGGGCACTCGACAGCAGCGAGGCGGCCGTGCTGGCCAGGGTGGAGGCCCTGGAGCGGTACGCGATCAACGTCGCCGAGGCGGAGCGCGCGTACACGGCCCACCACCAGATCCAGGAGCTGCGCGGCCGGCTGCACCGCTATGAGGAGCTGGTCGCCGAGACGGGGGCCGACGTCTCCTCCGTGCCCGAGCTGGACCGCCTCGCGGAGGACGCCGACCGGCTGGAACGGGCGCTGCGGCGGAGCATGAGCTCCGCCCGCGAGGCGTTCGGCTACCTCGACCCGGGGCCCGCGTAGCCCGCGGTCTGCAGCAGCAGGTCGCAGAGGGCGTCGGCGGCGTCCACCCGGCCCAGCTTGCCCGCCGCCTGCCCCATCGTGTGCCGCAGCTCCGGGTCGGCCAGCAGCGGCATGAGCTCCGCCAGCAACATCTCGCCCGTGGGGTGCGGCTCCAGCAGCGCCCGAGCCGCCCCGGCCTCGGCCAGGTAGCGGGCGTTCTTGCGCTGCTCGTCGCCGCCGGTCGGGATCAGCGGGATCAGCACCGACGGCCGGCCGATCGCGGTCAGCTCCGACACCGTGCCGGCGCCGCTGCGCGAGATCACCACGTCGGCCGCGGCGAACAGATCGGCCAGCTCACTCCCGACGTACGGCACCGGGTGGTAGCGGTCGGCCAGCTCGGGAGGCAGCGCCACGGCCCGCATCTGGTCGATCCACGCGGGCCCGCACTGGTGCACGACCTGGGCGTGCTCCAGCAGCCGCGGCAGGATCTCCGCGATCAGCGTGTTGATCTGCTTGCTGCCCTGCGCGCCGCCCGTCACGTAGATCAGCGGCACCTCGAACGTCAGCCCGAACAGGTCGTAGGCCGCCGCCCGGTTGCCCTGCAGCAGCTCCGGCCTGATCGGGTTGCCCGTCACCACGGCCTTGGCCCGCGCCGCGGCGGGCAGGTGGTCGAGCGACGACTCGTGCGACAGCGCGATCCGGGTCGCGAGCCGCGACAGGATGCGGTTGGCCAGCCCCACCACGGTCGTCTGCTCGTGCATCACCAGCGGACGGCGGATCAGCTTGGCCGCCACCCCGATCGGCACCGCCACGTAGCCCCCGGTCGACAGCACCACGTCGGGCAGGAAACGGGCGGCGTGCCCGATCGCCTGGAACACCCCGACCGGGATGCGGAACACGTCGGCGATGTTGGTGCCGAGCTCCTTGAGGTTGGGGCGGCGGCGCAGCTTGCCGGTGGTGATCGCCTTGAACGGGATGCCGTGCTCGGCCGTGATCCGCGCCTCCAGGCCGCCGGCCGTGCCGACCCACAGCACGTCGTGCGGCACCTGACGCCGCTGCACGGCGGCCAGCGTGGTCAGGGCCGGGTAGGTGTGACCACCGGTGCCGCCGCCGGTGATCAGCAGTCGCAGGGTTCGTGACATGCGATCAGAGTATGGCCGCACAACGGAAGCCGGTGTGCCCGGTCGAGGAGTCGGGCGTGTTCATCGTGCGGGCCGCGACGCGGTAGCGGTTGCAGTAGGAGTCGTGACACATGTACGACCCGCCGCGGATCACCTTCGCCGTGCCCTGCGCCGGCCCCGCCGGGTTCTCGGCGTACGGCTCCCACGTCGTGTCCCACCAGTCGGCGGTCCACTCCCAGACGTTGCCGGCGACGTTGTAGAGGCCGTAGCCGTTCGGCGGGAACGACTTCACCGGCATCGTGCCCTTGCTCGGCGCGGTCGGGAAGTGGCCCTGCCAGATGTTGCACCGCTGCCGGCCCTTCGGCGCGAGCTCGTCGCCCCACGGGTAGCGCTTGCGCTCCAGGCCGCCCCTGGCCGCCATCTCCCACTCCGCCTCGGTGGGCAGCCGCTTGCCCGCCCAGGCCGCGTACGCGTCGGCGTCGTTCCAGGACACGTGGACGACCGGGTGGTTCTGCCGGTCGCCGATCGAGGAGCCCGGGCCTTCCGGCGAGCGCCACGAGGCGCCCTCGACGCCCACCCACCAGGGCGCGTCCGGCACGGTGGCGTCCATCACGCCGCGCGTGGCGAACTGCCGGAACACGAACGACCAGCCGAACCGCTCGGCCTCGGTCACGTACCCGGTCTCCTTGACGAACGTCGCGAACTGCGCGTTCGTCACACACGCCGGATCGATCAGGAACGGCTCGAGACGGACCTCGCGGACCGGCCCCTCGCCGTCCTCGGGACGCCCGTCGGGGTCGTCACCGCCCATCAGGAACGTTCCGCCCGGGATGCGTACCATGCCGCGCGGCGCCGTCCGCCGCGCGGGAGTCGCCACCACCGCCGGGAACGGCCCCGGGGCGGAGTCTCTGCTCGGGCCACAGCAAGCGCTCAAAGATCCCCCAAACGTGTCATGACACCATGGAAGGGTAGTGCCTGCGGCATGCCCACGATCACCCGGCCGACCCGGGTCACGCCCGCTCAGGCGCTGGCCGTGGCCACCGCGCTGGCGCTGCCGGCGCTGGCGCAGGGCGTCGTCGTACGCAGGCCCACGATGGTGCGTCTGGCGGCGCTCGCCGACGCGGACGGCCGCGCGGTCCGGCTGCTGCGCCGGCTGCGCGCCGAGCACGGCGACGCGCCCCTGCTGGTGCCGGTGCCGGGGCGCGGCCACGCCGTGCTGCCGCTGGCCTCGCACGACGTGCTGGCCGTCCTGGAGGACCGCGCGTTCACCCCGGCCACCCGGGAGAAGCGCGGCGCGCTCGCCCACTTCCAGCCCGACGGCGTGCTCATCACGCCCGACCACGGGCTGCGCGAGCGGCGGCGGTCGCTGAACGACGAGGTGCTCTCCACCGACCTGCGCCCCTTCGCCCGCGTCGTCGAGGAGGAGGCGGCCACGCTGCCCCGCGAGGGCGTGTTGACCTGGCAGGTCTTCCACGCCGCGCACTGGCGGCTCGTGTGCCGCATCGTGCTCGGCGACGGCGCCCGCAACGACGTCACCCTCGTCCGGCAGCTCGACCGGCTGCGCCGCGACGCCAACTGGTCGTCCCTGCGCGGGCAGCGCACCGACGTGCGCACCGCCTTCCTGCGCCGGCTGCGCGGCCACCTGGCGCGGGCCGAGCCCGGCAGCCTCGCGGCGACGCTGGCCGCCGCGCACGCCCCCGCCGACGTGCACGCCGACGGGCAGGTGCCGCACTGGTTGTTCGCCTTCGACGCCGTCGCCATGGCCGTCTACCGGGCGCTCGCCCTGCTCGCCGGCCATCCGGCCCCGCCCGCCCACGACCTGCTGCGCGCGGCCGTGCTGGAGTCGCTGCGGCTCTGGCCCACCACGATCGCCATTCTCCGCGAGGTCATCGGGCCCAACCCCTGGGACGCGCCCGAGGGCACGCTGGTGGTGATCTACAGCCCGTACGTCAACCGGGCCGAGCCCGGCTCCTCCTACCGGCCCGAGCTCTGGGTGGACGGCGGCGACACGTGGGCGGGAGTGCCCTTCAGCGCCGGGTTCGCGCGCTGCGCGGGGGAGGAGCTGGTGCTGTTCACCGCCGCGACGCTGCTGGGCGCGATCCTGCGCGAGCGCGAGCTGAGGCCGTCGGTGCGGCTGGAGGGCGCGATGCCCGGCACGCTCGACCACTTCCACCTCCGTTTCGCCGTGAAAGCGGCAGACCGGTAGCGTTTTCCCATGCGACTAGGCGTGCTGGACATCGGTTCGAACACCGTTCATTTACTGGTTGTGGACGCTCACCGCGGCGCCCGCCCGATCCCGGCCTACTCGCACAAGGTCGAGCTGCGACTGACCGAGTACCTCGGCAAGGACAACCAGCTCGGCAGGCCGGGCATCGAACTGCTGGGCAACTTCGTGGCGGAGGCCGTCGGGCTCGCCGAGGACAAGGGCGTGGAGGACCTCGTCGCCTTCGCCACCTCCGCCGTACGGGAGGCCCCCAACGGCGAGGAGGTGCTGGCCGAGATCGACGCCCGCTGTGGCGTGCACATCCAGGTGCTGTCGGGCCGTGACGAGGCCAGGCTGACGTTCCTGGCCGTGCGGCGCTGGTTCGGCTGGTCCTCGGGGCGGATGCTGGCCTTCGACATAGGTGGCGGCTCGCTGGAGATCGCCGCGGGAGTGGACGAGGAGCCCGACATGGCCGTGTCGTTGCCGCTCGGCGCCGGGCGGCTGACGCGCGACTGGTTCACCGGCGACCCGCCGTCCGCCGACGAGGTGCGCAAACTGCGCAGGCACGTACGCACCGAGATCGCCCGCACAGTCGGCGGCGTGGTCAGGTACGGCGTGCCCGACCGTGCCGTCGCCACGTCCAAGACGTTCAAGCAACTGGCCAGGATCGCCGGGGCGGCGCCGTCCAGCGAGGGCCTGTACGTCTCACGCTCGCTCTCGCGCGAGGCCATGGCCGAGTGGGCGGTGAAGCTCACCACCATGAGCTCCGCCGAACGCGGTCAGCTCCCCGGCGTGTCCGAGGGCCGAGCCATGCAGCTGGCGGCCGGAGCCCTGGTCGCCGACGCGGTCATGGACCTGTTCGAGGTCCAGCGGCTCGACGTGTGCCCGTGGGCGCTGCGCGAGGGCGTGATCCTGCGCCGGCTGGACCTCCTGCCCGGACGGCTCGACCCGATGAACGGTGGGATGGAGTAAGCGTGATCTATCCCCATTTATTGGCATAAAAAGCTGGGTGGCGGGCATCTTGCGCTGAATGTTGACAGTGCTCGGCACGATCGCCTCGCTGATGATCGTCGCCATCCTCGTGGTCCTCGCCGTGCTGCTCATCTCGGCCGTCACGATGGCCGCACTGCTGGCTACAGCGGCCACGCTGGTCCGCTGGCACGCGCTGTGGCTCCGGCTGACCCGGCGCCGATCACAGCGCCGATCACAGGGCCACTCGCAGCGCCTGTCACAGGGGGAGCCCCGGCTGCCGCTCAAGCTCAGCGGGGACACCGTGCCCGACCGCCTGCGGGCGGACCTGAGCGGGAACGTCCCCCTGGTACGCCGGCGGCTGACGCTCGGGGGCGCGCGCCCGGCCGGACGCGGGAGCGGACATGGAAGGAGCGGCGCGGGTTCCCACCGCTCCAGGCTCCACCTCCCGGTGACGGCGGAGCGCCGCACGCGTACCGAGGCCTGAACGGAGCGGAGGGCGGAGGAATTCGCCCGCGTTCAGTCCCCGAGCCTGGACGGCGGGGAGCGAGGCCTGATCCCCAGCCGGTGGCGGCAGTTCGAGCTCGTCGCGTCGCCGCGGGTCTTCGTCGGCGATGCGAGTCATTCGCCTAGGCGATGGGTGCTCGCCCGAGTAACATGGACGTGCATGACGTAATGATCTTTAGATGATAGCCCATGTTGCTTGGAGTGGTGGCGTATGTCCGGTGAAGAGACCGAGGGCAGGACGGGGGTGCGGGTTCCAGACGGGGCGCCGGCGCTTGTCGCGCTGCTCAACTCCCGCCCGCACGCGACGCCCGTGTTGCCGGACACGCTGGACGATCCAGAGTCGGCGTGGAGGATTCTCGGGCCGTTCGGTCTGTCCGGCGGGGAGCAGGTGTCGGACGAGCAGCTCGACGCCGTCCGGGCACTGCGCTCCGCCCTCATGACGGTTGTCGAGGGGACTGACGAGGAGGACACCGCCCGGGGATGGGAGGCGGTTACCGCCACGGTGGAGAGCGTGACGTTCCGGCACCTGTTCTCCGGCGGCGAGGTGGCACTGCGGCAGGTGACAGGCCACCCGCTGGTCGGCCGGATCGCCGCGGTCGTGGCGCGACTCGTTCAGGACGGCACCTGGTCGCGTATCCGGATCTGCGGGAACGAACGGTGCCGGGCCGTGTTCTATGACGCCACGCGCAGTCGTACGCAGCGCTGGCACTCGTACGACCTGTGCGGCAACCGTGCGAACGTGGCCGCGTACCGGGCACGCAAGAGCACGTCGCGAACTGCCGCCAAGCCGGTGTCGTGACGCCCCGACTCAGGCGGCGGCGAGACCCCGGGCGGTTGTCAGCTCCTCGCCGGTGAAGGGCCCGGGGCGGCCGGCCTCACGGCCGTTCGCTGTCGAGAAGGGCGAGAAGCGGTGCCATGTAGCGTTCGCCGGCCACCGCGCCAAGTGGTACGGCCTGTTCGGCGGCGGCGAACGCGCCCGGATCGAGGTCGCCCGCCGTGCCACCCAGAACGTCCGCCAGCTGGCGCCTGGTGCGCGCCCCGACGAGCGGGACGATGTCCGGGCCCTGCGCGGCGACCCACGCGATGGCGAGTTGGGCCACGGTGACGCCGTACGCCGTCGCCGTCCGGCGGAGCGCGTCGACGAGCGTGAGGTTGCGGGGCAGGTTGGCCCCCGGGAAGCGGGGCAGCGCGTTGCGGAAGTCCTCGGGGGGCAGCCGCCGCTGTCGTGCCTCGGACCAGTGGCCGGAGAGCAGCCCGCGCGACAGAGGTCCGTAGGCTGTCACGGTGATGCCCAGTTCCCGTGCGGCCGGGAGGATCTCGCGCTCCATGCCGCGGGAGAAGAGGGAGTACTCGATCTGCACGTCGGCGACGGGATGGATGGCATGGGCCCGGCGCAGTGTGCCGGCGCTGACCTCCGACAGGCCGATGGCCCGGACGTAACCCGCCGTGACCAGTTCGCCGAGCGCGCCGATCGTCTCCTCGATCGGCACATCCGGATCGGGCCTGCCGGGCTGATAGACGTCGACGTAGTCGGTGCCCAGACGGCGTAGTGAGTAGGCGAGCGCGTTCTTGACGGCGACCGGCCGGCTGCCCGGCCCGGACCAGTTGCCTCCGGGTTCCCGCAGCGCACCGAATCTGATGCTGATCAGGGCCGACCCGCGGTGGTGCGTCGCCTGGACCGAGACGGCGTGACCGGGCGGTCCGGAACCCGCACCCGAGGGGGCGCCGGACCACCGCGGCCACGCCACGGACAGCCGTCAGGCCGCCAGGGCCTTCACCATCTCGTTCGCCAGCGGGGCGGACGAGGCCGGGTTCTGGCCGGTGTGGAGATTGCGGTCGACGACGACGTGGGGCGCGAACGCCTCGCCCTCCTGGAAGTCGATCCCCAGGGCGATGAGCCGGTCCTGGAGAAGCCACCTGGCCCGGTCGGCGAAGCCCGCGTGGGTCTCCTCGACGTTGGTGAATCCCGTCGCGCGATATCCGGCGAAGGGGGACCTGCCGTCGGCCGAGGCGGTGGCGAGCAGCGCGGCGGGGCCGTGGCACACGATCCCGAGAGGTTTGCCCGAGGCGAGCGCCGCGACCAGCATGATGCTTGGTCCCGTCGGCGAGCGTCCAGTGGTCGCGCCCGTCACAACGACAAGGATCTTGGACATGGTCTCGTTTCTTCTCGTGAGGGCCGGTACTACTGGGCCTGGGACTGGCCCGGAGTGAAGAGGATCTTCCCCGAACGCCCCGGCCGCTGTGCGTGGGCGAGGGCCTCGTGGTGCTGGTGGAGCGGGTAGGTGGCCTCCACGGCCACACGCAGCACGCCCTGTTCCACGAGTTCTGCGAGCTCGCCGTAGATCTTTTCCAGCTCCTGGCGTGGGGTGGTGGCGATCCAGTTCAGGATGAAGAAGGAGCGCAGGGACAGACCGCGGTAGATGAGATCGGGGAGGGGCAGGGCGGGGGACTGGCCGGTGGCCGACGAGAAGGCGACGACGCTTCCGCCGGTCTCGACCGAGCCTGCGACCGCGGCGACCTGGTCCGAACTGCCGGTGCCTTCGAGGAACAGGCGCAGTCGGTGGTCGCCGAGAGCCTTGGCGAGGCGGTCCTCGAGGCCGTCTCCATCCAGCACCACGGCGTCGGCGCCGAGTTCGCGCACCTGCGCGGCCGCCTTCTCGCGGCGGACGATCGCCAGCGTCCTGACTCCGGCCCGCTTGGCCAGGGCGATGACGTACTGTCCCACCGCGGAGTTCGCGAGGTTCAGACCGATCCAGTCGCCGGGGCGGAGGGTCACGTAGTCGTTGAGCAGGGCATGTGCCGTCGCCGGGTTGACCGGCAGCATGGCGAGCTGAAGCGCGTCAGCCGAGTCGCCGACGGGGACGACCTGGCGCGCCGGCACGACGACGCGATCCGCCCACGTGCCGTGGGCGAACGTCGGAAGGATGAGCACACGGCGGCCGAGCAGGGACCGATCGGCCTGGGGGCCCGCCTCGATCACGCGCCCCACGCCCTCGGCGCCGAGCGCGGCGGGGACATCCGGGTAGACGCCGAACCAGCCGGCGGCGAAGAGCACGTCGGCGTGGTTGACGGGGGCGGCTTCGACGGCGATGAGCAGATCGTCGCCGGTCGGGGCGGGGACGGAGTCGTTGCTGAGAGAGACGGTCTCGCCGAGGTCGCCGCCTACGGCCGTGAGGATGAGGTGACTCATGTCGCTGGTTCTCCTGGTCTTGCAAGGAAGCCGTAATGGTCTTTGGCGCTTTGCCGATTACATGCCTATCACGAGTGATCGAGTTCGTAAAGCTCTATTGGCCATAGACCATGTTCGGTCCGGCGTCCAAGACGACTGGTCATATTACTCGGAGCGCGTTGTGCCACGGCCTCCCGTCGGATGGCGGGCCTCAGCGCGGAGAGGACCTTCGTGCTTCCACACCCCTCCGGATCTGAGCCTCGTGGACCAACTGACTGACACGGAAACACAAGGTGTGGTGAACTACATAGCTGTAACTACTAGATGTTGTGGTACAACGCTAGAGACACCTGGCCCGGAGCGCAGCCAATAGCACCCTTGTTCGAAGTTGTTCCTGGTCAGTAGGCGTGTCGTGACACTATGTCTAAGCTTCGAAGTGCACCTGGCTGGCCGATATAAGGCCGACAACCGGGCGCTGCCGCATCTGCGGGGCGCGCTCACGGGCTCGCTGGCCGAGAGCGGACGCGCGCAAGCACGCCGTAAGTGAGGCGGGGTCACGTCGTCGTAACGGTGACCACGGATTGCCGATCAGATCTCGTCAAAGTAATCCTCGGCGGCCTGTCGGATCTGCACCAGGCGCTTTGAGACCGCGCTGTGATTGGCGTATCCGAGTATGTGGGCAATCTCAGTCTTCTTGGTCACCCCGCTGTTGAGCAGCACCACGATTTCCCGATTGCGGGCATCGAGCAGTGCGAGGAAGTCGTTGGTGACAAGGTTGCCCAGCACCTCGCTCTCTGGCCCTTGCACAGGGGTGGTGTCGGTCAGCTCAACGAACTTCACCGTGATCTTGCGTCGCTTGCCGTGCAGCTTGCGTTCGAAGTCCTCACGCGCGTACGACCAGTGGCTGGAAAAATCATCCTCAACCCGATGAGAGCGGACGGCCTCCAGGATGCCGCGAAGGCGGCCGGTCTGGTCAGCGGCCTCCACAGTCTCGACGAGCGCGTCGCGGGCATCGTCCTCGCCGAACCACACGGGTCCGCCCATCCGTGGGTTGCCGGCCACTGCCCCGCTAAGCAGGCTGCCGTCCTCAAGGGTGACTGGGCCAGGAGTCTTGCCCTTGTCGACCTCGGGAAAGTCGCGCAGTCGGTCCTGGATTGCAACGGTTACCGCAGGCACCCAAAAGTCCAGGTTGTGAGCCAGCAGCCGGATCGGGTCGTCCGCTGAGAACGCCTTCATCTTCGACCCCGACATCAGGTGTGGCCACACCGTCCACGCCCAAGCGCGGGCAAGCTGTGCTTCGAAGTCGCGCGGCAGGAATTCGTCGATGTCCACCCAGTCGGCGATGAACGGCCACTGACCACCACGCAGCAACGGGAGTCCGAACATCTCCAAGACGCGCTTGGGCAGGAGGTGAAACAACGGCGCATACTCGAAGTGCCGCGTCCGTGTCCGTGGCACGAACGTGACGTTGACGTCGCCAAGGTCGGCAATCTTCGCCATCGGCTCCGGAAGGTCGTTCAAGTCGAAGAAGCGGCGCCGGAACTGGGCTGCCTCCCACAGCATGTTCCATCGGCCTACTGCACCTGTGAACTCCAGGTCACGGGGATAGGACATGCGTAGCGTCACGTACTCCGGCGGGGCAGGTTCGAGCGGGCGGACCACACCGCCGAACAGGAATCCGGCTGAGATGTTCCGTAGGTATGGGAACTCCTCCGGGGTAGCCTCGGCCTCGGGGAGGAACACGTCGTCGTGACGCCAGGCCAGCAGCTCGGCTGCAGTTGGCTCGCGCTCGTCGCTCACGTCGTCCTCCGTGATCCGCTGGTCTGTGCGTTGCCGGGTCTGCTCGCTGATTTGAGTCATGCCTATCTCACGACAGTCGCAGCGGATTTCGTTCCGAGCCCTGCGACGGTGCCTCTACGTCAGGACCCGCCGGCCAGGATCGAGGCCATACGGTAGGCGGCGTGGCCATCGAGCTTGCGGCGGCCGCGGTCATAGCGCTTGGTGGTGACCGGTGAGGCGTGCCCGAGCAACTCCTGCACGTCGGCGAGCGGCACTTTTGCGTCGAGCAGGGCCGTGGCCGCGGTGGCCCGGGCGGTGTGCGGGGTCAGGCCCTTCGCATCGACACCGGCGGCCGTGGCGGCCCGGCGCAGCGCGGTGGTCATGCGCCAGCGGTCGAACGGCCGCCCGTCCTGACGGGTGAACAGCAGCGCGTCGGCCGCGCGGCCCTCGCGCAGCGGGTCGAGCAGGGCGCAGACGCGGGGCGGCACGGGCACCCGGTCGACGGTGCCGCCCTTGCGCCGGAACACGATGACGCAGTGCCCTGCGTCATCGCGGACCTGGCCGATGGTGAGGGCGACCAGCTCGCCGACCCGCAGGGCGCAGACGGCCAGCAGCGCGACCGCCGCGGCGTCGACCGGGTGCTCAGCGGCGATCGCCTCGGCCCCGTCGACGAGCGCGGTCTGCTCGGTCACGGTGCGGGCCGGAGTGGTGCCCACTGTGGAGACTTCGGGGCGGTCGACGGGCTCGGCAGGGTTGGTGGCCAGCATCCGGCGGCGTATGGCGTAGGCGTACAGGCTCGACAGCGACGACAGGCGGCGGGCGACCGTGGCGGCCGAGAGCGCCTTGCCCGGGCGGGCGACGCCGGCGCGGGCCTGCCCGGTGCCGAGCTGATCGCGGTAGTGGTTGAGGTGATCTTCGCTCACCGCCAGCAGGCCGACGCCGGGCAGCTCGGTGTCGAGCCAGCGGCAGAACGCGGCAACGTCGGCCAGGCGGGCGCGGCGGGTGGAGACGGTCTTGCCCGCCTTGAGCCAGGCGGCGACCGTCGACCACTCGCGTTCGGGCAGTGCGTCGACGGTGTCGACGTCGGCGCCGGGCACCTCGCCGCCGTCGCCTTTGGTACGGCGGGGTGACAGGCCGACGATGTCGCCGACGGTGCGCACCATCGGGTCGGGCAGCGCGACGGCGCCGGCTGCTGGCCGGTCGATGGCGGGGCCGATGATCGCGGTCGGCATGATCTCGGTCACGCGCCGCAGCATCTCACATAATTAGCATTGTGTGAGAGGTCCGGTGCGGACCGAGTGCCACACGATCCGGGTCGAGGACCGGCGGACAGCCGTTGGCGCTGCGAAGGATCTTGATTGCACTGAGCTGAGGCTGCCCCTGGTCTCGACGCTTCCTCAGAACGTATTTGAGAAGGACTAATTCTGGGCGGGCAGGTACGAACCGCTGGTATGGAGTGGCAGCAGCCCTCGCAGGTGAGGCAACGTGCCGTGGTACCGATCAGCCCGGCGAACCATGACCTTGGCGCTTGACCGGGTGACGTTCGTAGCCGCGACAGGCGACGGGCGTGAGGCAATGTACGGAGATTTCAGATCAGTAAAGCGCGCACTCCCACGGCTCAAGGTCTGGCTCTTCGGGAGGGAGTTCGCCAGTGCAGTACAGGTAGAGCCACGTGGCTGCCCGGCGCTCGGCGTACTTCTCGTTGATCGGCAGTCCCTGCTCGTCAAGTTCGAGGACGTTGGCGAAGACGGCAAAGCAGGTCTCCATCTGGGACGGCGAGTCCTTCAACTCGTCCCAGTAGTTGATGCCCTCAAGCATGGGATGACCGACCGAGCCGCGGGCAACCCACCCCGCGAAACGACGGATTGCCCCTGATGCGCCATGACTGAGCTGGGAAGACATGCGCGGAACCTACTCTCTGAGATCGTGTTTGAGGCGGCGCCAATTCGCTGGGCAGGCAGGTACGAACCGCTGCTGGCGAGTAGCAGCACCTCGCGGGTGAGGCGGCGCGCCATGGTACCGATCGCGGCCCAGCGGATCATCGGCTATGCGGTGGCCGGGGTGGTGAACCGCGCCGGGTTTCGTGGAGACTCGGCTACTTGGTTTCTGCCGCGGTCGCTGCGGCTTGTTGGTGACGGTAGTGGATCGCTTCGTACTCTGCGGGTGGGATGTCGCCGCAGGCGGTGTGCAGCCGGCGA
>NZ_SMKQ01000188.1 GCF_004348995.1 Nonomuraea terrae
GCGTACGGCGCGGGCCTGGTTCGAGCAGGCGGCGGGCGCGGGGCGGGTGGAGGACCAGCGGATGGCCGGGTTCGTCTGCGTGGAGCTGGGTGACACCTCGGCGGCCAGCCACTGGTTCGGGCGGGCCGCGGCGGGCGGGGACGCCGAGTCGGCGTTCAACTATGGCCTGCTGCTCATCGCCGAGTACGGCGACCTGGCGGGCGGCCAGCACTGGTTCCGGCAGGCGGCCAGGGCCGGGCACCACGCGGCCGCCGTCGAGCTGGGCGGGCTGCTGTCGGTCGCGGGCCGCCACGGCGAGGCGCAGGCGTGGCTGTCGGATCCGCCGCCGCCCGCGTGGGGGCGGCCGACCGAGCCGGAGCTGACCGCGCGAGCCGAGCTGGCCGCCGCCGCCACCGGGCGCGGCGGCGGGGTCGCGCTGGACGTGGCCGACCTGGCCGAGGTCCTCGGCACGTGGGACGTGGTGACCAGGCCGCTGCACGACCACTCCGACGTCATCGGGTGGCTGGTGCGGCGCAGCGGGGTGCACGCGAGCGCGGTGGAGCACCTGGCGTCGGTACGCGGCACGCTGCTGCGCCCGGGCAGCGCGCCGTGGCCGAGCCCGGGCGAGCTCCAGCACGTGCTCGCCACCGCCCGCGACCTGCGCCGCCGCCTCGGCGTACGGTGAGGCGGCGTACGGTGAGGCCGCGCGATGTGCGGCGCCCTGCCGGTACGGCGAGGCGGCGGGGCTACCACCTCAGAGGACCGCACGTCGGGTCCCCGACCTCGCACTTGTAGCTGCCCTTGTAGACCGGCGGGTCGTAGATCTTCCCGGGGTTGCGGAAGGGCTTGCCGGTCGGGGTGCCGTCGGAACGCACGACCGTCTCCTCCGCCTTCCCGTCGACCGAGAGCTTGACGACGAGCTCCCAGTCGACGTCCCAGGTGCTGACGGTGATGACCTCGAAGACGATGGGCTCGTTGAGGGCGAGATGCACGAATTTCTCGTCGAAGTACGCGCGGCCCGGCCGTCCGTCCTCGCCGAGGCTTTTCAGGCGTTCGACCGTCGAGTTCTCCCCGAAGAGGAGCACGCCGGGCTCGATCTCTTCGGCGCCCGCCGTCGGCCCCGACAGGAGGGCGCCCTTCGGCGGCTCCCGGCGCTCCAGGACCCGGCCGACGATGTCGGTGATCCTGACCTCGCCCCTCCTCCGTCCCGTGAGCGCCAGCTTGAACCGGGTCCGCGCCGCGTCACATGCCGCGGAGGCGAGGCAGGACTTCGAGAAGCGCAGGCCGCCGTGAGCGGTGGCGAAGCCGACCACGGACGGCCCGTCGGTCGGCAGGTTCATCAGCTCGCCGACGGCCTGGGCAGGCAGCGGCCGATCGAACACCCACTCCATGTCGACGTCCTCGTTCCAGGACTCCTCGACGCCCACCCGGACGGGCGGCTCCGAGACCGACACCCCCTCCTTGACGTCCTCCTGGAACGGCCCGATCACCACCGTGGCCACGAAGACGACGACGGCCAGGACGATGGGCAAGGTGATGCCGGTGACGATCGCCATCCTCCGCTGCGACCGATCCTCCGCCGGCGGGGCCGGGGATGCCGGCGGAGGTGCGGGAGGTCCGCTGTGAGGAGGAGCGGACGCCGGCGGGACCCACCTCGTCGCCGGATCAGGAGGAGGAGCGGACGCCGGCGGGACCCACCTCGTCGCCGGATCGGGACGAGGGGCCTTGCGTGATCGGCGGGATGCTCCAGAACCGTCGTGCGGTCGTGAGGAGCGATCCCCTGGCGTGGTCATGAGATCATGATGGGGCGGCGCATTGGCGCGGTCCAGAGAAACTCAAAGGCCGGACACCCGGTGGGCCAAGACCCGTCCGTCGCGATAGGCGGCGATCAGCACGTCGGGGGCGGCCCAGGCCAACGCCGCCACGGCGGCCCCGCCGTCCAGCGTGCGGGCGGGCCGCAACCTCGCCTCCGGCCGGCCGGAGGTGGCCCGCCACAGGGCGATCGTGCCGTCGTCACCGCCGCTGGCCAGATGCCCGTCCGACCCGGGCCGCCAGGCCAGCGCCGTGATCGTCTCGTGGCAGGTCAGCGAACGGGGGGCGGTCCCGGCCGGGCCCTTGCCGGAGAAGTCCCACACGGTCACCTCGGGCGCGCCGTCCGCGGCCAGCCAGGTGCCGGTGTCGTCGAAGGCGAGGCGGCTCACCTTCTCCGGGTAGCCGGACATCGTCAGCTCCGACCCGTCGCGGCTGCGCCAGATATGGATGGAGGCGTCCTGGTTGCCGCTGCAGATCCACCGCCCGGTGGCGGGGATCGCCAGCGCCAGGTGCGAGCCGACGTAACGGTAGGTGGCCACCGGCACAGGGGTGTGCCGTTCGTGGCAGCTCACCGCGCCGTAGGCGGCCACGGCCAGGCGGCGGCCGGCGCGCATCCAGGCCACGTCGGTCACGGTGCTCGCGGTGGGTTCCGGAGCCCAGAGCTCCCGGCCCTCGGTGTCGAGGACGAGGGCGCGCCGGCCGGAGGCGATCGCGACCCGCTCCTTGTTGGCCCAGGCCGCCTTCGACGACCACGCGCCGGTCTCGAAGACGCTCGCACGGCCGCCGTCGCGCGCCCACAACGCGTGGCCGAGAGGTCCGGCGGCCGCGAGATGCCGCGCGTCGGGGGCCAGCGCCACGTCCAGCGAGCCGCCCGGCAGGTCGAGGACCTTGGCGCCGGCGCCGGTGGCGACGTCCAGCACCCAGACCGTGCCCTCGGCGCCGGCGACGGCGACGAGGTCGCGCCGCACGCTGAGCGCGACAGGCGCGTCGTCGACGCCGGACTCCCAGGCGAGGGCCTCGGGGATCGCCGTGACGCTCATACGGCGGCCCCCGCGGTGACCAGGCAGCCGGCGAAGGCGCGTTCCAGGGCGTCGCGGTCGAGGTCACGGCCGATGAACACCAGCCGGTTGCGGCGGGCCTCGCCCTCCTGCCAGGGCCGGCCGAACTCGCCGTCGAGCAGCATGTGCACGCCCTGGAAGACGTACCGCCGGGGCTCGTCCGCGATGGCGAGGATGCCCTTGGAGCGGAAGATGTCGGCGCCCTTGGTGCGCAGCAGCTCTCCCAGCCACCGGTTGAGCCGCTCCTCGTCCAGCTCGCCGGGCAGTTCGATGCCGACCGAGGTGACGGTGGCGTCGTGCTGGTGCTCGGTGTCGGTGAGGAAGGCCGGGTCGTCGCGGAGCACCCGGTCGAGGTCGAACGCGCCGACGTCCATGATGCGGGCGAGGTCGACCTCGGCGTGCCGGGCGGGGATGACCTCCACCGGAGCGTTGATGGCGCGGATGCGGGAGATCACCTCGTCGATGGTGTCCTGGCCGGCCAGGTCGGTCTTGTTGAGCACCACGCGGTCGGCGAAGGCGATCTGCTCGACGGCCTCGTTCTCCACGCCCTCGGGCTTGGCCTCGTCCAGGTGGCGCAGGACATGGGCGGCGTCGACCAGGGTGACGATGGCGTCCAGGCGCAGCTGGGCGGCGATCTCGTCGTCCATGAAGAAGGTCTGGGCGACGGGCGCCGGGTCGGCCAGACCGGTGGTCTCGATCAGAATGTGGTCGAACTTGTCGCGCCTGCGCATGAGCGCGCCGAGGATGCGGATGAGGTCGCCGCGCACGGTGCAGCAGATGCATCCGTTGTTCATCTCGAAGATCTCTTCCTCGGCGTCCAGCACGAGGGCGTCGTCGATGCCGACCTCGCCGAACTCGTTCTCGATGACGGCGATCCTCAGCCCGTGCTGTTCGGTGAGGATGCGGTTGAGCAGCGTCGTCTTGCCCGAGCCGAGGAAGCCGGTCAGGACGGTGACGGGAACACGCCCGTCTGCGGAGGTGGTCATCGGGTCAAACTCCTTGAGGTACGAGGGGGACGGGCATCATTGCTCTCCTTCGCCGGCGAGGGGAGGGGCGGCGGAGCGGCAGGCCGAGCAGATTCCGCTGAGCTGGACGGTGTGCTCGACCGCGTCGAACCCGGCGCTCTCGCCGATCTCGTCGACCCACGCCTCCACCACCTCGGCGTCCACCGGCCGGCTGCGGCCGCAGGATCGGCAGACGAGATAGTGGCGGTGGCTGCCGGACGGCCGTAGCCGGTACAGCCGTTCTCCGGCGTCGTCGCGCACGACGTCGACCCCGCCGTAGGCCTCCAGCTCCCGCAGCGTGCGGTAGACGGTGGTCAGCCCCACCCCGATCCCGTCGGCGGTCGTCAGGGCGTGCAGCTGCTGGGCGGAGACGAAATCCGGGCAGTCCACCAGCACGTGCAGGACCGCGCCCCGCTGCCGTGTACGGCGTCCGGCCGGCAGGGCCCGCGCCAGTTGTTCGACGTTCCCGCAGCTCATAGCGAATCCCCCCAACTGGACATTCATCGCCGGATCCGGCTGTAGCACCATATATGAAAATGAATACCATTTCTATTGGGGACGGTCGTCGAAGGGAGGCGTGATCGTGGACTCCGGCACCAGACGCCAGCGTTCGAGCGCCTTGCGGATCTGCTCGGCGGCGTCGATGTTCAGGGGGCTGCTGGTCCACAGGGCGTAGGGCAGGTTCAGGAACCGCCGCTCGGCCACCGCGGGCAGATCCTTGATGCCGGCCCGTGAGGTGAGCAGGCGCACCTTCTGCTCGAAGGTCTGCGGCGGGTAGTCGACGAAGACGAACGCGTCCGGCTCGGCCGCGGCCACCCGTTCCCAGGACACCGTGGTCCAGCTGTCGTCGACGTCCTCGATCGCGTTGCGGCCGCCCGCGCTGTCGATGATCGCCTGCGGCGCGCCGAACCGGCCGCTGGAGAACACCGTGTCGCCGGCGCTGTCGAACAGGAAGATCGTGGGCCGTTTCCCAGGTTGCGGCGCGTTCCGCAGCGCGGTGAGCCGCCGGTCGATGTCGTCGATGACCTGCCGCGCCCGCCGGGTACGGCCGGTGATCGTACCGAGATTGGCCAGGTCGTCCTGCAGGGCCTGCCACGGTTCGGCGATCCCCCGCCGCCGGCCGCCGTTCTGCCGGCAGCTCTCGGAGAGCGCGTACGGGGCGATCCCTCGTTCGCGGAGGGAATCGGGGGTCAACCGGGTCTCTTCGCTGTAGCCGTAGTTCCAGCCGGCGATCATGACGTCCGGCCGCTGCGCGAACACGGTCTCGCGGGAGGGATATCCCGGCGCGACGACGTTCAGCCGGTCGACGACGCCGCCGTAGTGGCGGCGCAGCGTGCCGGCGTCGCGTTGCAGACTGGAGACCGCGGCCACCTGGTCCTCGGCCCCGATGGCCAGGGCCATGGCGATCATGTTGCCGTCGTTGACGAACAGCCGCCGCGCGGGCGAGGGGAAGCGGGCGGGCTCGCCGCAGTTGGTGACCGTGATCGCCGCGGCGTCCGGCCGCGCGGAGGCGATCGTGCCGCAGGCGGCGAGCGAGACGGCCGCCGCGACGGTGGCGGCGGCGAGGACGATGCGGTTCATGGTGTGCACTCCGGGCGGAGCGGGGTGATCAGCAGGTGTGTGTCACCGGTCACGGGATGGCGGATCGGGGTGGCGTCCACGCCGAAGACGGCGCCGACGACGCCGGGCGTCAGCGCCTCGCCCGGTGGCGCGAGGGGCAGGGCCCGGCCTTCGTGCAGCACGAGGACGCGATCACAGGTGGCGGTGGCCAGGGTGAGGTCGTGCAGCGCCAGCACCACGGTGCGGCCGAGCCGGCGCACGAGTTGCATGAGGTCCAGCTGGTGCCGTACATCGAGATGATTGGTCGGTTCGTCGAGCAGGAGGAGCGGAGTGCGCTGCACCAGCCCTCTGGCCAGGAGCACCCTGCGGCGTTCGCCGCCGGACAGCTGGTTCACGGGCCGGTCGGCGAGATCGGCCAGAGCGACCTGGGCGAGCGCGTCCGCGACGGCGGCACGCTCGCGGGGGCCGACGCCGTTCCACGGCGATCGGTAGGGGGTCAGGCCCAGCGCGACGACCTCCCAGGCGAGCAGGTCAGGGGGCAGGTCCTGCTCCTGGGCGACCAGCGCGACCTTGCGCGCCCGCTGCCGGGCGCCGAGGCCGTGCAACCGGACACCGCCGACGTGCACGTGACCGACCGAGGGGTTGCGCAGCCCGGCGAGGACGCGCAGCAGCGTGGACTTCCCGCATCCGTTCGGCCCGACGATCCCGATCGTCTCCCCCTCGCGGACGTCGAGCCGCACGTCGCGGAGGACGACGCGCTTCCCCGCCGAGCAGGCCAGCCCCTCGGCGCGCAGGTGGACGCTCACCCCTCACCCCCGAAGCGGTAACGCCGGCGCCCGAGCAGGACGAGGAACGCCGGTGCGCCGATCAGCCCCGACACGACGCTGAGCGGGATCTCGGTGGGCGGCACGAGGATCCGGGTGACGACGTCGACCCACAGCAGGAACAGGGCGCCGCACATCGCCGCGGCCGGCAGCAGGACCCGGTGCCGGGCGCCGACCAGCAGCCGTGCCGCGTGCGGCACGACCAGCCCGACGAAGCCGATACCGCCCGAGACCGCGACCAGCACGCCGACGAGGATCGCCAGCAGGACGAACAGGCCGACGCGCACCGCGCGGACCGGGACGCCGACCGACGCCGCGGTGTCGGAGCCCGTCGCGAGCGCGTCGAGCCAGCCGCTGCCGGCCAGCATCGCCGCGGCGACGGCCCCCACCGTGATCGCCGGTATCGCGAGCTGGTACCACTCCGCGCCGGCCAGGCTGCCGAGCAACCAGAACAGCACGGACTGCGCCGCGGCCGGATCGGAACTGCGGAAGACCAGATAACTCGCCACCGCCGAGAACGCCGAGCCGAGGACCGTCCCCGTGAGCACCAGCCGCAACGGGGTCAGCCCGCCTTGGGCGGTGGCGATCACGAACACCAGCACCGCGGCGCCGAGCGCCCCGATGAGCGCGCCCCCGGACAACGTCAACGCCCCCGCGCCGGCGAACAGACCCGAGGTGATCACCGCGGTGGCGCCGACGCTCGCGCCGGAAGAGACGCCCAGCAGGTACGGATCCGCGAGAGGATTGCGGACGAGCGTCTGCATTCCGGCTCCGGCCAGCGCGAGACCGGCGCCGACGAGGGCCGCCAGCAACGCGCGCGGCACCCGCAGCTGCCACACGATCGTGTCGTACGCGAGGTCCGCGACCGGCCCGCCGGTCACCCGCCCGACCAGCACGTCGATCACCGTGGCCGGCGACAGGGGCTCCGCCCCGAACGCGGTCGACAGCACCAGGCTGGCGAGCAGGGCGAGCGTGACGAGGAAGAAGGCGAGTGGGGCGCGGAGCCGGCGCCTGCCCCGCGGAGCGTCCATCACGGCGGTCGGTGATGGAGGGCTGGACCGAGCCGATGCGAGTTGCACTGATGACACAAAGCCTCCTCGGGCTCACGTGACCGAGTCATCACCGGAGCAGCTTGGCTCCGGTCTCTCGCAGCGCACTCTATTTGATAATGATTTTCATTCCCAACCCGGGGCGCGGCCGGGCGGGCAGGACCGCACTGCCGGCCGCAAAGCGGCCCCGCCGCATCACCCCGACTCCAGCCGGCCGCCCATGCTGGGAAGAGCCGCAGAACGCCGACGAGGCCCCCGGCGTGCCGGGGACCTCGTTCGGATGACAGGCTCTAGATCACTTCGGAGACCGGCGTGTACGGGAGGTCGAGCGCCTCGGCGACCGGCTGGTTGGTGAGCAGGCCGGCGTGCGTGTTGAGGCCGCCCGCGAGGCCGGCGTCCGTCTTGACGGCGTCGCGCCAGCCGAGGCCGGCCAGCTTGACGGCGTACGGAAGGGTCGCGTTGGTCAGCGCGTACGTCGAGGTGTTCGCCACGGAGCCGGGCATGTTGGCCACGCAGTAGAAGATCGACTCGTGCACCTTGTACGTCGGGTCGGCGTGCGTGGTCGGGCGCGAGTCCTCGAAGCAGCCGCCCTGGTCGATGGCGATGTCCACGAGCACGGAGCCCGGCTTCATCCGGGAGACCAGGTCGTTGGAGACCAGCGTCGGGGCCTTGGCGCCGGGGATCAGCACCGCGCCGATGACCAGGTCGGCCTGGAGGACCTCCTGCTCGATCGCGTACCGGGTGGAGACCAGCGTCTTGAGGCGGCCCTGGTAGATCGCGTCGATGTGACGCAGGCGGTCGATGTTGAGGTCGAGGACGGTGACGTCGGCGCCCATGCCGACGGCGATCTGCGCGGCGTTCAGGCCGGAGACGCCGCCGCCGATCACGACCACCTTGGCCGGGGCCACGCCCGGCACGCCGCCCGGCAGGATGCCCCGCCCGCCGTTGAAACGCATCAGGTTGTACGCGCCCACCTGCGGCGCGAGCCGGCCCGCGACCTCCGACATCGGCGCGAGCAGCGGCAGGGAGTTGCCCACCTGCACGGTCTCGTACGCGATGCCCGTGGTGCCGGCCTGCAGCAGCGCGTCGGTGCAGGTGCGGGAGGCGGCCAGGTGCAGGTACGTGAAGAGCACCAGGCCCTCGCGCAGCCGGTGGTACTCCTCGGCGATCGGCTCCTTGACCTTGAGCACCATGTCGGCGCCGCCCCACACGTCGTCGGCGCTGTCGATGATCTTCGCGCCCGCGGCGAGGTACTCCTCATCGGTGATGTGCGAGCCGAGGCCTGCCCCACGCTGGACGGTCACCTCGTGGCCGGCCCGCACCAGTTCGTGAACGCCCGCCGGAGTCGCAGCGACGCGATACTCGTGGTTCTTGACCTCGGCGGGTACGCCGATCTTCATTGCGGTGAATCCTTTCGGGAACCCGGCACGCCGTCGTGCCGGGGTTTGAGGTTCAGAGGCGTTTCCACGCCTCACTCAGGACGCCGCGCAGGATCGACGCGATCTCGTCGAACTCCTTCTGACCGGCGATCAGCGGTGGGGAGAGCTGGATCACGGGGTCGCCCCGGTCATCGGCGCGGCAGTAGAGGCCCGCGTCGAACAGCGCCTTCGACAGGAAGCCCCGCAGCAGCCGCTCGGACTCCTCCGCATCGAACGTCTCCTTCGTGGCCTTGTCCTTGACCAGCTCGATGCCCCAGAAGTAGCCGGAGCCGCGCACGTCGCCGACGATCGGCAGGTCGCGAAGCCCTTCGAGGGTCTCGCGGAAGCGCGGCTCGTTGGCGGTGACGTGGCCGAGCAGATCCTCGCGCTCGAAGATGTCGAGGTTGGCCAGGGCCACGGCGGCGGAGACGGGATGGCCACCGAAGGTGTAGCCGTGGGCGAACATCGTGTCGCCGCCCTTGAACGGCTCGAACAGGCGCTCGTGCGCGATCATGGCGCCGATCGGCGAGTAGCCGCTGGTCATGCCCTTGGCGCAGGTGATGATGTCCGGCACGTAGTCGAACTTCTGACCGCCGAACATCGTGCCGAGGCGGCCGAAGGCGCAGATGACCTCGTCGGAGACGAGCAGCACGTCGTACTCGTCACAGATCTCGCGCAGGCGCTGGAAGTAGCCGGCGGGCGGCGGGAAGCAGCCGCCGGCGTTCTGGACGGGCTCGGCGAAGACGGCGGCCACCGTGTCGGGGCCCTCCATCTCGATGGCGCGGGCCACCCGGTCGGCCGCCCAGATGCCGTACTGCTCGGCCGTCATGCCGGGGACGCCGGTGATCTCGTCGGCGCGGTAGTAGTTGGTGTTCGGCACGCGGACCGAGCCGGGCACGAGCGGCTCGAACATCTGCTTGAACGCCGGGATGCCGGTGATCGACAGCGCGCCCTGCGGGGTGCCGTGGTAGGCGATCTGGCGGCTGATGACCTTGTGCTTGAGCGGCTTTCCGACGAGCTTGTAGTACTGCTTGGCGAGCTTCCAGGCGCTCTCGACCGCCTCGCCGCCGCCGGTGGTGAAGAAGACGCGGTTCAGCTCGCCGGGAGTGTGGGAGGCCAGCCGCTGGGCCAGCTCGGCCGCCTTGGGGTGGGCGTACGACCACAGCGGGAAGAACGCCAGCTCCTGCGCCTGCTTGGCGGCCGCTTCGGCGAGTTCCTGCCGCCCGTGGCCCACCTGGACGACGAAGAGTCCGGCCAGACCGTCGAGGTAACGCTTGCCGTGGATGTCGTAGACGTAGGACCCCTCACCGCGGACGATGGTCGGGATCTCGGACTGCTCGTAGGCGCTGTGTCTGGTGAAGTGCAACCACAGGTGGTCCTGCGCGGCCTTCAGGACGTCGTTTTCGGGCTGCGTCATGGTTATCTTCCCTCGTGTCTGAACTCTCCACAGTCTGCATCGAGACGTCCGGTTTGCCAAGCGAATCGGTCGTGACACTCTGCAAGAAATCCGAGATCCGCAGAACCGTTTTGTAACAGCAACGAAATCCGCAGGATAGATTCGTCACGCGCGCGCGAACCCGTTTTCCCCAGCGTGGCGCGCCGTGATCCAATGTGAGCAAATCGCTGTGAACTGGTATGCACTCCTGTGAGCTGCGACGATCGTCGGAAGCCGGTGTCCGCCGGCCGCGACCGCCGCGGACAACCGTAGACCACCCGTTGAGAACGACCCCCGGGGGACCGTCCCGTGACTCCTGACCAGATCGAGAGCGCCGTCGCCGCCGCGATGCCGCAGGCCGTCGACGAGCTGCGGCGACTTGCCGCCATCCCCTCCGTGGCCTTCCCCGGGCACCCGGAAGAGCCCGTGTACGCCGCGGCCGCCATGACGGAGGAGCTGCTGCGCTCCGTGGGCCTGCCGCGCGTCCAGCAGGTGCCCGTCGAAGGCAGCTTCCCCGCCGTGTACGGCGAGGCCCCCGCGCCTCCCGGCATGCCGACGGTGCTGCTGTACGCCCACTACGACGTCCAGCCCGCCGGTGACCTTGCCGCGTGGCGGACCCCGCCGTTCGAGCCGACCCTGATCGACGGCCGCCTGTACGGTCGCGGCTGCGCCGACGACAAGTCGGGCATCATCTCCCACGTCACCGCCCTGCGCACCTTCCAGGGCCGGTTCCCCGTGGGCATCAAGGTCATCATCGAGGGCCAGGAGGAGTACGCCGGCGAGCGGCTCGAGGCGTTCGTCGAGCGCAACCCCGACCTGCTGCGGGCCGACACCATCGTGGTGGCCGACGTCGGCAATCCGCGGGTGGGCGACCCGGCGGTCACCACCTCGCTGCGCGGCATGGCGGCCTTCACCATCGAGGTCGGCACGCTGCAGGAGCCCGTGCACAGCGGCTCGTTCGGCGGTGCCGCGCCCGACGCGCTGGCGGCGCTCATGCGCATGCTGACCGCGCTGCACGACGACAACGGCGACGTCCGCGTCCCGGGGCTGCCGCGCGGCACGTTCCTCGGGCAGGGGCCGTCGGAGGAGGAGTTCAGGCGGACGGCCGGGGTCCTCGACGGGGTGTCGCTGGTGGGCTCAGGCTCGCTGGCCGACCGTCTGTGGTCGTCGTTCTCGATCACCGTCACGGGGCTCGACGTGCCGACGGTGTCGGGCGCGATCAACGCGGTGCAGCCGAGGGCGCGGGCGCGGGTGACCGTGCGGGTGCCTCCGGCGGGTGACCCGAAGACGACGGTGAACGCGATCGTGGAATTCCTGCGGCAGGTGGCCCCGTGGGGCGTGCAGGTGTCGTTCGGCGACTTCACGGTCGGCTCCGGCTTCCAGGCCGACTCGGGCGGCAAGGCGCGGTTCGCGCTGAACCGGGCGATGGAGCGCGCCTTCGGCCGCCCGCCGCGCGACGTGGGCGCCGGCGGCTCGATCCCGCTGGTCAACACGCTGCTGAAGCAGTTCCCCGCGGCGGAGATCCTGCTCTTCGGCGCCGAGGACGAGGAGGCCGCCATCCACGCCCCCAACGAGCGCGTGGACCTGGAGGAACTGCGCCGCGTGGCCACCACGGAGGCCCTCTTCCTGCACGAGCTCGGCCAGCCCTCCGTGCTCGGCGTCTGACCGCCGACGCGTCGAAGGCCCGTGCGGCGGCGCACGGGCCTTCGCCGTTCCCGGGCGGAAGTTCTCGGACGAAAGTTCCCGGGCGAAAGTGTCCGGGCGAAAGTGTCCGGGCGGAAGTCTCTGGGCGAAAAAGGTGGAACCGTCGTCCTGGCTCTCGGCAATTACTCGTGTCATGACCGGAGACACCCGAGAGGCACCACATGCGATACGAGAGCCGGGCGGATCTCTCGCCCTGGCCCGACCCCGCGGCGACCGGCGACGGCCCCGCGCGGGACGGCGCGGCGGAGGGCGTGCCACCCGAACGGCTCGCCGCCCTGTTCGTCCGGTACGCCCCTGAGCTGAAGCGCTACGTCGTCCGGCGGCTCGGGCTGGACCCGGCCGACGACATCGTCGCCGAGACGTTCGCCGTCGCGCTGCAGCGCCTGGAGACGTACGACGCGAGGCTCGGCGACGAGCGGGCCTGGCTGTACGGCATCGCCACCAACCTCATCGGCCGGCACCGTCGCCGCGAGATCGGCCTGTACAAGGCGCTGAGCCGTACCGGGATCGACCCGGTGACCGAGCCGTTCACCGACGAGGTCGAGCGGCGGGTGGCCGCCGGCGGGGCGCGCGAGCGGCTGGCGAGGGCGCTGGCCGGGCTGTCGCGCAAACATCGGGACACATTGCTGCTGGTGACCTGGACGGATCTCACGTACGAGGAGGTCGCGGCGGCGCTCGGCGTCCCCGTGGGGACCGTGCGGTCGCGGGTCAACCGGGCGCGCGAGAAGGTGCGGCGGGTGTTCGCCGGCGTCGATCCGACCAGCGGGAACGAGGGATGAGGATGACGGACGAGATGGAACGGCTCCGGAATTTCCGCGACGAGGTACCCGAACGGCTGGACGTGTCCGGCGCGGGCCGCAAACTGGCCGAACTCACAGCCGCGACTTCCGGGCGGCGAAGGGCTGGGACCTTCGCAGGGGCCTCGGGTCGGCAAAGGCCCTGGACGCCCGCAGGAGCTTTCGGGCGGCGACGGGACCGGACGTTCGCAGGAGCCGCCGCGCCGGGAAGGGCGGCGCCGCGTCGCAGGCGGCCCGCGTACCGGCTGGGGTTGGCACTGGCGGGGGCTGGTGTGGTGGCCGTCGCGGCCGTGGCCGTGCTGCGTCCGCAGGGCGTGGTGGTGCCGGACGGGCCGGCGGGGCCGCCGCCAGCGGCGGCGAGCCCGGCGGTCGCCACGGTGGTGCTGGAGCGGGCCGCGCTCGTGGCCGCCCGGAGCCCGGCCACCGAGATCCGGCCGGACCAGTGGTTCTACCTGAAGGAATCCCAGCACATGGGCGCCGACCTGCCGACGTTCGAGACGTGGGACCGGATGGACGGCGCCAGGACGGCCATCCGGTCGGAGGGCGGCAGGCTGCGCGTGCGCGCCGCCGAGAAGGGGCCGACGCACAGCGGGCGGACGCAGCGGGAGGTGGCGGCGCTGCCCTCCGATCCCGACGCGCTGCTGCGGCACTTCCGCGGTCTCCGGCAGGCGCGGTATCCCCTGTCGATCTGCCAGCCCCGCTGCGCTCCTGAGATCGCGGACGACGTCAAGATGTTCGGCGCGATCGGCTGGTACATGAAGTACGCGCCCCTGATGCCGCCCGAGACGGCCGCGGGGATGTACCGGGCGCTGGCCAGGATCCCGAACGTCTCCATCGAGGAGAACGCCACGGACGCGGACGGCCGCAGGGGCATCGGCGTGCGGTTCGACGCGGGCGACGGCGTGCACGCCTCCTACATTCTCGACCCGGTCGACTACCGCTACATGGGCGTGAAGGTGGTGAGCGACGGCGAGACGATGGGGCTTTCCGTGCTCGGCTCCGGCATCGTCGACAAGCCGGGCGACCTCCCCTGACCGGCGGCGGCCCGTGCCGGGCGGTCGCCGTCAGCAGCCGACGGCTCGCCGCTGGCCGAGCTCTCGCGGCTCTCGGTGTCGCCGGCCTTCCTGGCGCTTCCCACCTCAGAAGCGCCAGCGGGTCTGGCTGTAGTGGCCCTTGCGGAATCCGAGCACCTTCGACGGCCGTACCGCGTAGACCGGGGCCGTGCCGCCCGCGACGTTGACGAACGCGCCGTCGCGGACCTCGAAGTGCCACGTGGGGCCGTACTTCTCCTCCCAGGCCGCGGACAGCTCCTTGAGCGCGGCGGAGTCGGTGACCCGTTCGGCCACACCCTCCACCACCCGGTCCAGCCCCTCGTGCAGGGAGCCGGCGCCGGTCGTGGGGACGGCGTCGTCGTCGCTGAAGCGCGGGTCCAGCTCTGCAGTCGGTTCCATGGTCGATCCTTTCGGTTTCCCAAGGGAAAGACCGATGCGGCGCCCCGAACTCGTCGCGCGCGGGGCAGGATGGCGGGAAACCGAGCGGGAGGTACGGAGATGGCGACGTTCGCGCTGATCCACGGCGGCGGGGGCTCCGCGTGGGACTGGCACCTGCTGGAACCCGAGCTACGCGGGCGCGGGCACGACGTCGTGGCGGTGGACCTGCCGCTCGGCGACGAGGGCGCCGGCCTGCTCGACTACGCCGACACCGTGGTCGAGGCCCTCGGCGACCGGCGTGACGTGGTGGTGGTGGCGCATTCGTGGGGCGGCTTCGTCGGGCCGCTGGTCTGCGCGCGCACGAGGACCGAGCTGCTGGTGCTGGTGACGGCGATGATCCCGGCGCCGGGCGAGCCGCCGTCCGCGTGGTGGGGCAACACCAGCTTCGAGCAGGCCGACCTCGAAACGGTCGAGTTGTTCCTGCACGACGTGCCCGCCGAACTGGCCGCGGAGTCGATCGTGCGGTCGCGCGAGCACGCCGACAAGGCCCTGGTGGAGCCATGGCCGCTGGAGGCGTGGCCCGACGTGCCGACGAGGTTCCTGCTCTGCCGTGACGACCGGTTCTTCACGCCGGAGTTCATGCGCCGGGTCGTACGCGACCGGCTCGGCATCACGCCCGACGAGATCGACGGGAGCCACGCCCCCATGCTGGCGCGGCCCAAGGAGCTGGCCGACCGGCTGGAGGACTACCTGGCCGGCAGGTCGTAGAGGCGGCGGACGCTGCTGCCGAGGCGGGCCACGTCGGCGCCGTAGACGTGCAGGGAGATGCCCGTCTCCGCGCTGGTGTTGCGGACCTTGTGGATGTCGCCGGGCGGCGCGAAGCCGCTGACCTCGCCCGGGCGGTTGTCGGCCCGGCCGATCTCGACGAGGTGGTCGCCCATGTCGCGGTAGAGGGTCTCGTGCTCGATCCCGCTGATGATGCCGAACGTGCACCACGACACGTGGTCGTGGATCGGGGTGCCCTGGCCGGGGCGCCACACGACGCCGACGATGGAGAAGTCGTCCTCGGCGTGCAGGATGTGGGTGACGTACCCGTCGGGTGAGCCCTCGCGCTCGGCCGGAGCGAGAATGTCGGGCCCGGGGAGGTGGCCGCGCAGCAGATCGGCGACGGCGAACGCGGTCTCGTGCGCCCCCAGCCCCCGGGCGACGATTCCGGACACACCCGACACGAGGACATCGAGGCCGGGCCTGGTGACGGTGGTGAGGTTCATGGCGCTTCCCTACGTCCGGAATATCCCTTCCTCTCTACGGTCCCGCATCTGCATTGATAGGTCCAACAGAAGTCTTCTGGTCGATCAATAGATACGATTGATGAATGCTGGACGTCACCCGCCTGCGCGTGCTCCTCACCGTGGCCCAGAAGGGGTCGCTGACCGAGGCGGCCAAGGTGCTGCACTACTCGCAGCCGTCGATCAGCCACCACCTGGCCCGGCTGGAGGCCGAGACCGGCGCCAAGCTCATCCAGCGCGCCGGGCGCGGCATCAGGCTCACCGAGGCGGGCCGGCTGCTGGCCGAGCGGGCCGCCGACATCATCGGCCGCCTCGACGCCGCCTCCGAGGAGCTGGCCGCCCACGTGGGGCTGCGCTCGGGCCGCGTACGGCTGACCGCCTTCCCCTCGGCGCTGGGGACGTTCGTCCCGGGGGCGGCCAGGCTGCTGGCCGCGGAGCACCCCGGGCTACGCCTGGAGCTCACCGAGACCGAGCCGCCCGAGGCGCTGCGCCTGTTGCGGGCCGGCCGCGCCGACGTGGCGGTGATCTTCCGGTACGACGACACCGCCCCCGAGGACGGCGGCATCCACATGGTCCACCTCCTCGACGACCCCAGTTACCTGGTGTCCCGTGCGCCGGCCGGTGAGCTGGCCGACAACGCCGACGCGTCGTGGATCGCCGGGTGCGACCGGTGCCGCAGCCATCTGCTCGACATGTGTGAGAAGGCCGGGTTCGCGCCGCGGATCACGTTCACGAGTGACGACATCGTGGCGGTGCAGGCGCTGGTCGCGGGCGGGCTCGGCCTGACCCTGCTGCCTGGGCTCGCCCTCAGCGCCCACCGGCACCCGGAGGTCGAGGTCACGGAGGTGCCCGGGTCGGTGCGGCAGGTGTACGCGGCCGTCTACGGCGAACCGCCGCACCCGCCCGCCACGGAGGCGCTGCTGGCGGCGCTGCTGGCGGCGCTGAGCGAAAGCCTGCGCACCGCGCCGCCGATGGGGTCCGTCCCGGCCGCCGAGGATGTGGTGGGGGTCGGGAAAAGTCGTTGACGGCGTTTCTAGCATGGCCTTATGCCGGATATTTCAACGCTCGCGGTGTTCTGTGCGGCCACTCTCGCGCTGCTCGTCGTACCCGGACCGGCGGTCCTCTACATCGTCACCAGGAGCGTCGCCCAGGGCTCTTCCGCGGGGCTGATCTCGGTGCTCGGCGTCCACGTGGGGTCGGTCGTGCACGTCGCCGCGGCTGCGCTGGGCATCAGCGCGCTGCTCGCGGCCTCGGCCACGGCGTTCACCATCGTCAAGTACGTCGGCGTGGCCTACCTGCTCTGGCTCGGCGTACGCAAGCTGATGCGGCGCAGTGAGGACGAGCAGACGGTCGAGCTGCGGGTGCACTCGAAGCGGCGGCTGTTCTGGGAAGGGGTTCTGGTCAACGTCCTCAACCCGAAGACGGCGGTGTTCTTCGTGGCGTTCCTGCCGCAGTTCGCCGACCCCGGCGCAGGGCCGATCGGCCCGCAGATCCTCGTGCTCGGGCTGCTGTGGATCGCGCTGGGGATGCTCTCCGACGGCACGTACGCGATGCTCGCCTCGGCCCTGGCGGGGCGGGTGCGCGGGTCGGCCCGCGCCCGGCGGCGGCTGGACGTCGGGAGCGGGGTCGTGTACCTGGGTCTGGCGGCCTGGCTCACAACCGAGAAGGCATGACAAGCCGCGAATTTTCCCGGCCATAGTGCGATAGTGGGAGCACTTCAGTCGCTCGTCAGGGGGACGGCACGCCGGAACGTAGGCAATAGGCGGCACCCATGGACACGCCACCACACCACCTCGGGCTCGAACGGGTCGTCGAGGTCTATTCCGGTCACGACACCGTCGTAGGCGTGACCGGGTCCGGTTATGCGATCGGGGCGGATCTCGTGCTGGCCTCCGGCCACGTGGTGGATCCCGCCGCGCCCTGCCAGGTACGCGCGTCCGGATCGGCGCGGTGGGTGGCGGCCGAGGAGGTGTGGCGGGGGCGCGGCGGCAGCGCGGGAGCTGTGCTGCTGCGGGCGTGCGAACCCCTGGGCGCCCGGTTCGCCCGACTCTCCTGGGCCGAACTGACGCCTCCTCCTGGGGCGCGAACGTCCGGCGTTCCCGAGGGCGGACGGCCCTCGGGTGCTTGCGGTGTTCGGCGCTCCGGTTCTCTGCGGTGTGTGGCCAGAGGCTTCCCGCAGGCGTGGCAGCGGGACGGCGTCCGGGACGCGGAGTCGGTGTCTGGGCTGGTGGATGCGCCCATGAGCGTGGTGTCGAAGGCGCTGGCGTTCCAGGTGCTGGATCCGGCACCCCAGTCGATGCCCGTCTCGCTCTGGCACGGCATGGCGGGCGCCGCCCTCCTCGCCGGACAAACCGGCCACCTCATCGGCCTGATCACCACCGACCACACCGACCATCGCACCGCCCCGACCCCAGCCGACCGCGCCGGCCGCCTCCCCACCCTGACGCACCTGCCGGGCCCGATCGCCACCGACCCCACCGCGCTGGGCGCAGCCGGTTTCCCCGATCTGGCGGGCTTCGGGCG
>NZ_SMKQ01000189.1 GCF_004348995.1 Nonomuraea terrae
CCGCTACACCGCCCGCCTGGTCGGCCGCCGCTCCGGCACGCCCCCCCGCCCGGTCACCCTGGTCGGCCACCACTGCGAGGCGGGCGACGTGCTCGCGGAGGACGTGCCCCTGCCGGCCGACGTCAGGCCGGGCGACGTCCTCGCGGTGCCGGCCACGGGCGCCTACCACCACTCGATGGCCTCCAGCTACAACCTGACCGGCCGCCCGCCGGTCGTCGCGGTCCGGGACGGCACGGCCCGGCTGGTCGTGCGCCGCGAGGACGTCGACGACCTGCTGCGCAGGGACGTGGGGCTGTGAGCCGGCTGCCCCGGACAGCTGACGAAAAGTAGAGTAACGTTCGGAAATTGTGGGATTTGAGAGCGAAAAGCCGGTCGAATACCGGCAGGGTCGGTTCCGTACGCCTCCTGGCGCCACAGAGCTGCTGCTGGTCCGGCACGGCGAGTCCGAGCCCGCGCGGCCCGGTCACCCGTTCCCCCTGGTGGACGGCCAGGGCGACCCGGGACTCGCGCCCGAGGGCCTTGAGCAGGCCGAGCGGGTGGGCCTCCGGCTCGCGGCCGAGCGCATCGACGCCATCTACGTGAGCACGCTCCGGCGTACGTCCCAGACCGCCGCGCCGCTCGCCGCCCGGCTCGGGTTGAGGCCGACTGTGGAGCCGGACCTGCGCGAGGTGCACCTCGGCGAGTGGGAGGGCGGCCTGTTCCGGCAGCGGGTCGCCCAGGGCCACCCGATCGCGCAGCGGATGTCGGCCGAGGAACGCTGGGACGTGATCCCCGGCGCGGAGCCCGCCGCGGCGTTCTCCGAGCGCGTGCGCAAGGCGCTCGCCAAGCTGGCCGCCGCCCACCCCGACCAGCGGGTGGTCGTGGTCACCCACGGTGGCGTGATCGCCGAGGCGCTGGCGATCGCCACGCGGTCGCGGCCGTTCGCGTTCCTCGGGGCCGACAACGCGTCGGTGTCACACCTGGTGCTGACCGAGGCCCGGTGGGTCCTGCGCCGCTACAACGACACCGCGCACCTCACCGCCGCCTTCACCACCACGGCCGCCCCGCCCACCTGAGGCGATCAGCAGGCGATGCGACTCCAGCAGGCCCTCCGGCAGGTCGTCGGGGGAGCACCAGCGGGCTTCCAGGATCTCCATCGGATTCAGCCGGAGCGTGCCGCCACCGGCGTACCCGGCGGCGTACGCCACCTCGATCCGGAGCCGGAACCCGCTCCTGAGGTGCACCAGCTCGCCCACGCTCACCTCCAGCCCGGTCTCCTCCCTGACCTCGCGGACGACCGTCTGCTCGAACGTCTCACCCCGCTTCGCGCCGCCCGTCGGCAGCCCCCACTGCCGGCCCTCGGGCCAGAACCGGTGGCGCAGCAGCAGCACGTTGCCGTCGCGGTCGCGGACGACGCCGGTCACCCCCACCATGAACTTCGCCTGCGACAGGTAGAGCAGCCGCCACTGCGCCGAGCCGCGGATGCCGCGCCAGACCCGGGCCATCAGCCTCTTCACCGGCGTAGCGTACCGCCCGCTCCGGACGGGCCCCCGGCGTCGCTCGTGAGCCGGGCCTGGGCGGGCCGCCGTCCTGCCCGGCGCCGCGCGCGCCGCGCACCCGGCTGCTCGGCGCGGGCGTCGCCGTCGCGCTCGCCGTGCTCGTCGTCGGATACGGGCACGTCCGGCCGGAGCCCGCCGTCACGGGCACCATGCGGGTGGCCGGCGTGCAGACGGGCGAGGTGCCGGGCGCGGCCCGGCGCGTCGACGAGCACCTGCGCCTCACCCGCGAGCTCGCCGGCCACGATCACGACGTCGTCGTCTGGGGCCAGAGCAGCGTCGCGCTCAACCCGGACCACCGGTCCGACCTCGACCGGCGGCTGCGCCAGGGCGCCGCTGAGGCGGGCAGCGACCTGCTCGTCAACGTGGACGCCAGGGACTCCTCCGGAGGGCGCACGCGCAGCAGGCCGGGTTCGAAGCCGTCCGCGCGGTCGAGACCGGCCGCCCCGCCGTGCTCGTGGAGCTCAGCGGCACCTCGGCCGCCTTCGACGCGCGCGGCCGGCCGCTGGCCTGGATCGGTCCCGACTACCGCGGCGTCTTCGTCATCGACGTGCCGCTGTCCCGCGAGCCGACCCCGTACGTCCGCTTCGGGGAGTGGGCGCCGATCGCGGCGGCCGCCGTCCTGCTCGCGACCGGCGGCGTATGCACCGCCCGCCGCCTGCGCCGTCCGGCGCGATATTGACGAGTGCTGTGACTTCATCAAGACTCGTTGCTTGACAGCCAAGTGTTAGCGCTATCAGTCCGGCTCCGCATTTCCTGGAAACGCTCGTGCGCAAGGAGCAGAGATGACGCACATCATGCCCAGACGCGAGGTGTTACGGCTGGCCGCGCTGGCAGCCGCCACGCCCCCGGCGTTCGCCCTCCTCCCCGGAACCGCTCAGGCCGGTACGCCGGCGCAGAATGATCCGCCGATGCCCGACGGCTGGCAGGTGAGGCCGTTCGCCAATGCTCAGGTCGCTTTGGGCGACAGTCTGTTCAGCGCCAACCGCGACCGCATCCTCAACCTCCTGAGGGCCTATCCCGCCGACCGGATGCTGGCCAATTTCCGGGCCAACGCCGGACTGGACACGCTGGGCGCCCAGCCGCCCGGCGGATGGGACGACGCGACCGGCAATCTGCGCGGCCACTACACCGGCCATTTCCTCAGCGCCCTGGCCCTCGCGTACGCGGGCTCCGGCGACGACTTCTACAAGGACAAGGTCGACTACATGGTGACCGCGCTCGGCGAATGCCAGGACGCCCTCGCCGAGCAGGTCGGACAGCCCGCGCCACCGCCGACGCCGGTCGCCAGGGTGGCCGGGAGGTTCGGCGGGGCGGTGAAACTCGACGGGCCCCAGTACGTGTCGCTTCCCGCCGACATCGTGAGCGGCCTGGACGACGTCACCATCGCCCTGTGGCTCAATCCGGCCGAGATCAGCGCTTGGTCCAGGATCTTCGATTTCGGCAGCGGCACCACGCGGAACATGTTCCTGGCCGTGAGCGCGGGTGCCGCGCCGAGATTCGCCATCACCGTCAGCGGAGGCAACGGAGAGGAACGCGTCAACGGTGACGGCCAATTGCCGGCGAACCAATGGACCCACGTCGCGGTCACCCTGTCCGGCGGCACGGGAACGCTCTACGTCAACGGCTCCCCGGCCGGCACGAACACCGGCATGACCCTCAAGCCGTCCAGCCTCGGCCCGACCGGCAACAACTGGATCGGGAAATCGCAGTACGGAGACCCGTACCTGAAGGCCGCCGTGGACGATTTCCAGATCTACGACCGCGCGCTGACCCGGGCGGAAATAGCCGCACTGATGGACGGCCCGGGCGGCGGCAACATCGCGTCCTACCGGTTCGACGAGGAGAGCGGCGAGCGCGCGGCCGACTCCTCGGGCAGGGGAGCGGACGCCCGGCTGGTCTCCGAGGCCAGCGGCCAGCCTGGCCCGAGTCATCCCGGCTACCTGGCCGCCTACCCGGAGACGCAGTTCATCCGGCTGGAGGAGTACGCGACCTATCCCGGCATCTGGGCGCCGTACTACACCTGTCACATGATCATGCGAGGGCTGCTCGACGCCTACCAGTACGCGGAAAGCGAGCGGGCGCTCGACATCGTGCTGAAAATGGGCGACTGGGTCCACAGCCGGCTGGGCAAACTGCCGCGCGCCCAGCTCGACCGCATGTGGAGCATCTACATCGCCGGTGAGTACAACGCCATGAACGCCGTGATGGCCGAGCTCCACGCCATCAGCGGCAAGGAGGAATATCTCACCGCGGCCAAATGCTTCGACAACACGCCGCTCCTCACCGCCACCGCCGCCAACCAGGACACGCTGGACCGCAAACACGCCAACCAGCACATCCCCCAGTTCTTCGGCTATCTGTCCATCTACGAGCGGACCGGCGAACGGCGTTATTTCACCGCGGCCAAGAATTTCTGGGACATGGTCGTGCCGCACCGCATCTTCGTCACCGGCGGCATGGCCGGCCCGACCGACAACGGCGAGCTCTTCGGCGCGCGCGGCGTGATCGTGGGCACGCTCGGCACCAACAACGCCGAGACGTGCTGCAACTACAACATGCTCAAGCTGAGCCGGGCCCTCTTCTTCCACACCGCCGACCCGAAATACATGCAGTATTACGAGCGGGCGCTCTACGGCCAGATTCTCGCCTCCCGCCGGAACACCGACAGCACCACGAATCCGCTGCTGACGTACTTCATCCCCATGCGGCCCGGCGCCTCGCGCAGTTACGGCAACATGGGCACCTGCTGCGGCGGCACCGGCCTGGAAAGTCACACCAAATTCCAGGACTCGATCTATTTCCGGTCCGCGGACGACTCGACCCTCTACGTGAACCTCTATCTGGCCTCGGAGCTGAGCTGGCCGGAGAAGGGCTTCACCGTCAGGCAGTCCACCGACTATCCGGCCGACCCCGCCGGGGAGACGACGCTCACGGTGGACGGCGACGGCCGGCTCGTGGTGAAACTGCGCGTGCCGTACTGGGTGGAGAAGGGCTTCACCGTACGCGTCAACGGGGACGTGCAGAAACTCGACGCCAAGCCCGGTGAATACGTCACGCTCGACCGGAGCTGGCGCCGCGGCGACCGGATCACGATCGCGATGCCGTTCTCGCTGCGGGTGGAGAAGGCGCTCGACATCCCGACGACCCAGAGCATCGCGTACGGGCCCGTTCCGATGGTCGCCAAGAGCGACGAGACCACCTTCCGCGAGTTCTCCTTCTACCGGGACTTCACGCTGTCGGGCGACCTCGCGGACGCGGTCACGTCCACGGGGCCCATGACGTTCACGACGCACGGCCTGCCGCTGGTCCCGCTCTACATCAACGACACCGACCGCTACCACGCCTACTTCCACCGCGTCGAACCGAAGATCGTCTTCGGGAAGTCGGACTCCGGGGTGCCGAACCGCGCGCGCGAGGACTCGGTGACGTTCCTCGACGCGGTGTGGGCCGAGGCGCCGTTCGAGAACCAGGGACGTTTCCGGTCCACCGTGGCCCGCACCGCGGAGACCTGGGTCGGCGCCGGCCTGATGACGCCTGCCGAGAAGGACGCGGTGGTCTCCGCCGCCGCGAAGGCCCGCCTCGACCCCTGACCGGCGCCCCTGACCGGCTGGGCCGCTTCACGTAGCCTGGAGGCATGTCCGTCGAGCTGAATCACACGATCGTGCCGGCCAGGGACAGAGACGGGACCGCCGCGTTCCTGGTCGACGTGCTCGGGCTGGAGCCCGCGCCGGTCTACGGGCCGTTCCGCGTCGTCACGCTCTCCAACGGCGTCTCGCTCGACGTCGTCCAGGCGGGCGAGACGGTGCCGTCGCAGCACTACGCGTTCCTGGTCAGCGAGGAGGAGTTCGACCAGATCTGGGGGCGGATCAAGGAGCGCGGCCTGACGTACTGGGCCGATCCGCACCACCAGCATCCCGGCCAGATCAACGCCAACGACGGCGGTCGCGGCCTCTACTGGTCCGATCCCAACGGCCACAACCTGGAGATCATCACCGTCCCGTACGGCGGCGGCTGACCCGCGGCTTCTGTGTCGTTGTGCCGTCTGTGCGTTTGTACGCAGAGCGGCACATCGCCCATCCCTAGATTGAGGGTCGTCCGGAGAGATCGCTCCGGAGGTTCTCCTCACAGTCAGGGATGGATGGTCATGTCGAAGCTTCGTAGCCTTCTCGCCGGTACGGTTCTGGCCGGCGCCGTGGTGGCCGGTGTCGCGGCTGCTCCCGCCCAGGCGGCCACCACGAATGTGAGCACGGCGTCGTCGTACACCAAGCACTGGTTCGAGGGCTACTCCGGTTACGGCCGCGGGGAGTCGAGCGGCCACCGTTCGTACTACAAGGGCTTCTACTATGCCGCGAACGGCCGCTACTACTTCGACGTGGACGTGTGGGACCGTGACCGCGACCGGGAGAACACCTACGTGGACTTCTGGTACCACGACGACCGCGGCTGGCACCAGGGCCGCCGGCTGGTGACCGGCGGGCACGGCACGTTCCGGTTCAGCTACAGCGCCCGCGGTGGGTTCGACGGCTACAAGTTCCGCATCGGCGAGGGCCGCGTGGGTCACTACGACTGGAGCGACTACGGCCGACGCTCGTGGTGACGCCGTCCGGCGCTACGGACGGCCTGGCGCGCAGGCCGTCCGTAGCGTCCGGGTTACCAGCCTCCGGCGTGGCCGTCCTTGCGCGGGTCGGAGCCGGCCCGGTAGACGCCGTTCACCGGGCGTTCGTAGGCTTCGCCGCGCCGCTCGCCCCTGCCGCTGGGCAGGATGGGCTCGGGCAGGCGCGGGTCAGGTTCGAAGAGGATGCCCTGGTAGCCTCCCGCGTGCCCGTTGGCCCGGTTGAGCTGGTGGCCCATCTCCTGCAGCCGCGGCCCGACGAGGTCGAACAGGTAGGCGTCCAAGCTGGTGACGTCGTTCGACTGGCTGTGGTCGAAGCGGGCGACGTCGGTCGTGGCCTGGACGTTCATGCCGAGATCGATCATGTTGATGATGTGCTGCGCGTGGGCCTGCGGCTGGGTGCCGCCGCCCATGTTGCCGAACGCCATCACCGGCTTGCCGTCCTTGGTGATGAAGCTGGCGATGATGGTGATGAACGGCCGTTTGCGCGGCGCCACCACGTTCGGGTGGTCCGCGTCGAGGGTGAAGCCGGATCCGCGGTTGGCCAGCACGAAGCCGTAGCGGGGGATGGTGACCTTGGAGCCGAAGTCGGAGTAGTTGCTGTTCACCAGCGAGACCATGTTGCCCCACCGGTCCGCCGTGGCGAAGTAGACCGTGCCGCCCAGGTCACTGCCGTTGACCTCGAGCGGGGTCGCCCGGTCGGGGTCGATCTTCGAGCACAGCGTCGCCGCGTACTCCTTCGACAGCAGCCGGTCCAGCGGCGGGGCGGCGAACTTCGGGTCGGCGTTGTGGGTGTGCAGGTCGGAGTAGGCGAGCTTCTTCGCCTCGATGAGCAGGTGCCAGTACCGCGGGTCACGCGGCCCCAGCTCGGCCAGGTCGAACCCGAGCCGCGGCACGCACACGTCGAGGATGTTCAGCATCTCCAGGGCCGCGAACCCCTGACCCGGCGGGGGCAGCTGGTGCACGTCGTAGCCGTGGTACTCGGTGGACAGCGGCGTCACCCATTCCGAGCGGTACTCCGCCAGGTCGTCCCGGGCCATCACGCCCCCGGCCGCCCGCGACTTCGCCACGATCGCCTCCGCGATCTCACCCTTGTAGAAGGCGTCGCGGCCCTTCTTGCGCAGGACGTTCAGGGTGTGGGCCATCTCCGGGTTGCGGAAGACGCTGTAGAGGTCGGGCGCCTGCCCGTCGGGCAGCCACGTCCGCGCCGAGTCCGCGTCCTGCCGGAGCGTGTTGACCGACGACCGCCACTGCCCGTGCATCCGCTCATGGATGGGGAAACCTTGCTCCGCGTACGTGGCGGCCGGCTCCAGCACGTCCTTGAAGCCCATGCTGCCGAAGCGCTTCAGCAGCGCGTCCCAGCCTGAGACGGTGCCGGGCACGACCGCCGAGTTGATGCCCCTGCCGGGCACCTCGTCGACGCCGAGCGTCTCGGTGAAGTACTCGGCCGTCCAGGCCTTGGGCGCCCATCCGCTCGACGCGAGCGAGTAGAGCTTCTTGTCCTTCGCCGACCAGACGATCGCGAAGAGGTCGCCGCCCATGCCGGTGCTCATCGGCTCGACGACGCCCAGGGTCGCCGACGCGGCGACGGCGGCGTCGATCGCGTTCCCGCCCTGGAGCAGGATGCGTTCGGCGGCGGCGGTGGCGAGCGGGTTGCTGGTGGCGGCGATGCCGTTGCGGGCCAGCACCTCGGAGCGGGTCTGGTCCAGGTAACCGACCGGGCGGGTGGCCGGCACCGCGGTGTTGTCGACGCCGGGGTTGGGGGTGGCGGCGTTCGGTTTGCCGAACGGGGTCGGCGAGCCGGGTTGCTGCTGGGCGAGCCCCTGGCCGGGGCTCACACCGAGCAGGACGAGCAGGGTGACGGTCAGGGGCAGTAATCGGCCCTTGCGCCTCATGGGCTCCCTCTCTGTCGAACGACCTCAGGAGCGGCATTCTCGACTACGAGATGCGCTTGATCACTCGTATACGCAATACCGTATGCACGTCAATCCTCTATTAACCGAAAGTGGTCCTGGAGTGTCAGACGGCTCCGCGCAACGCCGCCGCGGCCTGCCGTGACACTGTCTCCGGCGAGCTTCCACAACGTCTCCACGGCGCGGCCGTCCGGCTGCAGGTCAGGTCTTTCGGGTCGGTCACAGGGGGTGGCCCCGGCGGCCGGGTGCGGTCGCCGGGGCACAGGGGCGTCTCCGTCAGAAGCGCAGGCCGTCGGTTCCGTCGACGACGGGGAGGCTGAGCTTGCTGCCGTGCAGGTCGATCGTGATCTCGCTGCCGACCGACACCTGGTCGCGGGCCGGGCGCACCTGGCCCGGGTCGGCGTTGTAGTTACCGGTCAGCACCAGCCCGATGCGGTGACCGGCGGGGATGACATGCTCGGTCGGCAGGGTGTTCCACCGCACCTGGTACTTCTTGCCGGGGGTGAGCTCGTCGCTCCGCCGCAGGTCCGGCATGTTCTGCACGTTCACGTGCCCCCAGGCGAGCACCCGCTGCGGCGTGATGGCCTCGGTGACCTCCATGGGCGTCGCGCAGCCGGTGAGGTTGACCAGGTCCTCCGGCTGGCACGGCTCCTGCACCAGCTCCAGCGGCTCCTTGCCGGCCACGGTGACGGACGTGCCCTCGCCGTAGTCGACCACCATCGCGGACAGCAGCGAGCCCGTCGCGTTGGTGGACATCCGGACATCGAGGCTCGGTGTGCCGGACAGCCGCAGCTCCTCGGTCAGCGGCGGGGTGACGTAGACCAGCCGGCCCGGACGGGCCTCGGACGGGTCTCCGACCTTGACGGCCTGGGACTCGATCTGGTCGACGAAACTCTGCGTCGGGTTGCCGGTGGGCGCGTCGGGCGACAGGGTGCCGGCGACCTCGCCGGTGGCCGGGCCGAACGACAGGCTCACCGGGGACGTGCTCGCGTCCGGCCAGCTCGAATGCGTCTCCCACGAGCCGTCGGGGCGCTGGATGTCCGCCATCGGCTCGTCCATGACGCCGTTGTCGATGTCGTACAGCCAGTGGTCCATCCACCGGTGCATCACGCTCTGCCATTCGGCGTTGCGGAAGCTCGTGGGGTTGGAGTGGGCGCCGCGGTGGATCCAGATCTTGCGCGGCATCTGACGCTTGGCGACCTCGTACCAGAGGTTCGCGAAGTGCATGGTCTTGACGTTGTAGTCCGTCATGCCGTGGACCATGAACACGGAGGTGTCGCCGGTCTTGATCTTGTTCGCGGCGGGGATGTAGTCGCGTTCCTGCCAGAACGGGGTGAAGTCGCTGTCACTGGCCTGCTCGGCGTCGCCGAGCGCGTCGATGCGCGCCTCGCACGCCTCCGCCGACGCCGAGCCGGGGGCGCTCCGGCCGACCGAGACGTAGTTGGCCAGGTATTCGGTGTACCGGGTGCCCCAGCTGGCCCAGGCGATGCCCTGGTCGTTGGCGTAGCTGTACCAGTTGGAGATCGCCGCGATCGGCACGACGGTGCGCAGGCCCGGGACCCCTTCGGTGGCGACGGCGTTGGGCAGGGTGCCGACGTAGGAGACGCCCTGCATGCCGACGTTCCCGGTGCTCCAGTCGGCGACGGCCGCGCTGCCGTCGGCGTGGAAGCCGCGCGCCCGGCCGTTGAGCCAGTCGACCGCGGCCTTGATGCTGATGGTGTCCTCGGGGCCGCCAGTGGTCGGGCAGCCGAAGGACCGGCCCGTGCCCTGCATCTCGACCTGGGCGACGGCGTACCCGCGCGGCACGAAGTACTCGTCCCACCAGCCGGGGAAGCCGCGTGTGCGGTCCGGCGGCGGCTGGGACGAGCGGCCGTAGTAGGGGCTCGCCTCCATGATGGTGGGGATCTTCACGCCCGACTCGGTTTCGCGGGGGCGGATGATGTCCATGGCGATCAGGTCATTGCTTCCGTCGCCGTCGCTGTCCATCGGAGTTTCGACGTAGACGACTTCCTGAATCGCGTCGGAGTAGTTGTACACCGGTTGTGTCACGCCGTTCTCGACCGAAATGCCGGCCGGTTGCACCTCCGCCGACGACGGTGTGCCCATTCCCAACGCTGTTATCACGGCGGTGACCGATAAGACAGAGACCGTTCTGGAGAACCTCATTCAACGCCTCCGACCCACAAGCGCTCTGATCGTTTCGATGAGCGTAGGTAGGGTGCGGTGAAGTGTCATCGAACGAATGTTGAAAAATCCGGACTCGCCATTCGACAAACTGCAAAGGTCGTCCGGCGGGAAAACGGACGACCTGCTGCCCACGCGCGGGCTGCTACCGCTTGCGGCCCACGGCGCCGTACTGGAACACCTCGCGGTCCTGGTAGCTGGTGTCGGCCTCGGGCCGCCACCGCGGCAGCGACACCAGACCCGGCTCCACCAGGTCCAGCCCGTCGAAGAAGGCCCCCAACTGCTCGGAGGTGCGCAAGGTGAGCGGGGTGGCGCCGCTGGCGTTCCACTGGGCGGCGGCGTCCTCCATCGAAGGGCTCCGCACGCTGTGCGCGATCGCCAGGTAGCTGCCGGACGGCAACGCGTCCAGGAGTGTACGCACGCTGGAGTGCGCCTGCTCGGCGTCGGGGACGAACTCCAGCACCCCCAACAGCATCAACGCGGTCGGACGGGACAGGTCCAGCGTCCGCGCGGCCGCCTGCACGATGGCGGCGGGCTCCCGCAGGTCGGCGTCGACGTAGTCGCTGGCCCCCTCGGGCGTGCTCGTCAGCAGCGCCCGCGCGTGGGCCAGCACGATCGGGTCGTTGTCGACGTAGACGATCCGCGCCCCGGGGTTGACCCGCTGCGCCACCTCGTGGGTGTTGTCGGCCGCCGGGATGCCCGTGCCGACGTCCAGGAACTGGTCGATGCCGCATTCGGCGGCCAGGTGACGTACGGCGCGGCCGATGAACTCCCGCTCGGCGCGCGCGTTGACCGGCAGGTCCGGCATGACCTTCACGATCTCTTCGCCGACCTCGCGGTCGGGCGCGTAGTTGTCCTTGCCTCCCAGCCAGTAGTTCCACACCCGAGCCGGGTGCGGGACGGAGGTGTCGATCCGTGCGACCAGCGCCGCTGCGTCTTTCTCCTGAGGTTCTTCGCCCATCGGAGCCTCCTCGTCGGTCCCTCTGCCAGGGCACCAACATAGATCATCAAGGCCCGCAGGCGGGGGTGAACCGGACCACGCAGGCGCACGATCGAGCTCACGCCCCCGGATATGCCGCGCGCGTCGAACAACCTGGCCGCTCAGTGGCCGCCGGCGCCGATCGCGTCATCGGGGCACCGAGTAAGAGGTGCCGCAGAAGTACCGGTTGAGCGCGTCGACGCCGGCCATGAGGAGCGGGGCCACCGCCGGGTCACGACGCTGTACGTTCATCGACAGCGTCATCCGGCGCGTGCCCGACCGGTCGGCGAACGCCATCGTCTGGTACCCGGGGATGGAGCCGGTGCCTCCCCACGTCACACCGCAGGTCAGCCCGGCAGCTTCCAGCCCGAGCCCGTAGTACGGAAAGACGGGTGCCTGCGGCGTCCCCACCCCCTCCCGCATCTGGCGCAGCGAACCCTCGCCGACCAGCCGTCCGCCGAACAGCGCGTGGTAGAAGCGGTTGATGTCCCGCGCGTCGGACACCAGCCCGTACGCGGCCCACGCGAACGACGGGTTCAGCTCGGTGATCGGCCGCAGCGCCCCGGGCGCGCCGGGATCGACACCGGTGGGCAGGTAGTAGCCGGTGGCGTGCGGCCCCCGGATGGCAGGCTCGGTCAGCGGGAGGTACGAGTGGCTCATCCCCGCGGGCCGCAGGACCCGCCGGGACATCTCGGTTTCCAGGCGGTCACCGGTGACCCGTTCCACCAGGAGGCCGAGGACGATGTAACCGGCGTTGGAGTAGGCGAACCTCTGCCCCGGCTCGCTCACCGGGCCCAGTTCCTCGGCGTACCCGATGAGCTGCTCCGGCCGGTACGTGCGCCCGCCGTACACCATGGCGTCCTTGAACTCGGGGTGGGCGACGTAGTCCGCCAGTCCGCTGGTGTGGTTCAGCAACTGCCGTACGGTGATGCGGTCGGCTCCCGCGACGATGCCGGGCAGCCACGCGCCCACCGGCCGGTCCAGGCTGAGTCGGTGCTCTTCGGCGAGTTGCAGCACGATCGTGGCGATCACGGACTTGGTGAGGCTCGCCACCCGGAACCGCGCGTTGCGCGGCACGGCCTCGCCCGTCCGGAGGTCGGCGACGCCGCTGGTGGCGATCCAGTGGCCGTGCGGGTCGTCGACGCGCGCCAGCACGCCGGGAGCACCGGCCGCCACCATCGCGTCCAGCGCCTCCTGGACCAGAGCGCGCTGGTCGGTCACCGCCGACACCACGCCGGCCTGGGACGGCGCCGCCACCCCCAGCACGCCCGCCATCAGGCACGCGAGCAGTCCCGCTCTCCACCGAACACGCATGGGCACAGCCCCCTCCTCGAGAGATCAAGAACGCTTCACATCCTCATCTCTCGTCGGAGCGCTTCCATCGGCACTGCGGAGGAACCTGATCTGCCCGTGCCGTCGTAGTCCGCGCCACAGAAGTGCGACCCGGGTATGACGTGGCTTCCGCGCCACCGACTCCGGAGGACCGCGCCGTCCGAGCACCTGGTGATCGGCTCGGCCGTGGCGGTCGGGGCTCTGGCCGGTGGCTCGCCGCCGATGCCGATGACCACGGGCGCGAGGCTCGTCGGCAGCAGGTCGACGAGCCCGTACAGCGACAACGCGGCTGCCGCGGGGACCACGGCCGCGCCGACGGTCAGCGTGAACGTGCCGCGCCACCGGTTCTCGGAGAGCAGCAGGCGGGCGGGGTGGAGCGCGTTCCACGCCGTACGCCGCTCCAGGACGACGGCGGGCACGGCCAGCAGCGCCGGCAGCACGACGAGCGCCGGGACAGCCGTGATCACGATCGCCGGCCACAGGCGACCGCTCAGCCGGGCCACCCCGAGCCCCGCGGCCGCGATCAGCGCCGCTGTCACCAGCCCTGCCATGGCGAGTGGCAGCAGGGCACTGGAGCGCCGCACCGCGGCCCGCAACGCGGCGGCCAACACCATCGCCGCGTGCGTCGCCAACCGCGCCGGATGCCGGCCTGACTCCCGTACGGCATCCCGCAGAAGGCGGGGGCGTCGTAGCCGCGCCTGTACGTCCGCCGTCTCCATCCGCCCAAGTCTGGAGCAATGGTCATGCGGTCCCCGCGAGAGGGCCGACCAGGACGGACGAGCCTCAGGAGATGCTCTGCTGCACGAAGTAGACGATCAGTGAGGCCAGGATGCCGGCGACGTACTGCAGGATCGCCGACGTTCTGATCGGCAGCGTCCGCAGCGCGGCGAAATAGGTGTACGCCGTGACGTCGGCCTCGGAATCGCCGTGACGGGTGAGCGCGTCGGACGGGGTGTCAGTCGGCGCCATCAGCGGTGAGATGACCTCGTCGAGGTGGCGGCGGACCATGCGCGAGAGAGTCACGTACGGCTGGACGCCCACGTACAGCGCGATGCCGGCGGCCACCACCGGGAAACCGAGGAGGAAGGCATGGAGGTACGGCCCAGGATTCTGGTAGCCCAGCACGATCGCGGCCGCCTCGATGGTGACGACGCCCAGCGCCATGGCAACGGAGACCAGCGCGTAGCAGTGGCACAACCGCACGATCGCGAACGTACGGGCGGGGTCGATCCACGCCAGCCGCAGGCCGGTGTACTTGCGCAGGCGCAACGGCAGGTCGGCCACCGTGATGAGCCAGTAGAGCGTGATGCCGCCCAGGAAACCGAGCCAGCAGGTGTGCACGTACACGGCCGCGTTCGGCTCGATGACGTCGCCAGGTTGGACGGCGGTGAGCACCAGGATCGGCGCCGAGACGACGACCCCCGCGAACGCGCACAGCAGTTGCCGGCGCAGCCTCAGCCGCCGGTCGAGCCAGAGGATCAGGTCCTCCCTCTCCGGCGAGTCGGCGACCAGATCGGCGAGCGGGGCCACGAGCTTCTCGGCGTGCTTCCAGGCGCCCCAGGCGAGGGCGAGCGCGGTCACGCAGACGAGCGTGGCCGCCACGGTGTACAGGGTGGTCCGCGTGTTGTGGAACGCCTGGTCGGGCGCGACGAACACGAGCACCAGGTCCACGAGGTACGGCCAGGAGGCCATCGCCAGCACGGACACGCTCGCGGTGAACCAGTTGGTCCTCGTACGCGACAGGAGCACGGCCACCCGCCGCGCGAGCCACACGATCAAGGCCTGCCGATATCCCCGTGCCAGTGTCTCGGCGAGGCGGTCGGCGAAGGCAGGGGCGTTCCCGTCGGTCCGATCAGGTCGTACGGGCGCTTCCATCGTGTCGCCGGACATATTGCCACCTCGAGTAGGAGAGAGCCGCGGAGGGGACGCTCGCGTTGCCCTCCAGTATCGCGCGCCGATGATCTCCGGAAGGGCCGGCTCTCGAATTGCCGCAAGGTGACCGCTCAGCGGGGCGGGACCGCCGGCACGGCGCGCGTACGTACGAGCGCCATCAGCGTGCGGACCGCAATCGCGTACAGCAGCAGTGAGAGCGCGACGAGAGCGATGACGGTGGGAACGCGGAACGCGGGCGCAAGCCAGAGCGGGAACGTCCAGAAGGTGCGGCTTGGCGTCCGGGTCGCCAGGCTGATGAGAGACAACGTCGCGGACAACAGCGGTGACCAGGCGATCCCCAGACAGAGGCCGATCACGAGCCTGCGGCGTCCTTGGCCCGGCACCGGGGCCGCGCGTTGCCGGGCCACGGCGGAGTGGCCGGTTCGCAACCGGAGCAGTAGTTCCGGGCCCGCTGTCTGCAGCCGGCGGTAGGCGATCCGGCCGAACAGCCACGCGTAGCCGGCTCCGGTCACGGCGGCGAGTGCCACCCCGGCCCACTGCAACGCGATCATGTCGAGGACGAGGCCCGCGACGACGACGGCGGCCGACGGCAGTGCGCATACGGCGATGAGGCCGATCATCGCCCAGACCAGCCCGACGATGTTCGGGCCGTCGACAGCGGCGTTGCCGGTACGGCGATGCGCGTCCGGCATGCGAATCGGCGCCATCACCGACAGCAGCACCATCAGGCCGGCGCCGGCTCCGAGCGCGACGGCCTGCAGGGCCAGCGCGCCGGGCCAGGCCCAAGTGAGCCCGGACAGGCCGGTCCCCGCGATGGTGAATGTGACGGTCAGCGGAGCCACCTTCAGCAGCCAGGCGAACTGGCGGCCTCGCACGTCCGCCCGCTCCGCGCCGGGGCGCATCAGGGTCAGCCACAGGGCGGTGCCGTCGGTGCTGAAGAGCGTCGCGGCGCCGGCCGCCGCCATCCAGGTCACCACGGCGCCGGTCCACGGCAGGTACCAGGTGAGATCGACGACCAGCGGCATCAGGCACATGAACAGGCCGAACGCGATCGCGAAGTACCAGTTGTAGGAGCGCAGCGTGTCCCGTGACCAGTTGCGCAACTCCTTGGCCATGACCGCGCCGAGCGGGGTCGCGGGCAGGTGCCGTACCAAGAGCCCGTCGCCGGACGGGTGCCGCGTCCGGCGTGCGAGAACGCCGCTCACGCGCCGATCGAGCAGCCTCGCCCAGGCGGCCAGCAGCGCGACGATCAGGACCACGAGACCGATCAGGGCGGTGAGGCACAGCGCCCAGTCGGAGTCGGCGGCGGCCTGCACCGCGACGATTCCCCAGCTCGACGGCAGGAACAGCAGCCAGTCGGTCACGTGCAGGTCATAGCGGGTGAGTGCGATCGCGACGATGCCGATGTTGGACGCCGCGGCGACGGCCGCCGCCCACGGCAGCGCCACGAGCGCGGCGCCGAGCCTGGTGCGCATCACCTCGCCGAGCAGGCCCACGACCACCCGCGAGGCGAGGATCACCAGCACGACCTGCGCGGCGGCGGCGGGCACCGCGACCAGTCCGGCGGGCACGCCGTGACGGGCGCCGAAGACGACCAGTGAGGCGAACGCCACAGCGGTGATCACCGCTCCAGGGCCCGCGAACGCGGCGGCCAGCAACCCGGTCGCGAGCTCGCGCGCTGTCATCGGCAGCCGGGTGAAGTACTCGGGGCGCAGGCCGCCATCGCCGCCTCCGGTGAACAGCGGCCCGAGCAGCCAGCCGATCGTCCACCCGGCGAACGCCACGGCGAGGATGTCCGCGGAAACTCCGAAGATCAAGGTGGCCAGCGCGAGCAGGAGCCCCATCGTCACGCCGACGATCAGCAGGACGTTCGTGGTGCGCCACAGCAGCACCAGCCGCATGCGGGTCAGGACGACAGCCACGACAGCCCTTCCGTCACCGTGTTCTCGGCGCCGGACAGGCGGATGAAGGCCTCATCAAGGCTGCCCGCACCGCGTACCTCCTGCAGCGGGCCCGCGGCGGCGACCCTTCCGTCGACGATGACCGCCACGTGCTCGCACAACCGCTCGACCAGAGCCATCTCGTGACTCGACACCACCACCGAGCCGCCGGTGTCGACGAAACGCCGCAGGATCGTCCTGATCGTCGCGGCGGATATCGGGTCGACGGCCTCGAAGGGCTCGTCGAGTACGAGCAGACGGGGTCCGTGCAGGAGCGCCGTCGCCAGCCCGATCTTCTTGCGCATGCCCGCCGAGTAGCCTGCCACCGGTGTGCGTTCGGCCTCCAGCAGGCCCAGCAGCACGAGCAGTTCTTGTGCCCGCTCGGCCACGACCTGCTCGGTCAGCCCGTACAGCAGGCCGAGATAGGTCAGCACCTCACGCCCGGTCAGGCGCTCAGGCAGCGCCAGATCGTCGGGAAGCACCCCCAGCATCGCCTTGGCACGCGCGGGATCGCGCCAGAGGTCGACCCCGAAGACGCGCACGGTGCCCGCGTCCGGCCGCAGCAGACCTGTCGCCATGGACAGCGACGTCGTCTTGCCCGCGCCGTTCGGCCCCACCAGCCCGAAGAACGTGCCGCTCGGCACCTGCAACCCGAGTCCATGGACCACGGTGCGATCGGCGAAGGACATCCGTAACTCGTCTAATTCCAGCGCCAGCTCCATGAGACCCATGCTGACATCTTTGCTAGTGTTTTGGCCATGCCGTCAAAGAGTCGACCATCCGGTCAGAAAGGGCGCACGTTCACTGAGACGGCCCGCCGCGCACAGATCGTGCGGTACGCGATCGAGACGATCGCCGACATCGGGTACGCCAAGGCATCGTTCGAAGAGATCGCCCGCCGGGCGGGGATCAGCCGCAGCCTGATCTCCTACCACTTCGCCGGGCGGGACGAGCTCGTGACCGAGGTGCTGACCTCGGTCTACACCCGCGCGGCCGACTACATGACAGCCAAGATCGCCGAGGCGAAGACGCCCCCTGACATGCTGGAATCCTTCATCCGGGGCAACCTCGCCTTCATCGGCGAGCACCGGCAGGACATGGCCGCCGTCCTGAGCATCGTCGTGCATGCCAGGACCCAGAGCCTTACCGCCAAGCCCGAAGCGAGCGCTGCGCAGCCACGCCTCGATGGCCTGACACGCATCCTCGAATGGGGCCAGCAGAGCGGTTGCTTCCGCCCGTTCTCCTCCTCGGCCATGGCGCTGGCGATCTTGCAGGCCATCGACGGCGCCCATCAGTTGAAGGGCTCCTCCGACGGCATCAACCTCGACTCGTATGCCGACGAGCTGGTGACGATCTTCAACAAGGCGACCCGGTGATCGTGACGACCGCCCGACCCCGCCCCCACCCCATCAC
>NZ_SMKQ01000018.1 GCF_004348995.1 Nonomuraea terrae
GGGTAGGAGGGGCGGGCCCGGTCGTAGCGCTCGGCGTCCACGCCGAACGACTCGGCCATCTGCCGCTGCTGATGGGGGTCGGTCCCCGAAGGTATAGTGGGCATGCGCCCACTTTAAGTGGGCGTGCGCCCACTCGTCAACGAAGGAGCGATGCACGGTGCCGACAGGGGTGGCCCTCCGTGACGTACGCGAGCAGTTGTTCGCCGCAGCCGAGCGCGTCCTGCTCCGCGACGGGCCGAGCGCGCTGACCAGCCGCGCGGTCACCACCGAGGCGGGGGTCGCGAAGGGCGTGCTGCACAAGCACTTCGCCGATTTCGACTCGTTCCTGGCCGAGCTCGTACGCGACCGGGCCGCCCGGATCGCCCACCTGGAGGCCGCGCTGCGCGACTCGGCCGGCACCGGCTCCGTCGCCGGCCACCTCGCCGACGCCCTGACCGATCTGTTCGGGCCGGTCGAGCTGTCCATCGTCGGCCTGCTCACCTTCCGCGACGGCCTGCGCGCCCGGCTGCGCCAGACCTGGCCGACGGGGATCCCCGTGCTCACGGAGGCCGCCGCCGCGTTCGCCTCCTACCTCGCCGCCGAGCGCGATCGGGGCCGCCTCGCGCCCGGCGCCGACGTCGACACGCTGGCCCTCACCCTGGTCGGGACGGGGCACCTGCTGTTCTCCGGCCGGGACGGCACGCCGCCGGAGGCCGCGGCCGTCCGCGGATACGTGAGCTCCGTCCTGGGCGGCGTCGTACGGGACGCGTGAGGCCGGCTCAGGACCACTTCGCGCAGTGCTCGCCCAGCCAGTCGCCGGGGACCTCCAGCCGGTGCTCCTTCAGCGTCCTGCGCAGGCGGTCGGCCTGGAAGTCGATGACGTCGGGCATGCCCGCCTGGACCAGCGCCGGCTCGCAGGCCCGGTCCTCGCGGCATGCGTACAGGCCGGCGAGCAGCCCCAAGCCGATCTCCAGAGCCGCCTGGGACGCTCCCGCCCGCACCCGGCGGGCCAGATCCTCCCGGTAGGGGCGCATCACCTCGTCGAGCAGTTCCCAGGCCGCGACGCGCAGGTCGACGTACCCGCCGCCCCACTGCGGCCCCGCGCGTTCGGCGAGGTCGCTCAGGCGCAGGCCGCGCAGGGCGGCGGAGACGTCCTGCGCCACCGCCGTCCAGTCGCCGCTGCCGAGCATCCGCCGGCCGATCTCCTCCGCCTCGGGGACCAGATCGGGATGCGCTTCCAAGAGGGCGAGCAACACCTGTCCACGCTCGGCCGCCGACAAGACGGCCAGCACCGTGCCGTTCTCCATGGGGTCCCAACGTTCCTGTCTGCAGAGACGTGAAAAGCGGCGACCTGCCAGGGGCGGATGCGCACGGCGACGCTGGAGCCGCATGCCTGCCTGCTCCGCCTGGCGCTCCAGAGGTGGAGCACGCGCCCACGTTTCCCTACCGGCCCCGTGCCCGGTAGGGACCAAAGTCCCTTTTTTCTGGCAGTTCGGGCATTCTCCGCACGGGGAGCGGCGCGGGCACGATCGGGTGATGCCGCACGGACGCGCGCGCCGCAAACGCCGACCGTACGACGGTGAGCGAAGTCGAGTGCCCGCACGTCTTCGCCAAGGTCGGGGTGGACCCCCGTGCCGCCGTCGCGCCGGAACGCCGGCTCATCTGACCGCCCGGCGATTGACGATCCCGCGCCCACTGCGGTCAATGTCGCTGTAGGTAACGATATGACTTCCATTGGTGACATGTGCCGGCCCGCGGCCGGCGGAGGTGGGTGAGATGGGGCGTCGTTGGAACGCCTTCCAGGAGGTCCCGTGCGCTTCCGCACCGCCGTCGTCGTCACCGGAGTCCTCACCGCCATCCTCGTGCTGGGCGCACTCTGCGCCCCCGAAGCGCCGAGAAGCGCACGGCCCTTCGCGGGGGAGGAGTCCCTCACTCCCTAGCGGTCGCGCAGGGCGAGCAGCTCCGAGACGGTCACGAACCGGTAGCCCTGCTCGCGCAGGCCGGCCACCAGGCCCGGCAGGGCGGCCCGGGTGTTCGCGCCCCCGCCGAACCAGGGGTGGAGCAGGATGATCGAGCCCGGCCGGGTCTGCTCGCGCACGGCCGCGACGATCTCCGCGGCGGTGGGGGTCGTGCCGGAGTCGGCCTCCACGTCCCACATGACCGTGTGCCGCTGGGTGCGGGCCAGATACAGCGGCAGCGCCAGCAGCTTCTTGCCGGTCGGCGGCCGGAACGTGATGTCGCCGCGCTGACCCGCCGAGCGGATGGCCGCGTCCGTCCGCTCGACCTCCTCGGCCACCGTGGACGAGGTGACGAACACCATCCGCCGGTGCGAGTACGTGTGGTTGCCGAGCTCGTGACCCGCGGCGACCAGGGCCTTCGCGTCCTGCGGCCGGGCCGCGACCTGTGCGCCGTTGACGTAGAACGTGGCGCGCACCCGCTGCTCGGCGAGCGTGGCGATGATCTCGCCGGTCTGCTCGCCGGGGCCGTCGTCGAACGTCAGGGCGACGACCTTCTCCGCGGTCGGCACGCGGTGGGTCAGCTCTCCGGCCAGCTGGAAGGACCGCGCGTTCATGAGCCGATACAGGCCCGTCGCGCCCAGGACGAGGGCGAGCACGGCCGCGATCAGCACGCGCCGCCTCCTCCGTTTCGTCGTCGCCGTGTTCATGGCTGGTCATCACATCACGGGCGCGCCCGTCTCACGCCCGAATCCCGGTCAAGCCTCCTGGCCGGGCCGGCCATGGCGGGCGTCCACGACGAGCGCGAGGGCCAGACCGGTGAGGGCCAGCGCGAGGGCGGGCACGAGCGCGAGGCGGGGTGCGGTCACCAGCAGCGGCGTGGCCTCGCTCACCATGCCGCCCCAGTCGGTCTCCGGGGGAGGGAGCCCGACGCCGAGGAAGCTCAGTGAGGTCACGGCGATGAGCGCCCTGGCGAAGTCGGCGGTGGCGACGGTCAGGACGGTCCCCGCGATGTGCGGGCCGATGACGCGCCGCAGCAGGTAGCCCGCCGACGCGCCGATGGCCCGCGACGCCAGCACGTGGTCGGCCGAGGCCGCCCCCCGGGTCGCCGTGGCGGCGACGAGAGCGCAGCTCACCCAGCCGAGCGGCACGAGCGCGGCCAGCACGGTGCCGTACCCCGGGGTGAGCGCGCCCGCCAGCGCGAGCGCCAGGGTGAGGCCGGGCAGGGCGAGCGCCACGGTGGCGGCGAAGCGCAGCAGCCGCTCGGCCGTCCCCCCGGCCAGGCCCGCCGCCGTCCCGAGCGCCGCGCCGAGGGCCGTGGTGATCGTCGTGACGGCCAGGGCGACCAGCAGCGATGTACGTCCGGCCGCGGCGGTCCTGGTGAGCAGGTCACGGCCGAGCTGGTCGGTGCCCAGCCAGTGGGCCGGCCCCGGCGGCAGCAGCGCCCGCCGCAGGTCGGGCAGGTGCGGATCGTACGCCGACACCACCGGCGTGACCAGGCAGAACAGCACGACCGCCGCGAGCATCGCGACCCCGGCGCGCCCTCTCGCCGGCGAGGCACCCGCCGCGACCCCGGTATGCCGCCTCACCGGCGACGCACCCGCGGATCGCAGGCCGCCAGGCAGAGCTCGGCCAGCGCCAGCAGCAGCACCGCCGCGACCGCGGTGACCAGCACGTACGCCTGCACGACGGGCAGATCCCGCTGCCTGATCGCCGTCACCGCCAGCTGCCCCACGCCCGGCCAGGAGAACAGCGTCTCCACCACCACCGCGCCGGTCAGCAGCTCGGCGAGCATCACCCCGGCCGCGGTGATCGCGTTCGGCGCGGCCACCCGCAGCGCGTGCACGACGATCGTGCGCCGCCGCCGCAACCCCTTGGCCGCGGCCAGCTTGACGAACGGCAGCCGTACGGCGTGCGCGAGGTCCGCGCGCAGCAGCCGCAGCAGCGTCGCGGCGCCCGCCAGGCCCAGCGTGACGGCGGGCAGCACCACCGCGCCGGGACCGTCGCCGCCGCCCGTGGGCAGGGCGCGCAGGCCGACGGCCACCACGCTGATCAGCACGATCCCCACCACGTACGGCGGCACGCCGGAGACCGCGACCGTCACGAGAGCGACGGCGCGGCTGACCGGCGAGCCCGGCCGCAGGACGGCCATGAGCGCGGCGAGCACGGCGAGCCCGCCCGCGACCAGCGCCGCCGCCCCTGCCAGCCGCAGCGTCGCCGGCAGCCGCGCGGCGATCTCGCCCGCCACCGGCGACCGGTCGGCGTAGGAACGCCCGAGGTCACCGCGGAGCACGTCGCCCAGCCAGCTCAGGTACCGGTCGAACAACGGCCGGTCGAGCCCCAGCTCGGCACGCAGCGCCGCCACGCTCTCCGGCGTCGGCTGGACGCCGCCGCGGCGCAGGATCTCCTCGGCCGGGTCGCCCGGCGCCAGCGCGGTGAGCAGGAAGACCAGCAGCGACAGCACCAGCAGCGCGAACAGCAGCTCGGCGCCGCGCCGCACCACCACGGCCGTCACGTCGAGGGCGCCAGCGCACCCAGGTCGACCACGTACGCCACGCTCTGCCGCACCCCGCCGACCGCGGCGGTCGTCACGATGGGATTGTCCTGGTACGCCAGCGGGATCATCGGGCGGTCGGCGGCGAGCAGCCCCTGGATCCGGTGGTAGAGGTCACGCCGGGCGGCGGTGTCCGTCTCCGTCGCGGCCCGGTCGACCAGCCGGTCGAACTCGGCGCTGCGGTAGCCCAGCCGGCGTTCGACGTTCCATGGCGCGTCGGAGTGCAGGAACCGGCGGAACAGGTAGTCGGCGTCGCCGTTCGGCACGCTGTACGCGCTGAGGAAGACGTCGTAGTCGCCCGACTCCATCACGGCCTTGGTGGCCTCGGCCACGGTCATCTTCGCCGGGATGCCCGCCTGCTCCAGCGCCGCGCGCAACACCTCGGCGATGTCGGCGTACGGGAACTGCCCGGTCTCGGCGGAGGAGATCAGGATCGTGACCGGCGCGGACGGCGCCCCCGCCTCGGCCACCAGCGCGCGTGCCCCGCCGGGATCGTACGCGGCGGTGACGCCGGGAGCGGCGAGGTCGCCGAAGACCGGCGACAGGAAGGCCGCGCCCGGGGCGGCCGTGCCGGCGAGCAGCGTGTCGGCGATCGCCTGGCGGTCGATCGCCAGGTCGGCCGCCTCGCGCAGGCGAGGGTCGGAGAACGGCCGCCGCGAGGCGTTGAAGGTCAGGTAGTGCGTCAGCACCGACGGGCTGCGCAGCACCCGGAAGGCGTCGTCGGCGGCGATCGCCGGCGCCTGCGCGGGCAGCAGCGCCCCCTTGTCGATCAGCCCGTCCACCTCGCCGGCGCGTAACGCGGCCACCCGGGCGTTGGCGTCCGGGATCACCCTGACCACGACCTTCTCGTACGCGGGCGCCGCGCCGTGGTAGTGCGGGTTGGCCGTCAGCACGGCCCGCTGCCCCTTCACCCACTCGGCCAGCGTGTACGGCCCCGTGCCCACCGGCCGGCCGGCGAAGCCGCCCGAGGCGGTGAACGCCTTCGGCGACTGCACCATGCTGAAGAACCCCGCCAGCCTGGCCGGCAGGTCGGCCACCGGCTCCTCCAGCGTGAACACCACCGCGCCCGCCTCGGCGCGGACGTCCTCGACCTTGCCGTAGGCCGCCTCCACGCCGGCGTCGAGGCTGAAGAAGGCCGACTGGCGGGGCGCGATCCGCAGGAACCGCTCGACGTTGGCGACCACCGATTCGGCCGTCAGCGGGGTGCCGTCGCTGAAGCGCACGCCCTCGCGCAGCGTGAACGTCCACCGCCGCCCCTCATCGGCGGCGCTCCACGACGCGGCCAGCGCCGGGACCGGCCGCAGCCGGTCGTCCACCGTGACCAGCGGCTCCCACACCCGTAAGGTCTGGTGGACGTAGTACGGATCCTCCGGGCCCGCGACGAGGTCACGCGGCGCCGCCAGGGTCAGCTGCGCCGTTTCCGGCCCCGCCTCCTGCCCGCCGCACCCCGGTAGCAGCGCCGTCAGGACGGCCATCAACGTGATCAAAAGTCGTCTTCGCATGGTGCTCTCCGCTCGCATACGGCACAGGTGACCGTGTGAATCCGGATTCGGGAAGATCCTTCGCGGACTGGATCATGGGCCGCCCCCGTGAGGCCCATGTTCCCGCCGCGTGACTGGCGGACGACGCCGACCGCCGCCTCCGGTTGCCGGATTGAAAACGGTTATCGACATCATGGCACGGCATCGCGCATGGAAAGGGGCGGTATCGGCCAGAAACGACGTGCGGCGCGGGAGGAACGATGGGCGAGCCGGCGGTCCAGCGGGGGATGATCGCCGTCCGAAGGCCCGCGATACGGTGACCGAGTGACCCGAAATATCACCATAATCCCGGCGTCCGCTGATGACGGGGACGTCGTGGGTGAGATACACGCGGAGTCCTGGAAATCCGCGTACGCAGGATTTTTCGCCCCGGAGTTCTTCGCCGAGGCCGTGCGGGAACGTCGCGGCAAATGGCACGCCGTCCTGGCCGAGGGTCCCGAGCGAAGGGGCCCCGAGGGAAAGGGGCCTGAGGGAAAGGGCCTTGAGGGAAAGGGCCCCGAGGGAAACGGCACGGTCATGCTGGCCGCGGTCGACGGGCGGCCGCTGGCCTTCTCCTTCTTCGGCCGTTCGCCGGCGCGGCCGGGCTCGGCGGAGCTCTTCGGTTTCTACGGTCACCCGGACGGGTGGGGGAGCGGCGTGGCGGGCGCCCTGATGACAGCGTCTTTGAGCGCGATGCGCGAGGCGGGCTTCGACGGTGTCCACCTGTGGACGCTGAGGGACACGCCTCAGTCACGCCGTTTCTACGCCAAGAACGGCTTCACGGAGTCGGGCGCGGTACGCGCGCACGACTTCGGCGACGGCCACCCGATCGAACAGGTCGAGTACCGGCTGATCTTCGGCTGAACCGGTAAAAGGACATGGAAGCGGGCATGCGCCTGCTGCTCCAATGACCTCCGCGCGCAGGCAGCCGATTGCGCAGACGCGCGTCGAGCTCCGGCCTGCGCGCCTGCGGGGGACCGCAGTCATTGACGAGTCAGTGAAGGAACGTTCGTGGAGCAGAACGAGATAGGCCGGCGGAGCCTGATCGCCGGCGGGCTCGCCGGCATCGCCGCGACCGCGGTGGCTTCGCCCGCGGTCGCGGAGACGGGCGACGGGGCGGCGCAGGTGACGGAGGAACGCCTGCGGGGTTACACCCTTCCGCTCAGCCCTCGAGGTGTGGCGAACCTGGCCGCCGCGCCCCCGTGGAACTACGCGGGCGACGTCGTCGGGGTGGAGTTCTGGACCTCAGCCGAGGCGGCCGAGGCGTCCCTGCCGACCGGGTTGTCGCCGGATCCGTCGTCGTCGGGACACGGGTACGCGTTGTTCATCGACTGGCAGTTCTCCGGTGAGCACGAGGAGTACCTCGACCCGGTGCGCAGCCTGTACAGCGAGTTCCTGATCCTGATGGACGCCCGCTGGCAGGACACTCCCGTCGCCTGGTGCCCCTACATCTACGTCGACAACGACTCGTCGCTGGCGCGGGGCTGGGTGCAGGGCTTCCCCAAGAAGATGGGCGCCGTCCACCAGACCCGCGCGTTCCAGGTTCCCGGCAAGGCGACGCCGGCCGTGGGACCGGGCGGGAAGTTCGGCGCCAGCCTCTCCGCCGCCGGGCGCCGCCTGGCGGAGGCGCGGGTCATCCTGCAGCAGACCTCGAACACGCTGCCCGCGCTCGGCCGCCCGATCGTCAACCTGCGGCACTTCCCGCGCCTGACGGCGGGCCAGCACGACAACCCGGCCGTGCACGAGCTCACCATGTCCATCCTGGACGACCCTCGTACGGCGGGCACGTGGACCGGCTCCGGCCAGCTGAGCTTCCTGGCGGCGCCCGGTGAGGAGCTGGCCGACCTCAAGATCGTCCGCACCGGCATCGGTTTCCGCGGCTCCCTGTCGTACACCGTCACCGACCTGCGCATCCTCACCTGATCCTCAGATCCACGTGTAGGTGTCGTCGGTGACGGCGGGCAGAGCCGCGTCGCCGACGGGCGCGTACGGCGAGGGCAGCGCGGCCGGCGCTGGGCCGATCGGCGGGAAGATCGGCAGCACGGCCGTCGCCCGGTAGCCGATCCACTCGACGACCCCGGCCTCCCGCCCGCCCCCGGGCAACACGTCGTACTCCACCGCGGCCGGCGCCTTCTTCCTGGTGGGTTTCGGGTGGTTCTCTCTGGCCCACGCCGACAGCGGTTACGCTGCCGGCGTGCTCGGGCCGATGCTGCTCGTCGCGGTCGGCATCGGCCTGACTTTCCCCACCCTGATGGCCGCGGCGACCGCCGACTTCCCGAGGGCGACGCGGGAACCGTCGGCGGCCTGGCCGACACCGCCGGTCAAGTGGGCGGGTCGATCGGCCTGGCGGTGCTCGCGACGGTCGCCGGGTCCTCGCCGACCACCGCCGCCACCGGCTACGACCGGGTCTTCGTCATCGCGGCCGGGCTCGGGGCGACGATCGCGGCGCTCAGCATACTGCTGCCGCGACGCCGCTGATGTCAGAGCCTGCTGACAAAGGGTTTGGTGTCGGGGTTCGAGTCAGGAGACCGCCGGGACCCGGTTGGCAGCCATCCGGTCCGGATGCGCGGGTTAAGAATGTCGACGGCGGCGTTCCTCGAACGTACAGTCGGATGATGTCGATCCAGCTAGCACTAGCATGGCGGCCATGGCGATCACCGAGGAGACGATCACAAGACTGCGGGTCGCGACTGCCGCCGGGGACCCGGATGCCGCTCGCGAGTTGGGCCGTCTGCTGTGCATGCTCAGGACCGACTCCGGATCGACAAGACCATGCACCTGCTCGCCCTGGTCGATCCTGTCGACGACACCTACCGGCGGGTGATGAACCGGCAGCTGACCGTGCAGGAGTCCCGCCACCGCCTGGCCCGCGCGATCTGCCACGGCGGCGGGGGCCAGATCCGCCAGGCGTATCGCGAGGGGCAGGAGGACCAGCTTGCCACCCTCGGCTTGGTTCTGAAGGCCGTGGTGCTGTGGAACACCCGCTACCTGGACGCCGCTGTCGCCCAACTCCGCGCCGGGGACCACAACATCACGGATGAGGATGTCGCCCGTCTCTCTCCGCTCAAGGACCGGCACATCAACTTCCTGGGCCGCTACCTGTTCAACATCAGGGCCAGCGGCCCCGGACAGGACCTGCGCCCCTTCCGCGACCCGGCGGCCGTCGAGGACGACGAGGACTGACAGCCGGCGCACCAGATCCGTCGTGCCGTTCATCGAAACAGCGCTGGCGCGGTTGGTCGTGCTCGGTTTCGGAGTCAGGCCGAGCGGAGACAGAAGGGATGTCCGGCCGGGCTGGCGTACACCCGGAAGCCCTGCTGGGCGGAGGCGACGACGTCGTCCGTCGGCCGCAGCCGTCGACCACCGGCGTCGAGCACCCGCTTGTCCGCGGGGCCCACGTCGTCCGTAGCGAGGTCGAAGTGCATCTGCTGGGAGGCGCCGTTGGGCCACTGCGGCGGCACATGCCCTGGAGCGTGCTGGATCACGATCACGGGGAAGCCGTCGATCTGCAGAAAGTGGTGCGTTGCCGTCCTCGTGATCGAGCCGCCGAGCAGCCGGTGCCAGAACGAGCTCTCGCTCTCCAGGTCCGCGGCGTTCACGATCAGTGATGTCAGGCTGAAGGTCATGGTGTTTCTCCTCGAATCGCGTATGGGGGTGCGGCTCAAACCACGGGGATGATGCCGCCGTCGACCCGGAACTGAGTACCGGTGAGCCATTTGGCGCGGCCGGAAGCGAGGAACGCGATCATCTCTGCGACGTCCTCGGGTTCGCCGGGGCGCCCCATCGGCACCTTCAGGTGGTCCACGATCTGCTGCTTGACATCGTCGATGCCCACGCCCTGGCTGTCGGCCATCTGCTGAAGATGGTCGACCGCTCCCTCGGTGACGACGAAGCCCGGCAGAACGCACACCACGCGTACGCCGTGCTCGCCCACCGCCGTCGCCAACTCGCGGCTGTAGGCGTTGAGCGCCGCCTTCGATGCCGCGTACGACGCCTCGGCAGGCTGGGGGAGGTGGCTGGCGATGGAGGAGACGTGCACCACGACGCCGGAGCCACGCTCGACCATCCCGGGAACCAGGGCCCGGTCGAGCCGGACCGCGCTGAGCAGGTTCATCTCCAGGTCGGCGAGCCAGGACGCGTCCGACCGCTCCAGGGTCGGCATCGGTCCGGTTGCGGCTCCGGCGTTGTTGACCAGGACGTCGATGCCTCCGACGCTGTCCACTACTCGTCGGCCGAGTTCCGCTGCTCCCTCCTCGGACCGCAGGTCGGCGGGAATGAAGGTGGCGGGCAAGTCTTCCGGGGGCGCTGTTCGCGCGGCCGTCAGCACGGTGGCGCCGGCTACGGCGAAGCGACGAGCCGTCGCCTCCCCGAGCCCTCGGCTACCGCCGGTCACCAGCACTCGCAGGCCGGCGAGCCCTTCGTGCTCGATCGTCATGGGCGTACTCCTTCAGTAAGGTGAACCAGACTCCGGAAACTGTACACACAAACGGAATCCGACTCACCTTATGGAGGACCATTGCCGTCATCACGTCCGCTGCGCGCCGATGCCCGCCGCAACCGCGAAGCGCTCCTGGCCGCGGCGCGTGAGGCGTTCCTCGCCGACGACGACGCCCATGTGGAGGAGATCGCCCGCCGAGCCGGTGTGGCCGTCGGCACGCTGTACCGCCACTTCGAAACGCGCGAGGCGCTCGTCGCGGAGGTGTACCGCCAGGAAGTCGCCGAGCTCTGCGCAACCCCCGCCCGGCTGCTCGCGCAACACGCCCCGGACGAAGCCCTGCGCACCTTCCTGCTGCTGCTCGTGGAGCACGCGGCAGTAGGCAGAGGGATGGGCGAGGCGCTGGAAAGCATCATGGCAACCGATTCGCCGGTCTTCGACGACGCGCGCGACGAGATGGCCCGCGCCCTCGACGAACTCCTCGCCGCAGGCGTTGCAGCCGACCTCGTCCGCAGCGGCATCAACGGACGCATCGTCCTGCGCGCGCTCGGCGGCATCTGCGGGATGCGCGCCAAAGGCTGGAAGGACGATGCGCTACGCATCGCCACGATCCTGTATGACGGGTTGCGCTACGGCGCAGCGAACCACGGCTAGCGTGCCACGCCTTCCTCGATCCCGGCGACACCCTCGTCGTCCCCTCGCTCGACCGCTACGGCCGCAGCCTCCAGGACCTCATCAATATGGTGGCCGAGCTACGCGACCGCGGCGTCGGCTTCACCTCGCTGCACGAGAACCTGGATACCACCACCCCCGGTGGCCGGCTCGTCTTCCACGTCTTCGCCGCCCTCGCGGAGTTCATCCGCGAGCTGATCGTCATCGGCACCAACGAGGGACTGGCCGCCGCCCGCGCCCGCGGCCGCGTCGGTGGACGCCCCAGCGTCCCCACCGAAAAAGTTATCCGCGCCGCTCGCGACCTCCTGCCCGACCCCGGCCGCTCGATCACCTCGATCGCCAAACTGCTGGGCATCTCCCCGGGCACCCTCTACAACCACAGCCCGGACCTGCGGGAACTGCGCGCGGGCGCCGTACCCCGCCAGCCTGAAGCCCCCTGGAAGCAGGCGGACCTCAGCCAGATCAATCTCACCGGGATTTCCTGTACGCCAACTACTCACACCAAGATGCGATGGCGTCGAGGGTTGCCAGGGCGCTGTGCTCCAGGCCGATGAGGCCGCCGGCCCGCGCGTAAGGCCCGGGGGGAACTCCTCCAGCACCGACACGGACGTGCAGCTTGTAGAACAGGTGCGGCCGCTCGCCGTCCCGGTAGCAGACGACGCGGGCCATGTTGATGCGGCCGGAACCTCTGCCGCGTACCGTCACTACCGGATGGGCACCGACCGGCGCCCAGGTGCGTCCCTTCGGCGGCCTCAGTCCCTGCCCGGCTTCGTCTTCGAAGCACAGGTAGGCACCCAGGTCCGCCGCGGTGGCTTGGCCGCCGGCCACACCTCGGCCTTCCACAGCGCGATGGCCTGCTCGTCCCGCTCGATCGCGCGCCGGGCCGGCACCTGCACCGACCGGCCGTGGCGATGCAGCAGCTCGCCCACCCCCTCGACGGTGTAACCGGTGTGGAACAGCCGCCCGATCAGGGTTGTGACCCGGCCCAGCGTCCAGCACTGATCCTCGACATAGCCCCAGGCCAGTGGCCCGCGCTTGAGCTCGGCATCCAGCCGCTGCCACTGCCGGGCCGACAGCTCCCCGGCCTCGAACCACTCGGCCGCCTGCAGCCGCACACGCTCGCGCCGCTCCTGCTCAGCGGGCGTGTATCCACCCCTTTGCCCATACCGCATGCTCCGGTCGTACCTCACCCGAAGCGATCCGTCACGAGGCTAGAACTCTACGCATTCAACCTGTGTACCTGCGGCAGCCTTACGACAACGGTTTGGATTCAGACAGGACCGTGGCCTTCCGGGGCGATTCAGGCCTTGCCCTCGAGGTGCTTCGGCCCCGCGGCTGCGGTTATCGACGTCGGGCTCGGCCTGAGCCGGGACGAGTCTGTGCCCGGGGGATGCCGGATCTGCATACCGCTCCGGACGATGGATGTCAGCTCGGCATAATGTCTCGGTCGAAGATGTCGATCGGCAGATAGAGCGTCACGGTCGGATTCGGGATCGTGACGATACAACTGATACGGATCTTGACGGGCGCGACACTCAGGATCACGTACGCCTGCTCGCCGCTGTAGCCCAGCCCCATCAGGTAGTCCACGGCCCGGTGGACCGCCTCCTGGGCCGCGAAGCTCGCGTCCTGATACCCCTGCTCCTTGCCGCGGAAGCAGAAGCCGGTGAAGCCGAGATAGCGGGCGGCGCCGAGTTGCGCGACCAGTGGTGCTGGACGGACGATCGGCGTGGTGATCCGGTGGCGGGCCATGCCGTCCTTGATGACATGGAGCCGCAGCCAGCTGCGGCCGTCCATTTCCATCGCGTTGAAGCTGCATTCGCCGTCCGCCGCCGAGAGATGGTGGTCGCCGAGCGACAGCAGCGCGCCGTCCACGAAAACCGGGAAGTAGACCGTGGCTCCCGGGCCGAGGGTGTTGATGTCCATGTTCCCGCCGTTCTCCCGGGGCGGCTGGGTGCGGGCCGCCACTCGCGCGGCCTCGACTCCGAGGCCGCGTAGCAACGCGTTCTGGGGGTCGGGGGCGAAGGCGCGGCCGTCGGCGTACAGAGGGCGCTCGCGCTTGTCCCATAGGCGCATCAGCTCGAACGACGGCGCGACCCCCATGGTTCCGGCATGTGGCTGGGCGGGGATGCGCACGCCGGGCACTTCGGGTGACTCCGCGATGGCGCCGCGGGCGTACCACGTCGATCGGTAGCCCTCAGGAAAGGTTTCGCTGAGCAGTCCCGGCGTGTCGGGCAGGATGTTGGAGAAGGCGATGCCGCTCAGCGGCTCGACGCCGAGCACCTCCGCGACCAGCACGTCTCCGGGACGTGCGCCGTTGACGTAGACCGGTCCGGTCAGCGGATGCATGCGCGACAGATCGACACGGCGCAGCTCGTCGAGGCCGCCGTTGTCGTGGATCTGATAGTCGTCGTAGGCGGCCGCCTCCAGGATCACCTCGCCGCCCGGATCCACCGTCACAGCCGGTGGGATCTCGGGATGCCAGCGGTTGTGCCCGATCTTGGGTTGCTCGGCGAGTGGGACGCCGATGTCGCAGGTGAGGCGAGGCACGTCCAGATAGCGGTCGCTGTAGCGGGAGAACGGCTGCATCATGGGTCCTTACTGGTCGGGGCGGCGGTGAAGCGCACTGTGGTGAAGGGCGCACGCCATGCGGCGACCTCGGTCGCCAGCGTGGCGGGCGCGCCGTGGGGGGCGAGGGCGCGGGCGATGAAGACGGCCAGGGTGGACATGTCGTCCTCGTCCATGCCGATGCGGGTGATCTCCGGGGTGCCGAGCCGCAGGCCGTTCATGTCGCCGGCCACCGGCTCCATGGGCAGACCGATGCCGCTTGCGAGCAGGTTCGAGGCACGCAGCCGGTGAGAGGCGTGCTGCCCGCCGCCGTAGCGGTGCGCGGGTACGGCGAACTGGTACAAGGTCGTCCCGTCCGCGAACACCGGCACCTCCAGCGTCCGCAGTTCGGACGCGAGCCTGGCCGCGTTCGTCGCCATCGCGCGTGCGTAGGCGGGTCCCTGTGCCTTCCAGTCGAGCAGCGTGACAGCGAGCGCGGCGATGCGGCCGGCATCGGAGTTGGCGGTCAGCCCGGGGTAGGCGATGGCGTCGAGGCGCTGCGCCAGTTTCTCGTCGTCGGTGACGATCAGTCCGCCGGGCGGCCCGCCGAGGCTCTTGTACGTACTCATTGTGACCAGGTGCGCGCCCTCGCGCAGCGGGTTCGGCCAGACACCGCCGGCGATCATGCCGCACATGTGGGCGGCATCGCACAATACGCGTGCTCCGACGGAGTCGGCGATCTCCCGCACGGCCGCGATCGGGTGTGGGAAGAGATTAAGGCTGCCACCGATGGTGATCAATGCCGGACGCAGCCGGACGGCCAGCTCGCGCAACCCGGCCAGGTCGACGGTGTAACCGTCCGTGGCAGGGGGCGCGGGGACGGTGCTGAGCCCGTACAGCCCGGCGGCGCCCGCGGCGTGGTGGGTGACGTGGCCGCCGACGCTCGAGGGTGGGGAGAGGATCGTGTCTCCGGGGCGGCAGGTCGCCATGAAGGCATACAGGTTGGCCTGGGCGCCGGAGCCGACGCGGACCTCGGCGAAGTCGGCGTCGAAGACCTGCGCGGCCAGCTCAGTGGCGATGATCTCGATCTGCTCGATGGCCTCCAAGCCCGTCTCGTACTTCTCTGCCGGATGGCCGAGTGAGGGACGGGTGCCCAGTCCGGCCGACAGCAATGTCTCGGCCAGGGGGTTCATGACGTTCGCCGCGGATTGAGATTGACCGCCTCGGTGCGGTGGATGCGGCCGTTCCAAGCGGCCAGGCGGCTGATCTCCTCCAATGTGGCGCCGGGGGCTTGTCCGACCGCAGCGCCGGCTACTTCGCGGGTCAAGCGCTCGCTCGCGGCGGACATCCAGGGACGGGGAAAGCGGGCACGCATCACGGTCTCATCTCCGGGTTCGGGCACGTCTGGTTCGACGGTAAGTAGCGGCCGGCGGCCGACGCATCGGATCGATGCCGAGATCGTCCCCGTATCGGTCTCGACATCTGTCGCACCCTGATGGAGAGAATCAGGCATGGATCTTCAGGACCTGCTGGAAGACCTCGCCCAGCGGCTCGGCCGCGGGCTGTTGATGGACTCGACGGACGGCCGGCTGATCGGCTACAGCAAGCAGGACGCACACGCGGACCCGGCTCGCGTCGCCTCGATCCTGTCGCGCCGGGTCGCGCCAGAGATCCGCGAATGGCAGAACCAGTACGGCATCGCCAGGGCGACCGGGCTCGTCCGCCTGCCCCCGAACGCCGAACTCGGCATAGGAGCTCGCTGGTGCGTTCCGGTCAGGCACGGCGGGCGACGCCTCGGCTATCTGTGGGCCCTCGCAGACGGCCAGGCGCTCGACAGGGTCGCACTCGGCACGCTCACCGATGGCGCCAGCGAACTGGCCCGGGTCCTCGCCGGGCCGAGCGGCGAGCGCGAGGTCCTGCTCCGCCGGTTACTCGATCCGGACCAGACCGCGGAAGCCGCCCGCGACCGGCTGGCCGTGCTCGATCCGTTGCTGCTCCACTCCGAGGTTCTCCTCTGTGCCGCCGTGCCGATCAGCCGCAGCCGCGAACGCGTGCCCGCCCTGTCCGCCCGCGAGTTGGAGCGCCTCGGCGCGGCGCTACCCCGGGCGTTCGTCTGCTTCGTCACCCCCACGCACGTGGCCGCACTGCTCTCGCACGGCCGCAGTGGTGCCACAGCCTTGGACAAGGGACTGCGACAGGCCGCCCGTCGTCCCTTCGCCATCGGGATCGGCGATCCGGTGCCCTTCGAGGTGCCTGCGATACGCGAGGCGTACGGTCAGGCCAGAGCAGCCGCACAGGTGGCCGCACTGGATCCGGCGTTGCGGCGTACCCTGCCCTGGTCGGCCGCCGGGCCGTACCGCATGCTGTTCCCCGTCGCGGCGTCTGGGCCGGACCCGGTGCTCGCCCCGCTGGAAGGCGACAGAGGCCTCCTGAACACCTTGGAGACGTACCTCGATGTCGGCTGTGACGTCCAACGCACAGCGGCGTCGCTGCACCTGCACCGGAGCACCGTGTATTACCGGCTCCATCGGATATCCGCGATTCTCGGCGCGGACCTCCACGACGGGCTGGTGCGTTCCCACCTGCACCTTGCCCTGAAGGCACGCCGTCTGACCGGCTCAGCCGCAAAGGGGACACTCTCTCCCTGAGCACGGGGTCAGAGGCGGTTACTCAGTGGTCGAGTTCGTACATTCTTCGGGGGTTACGCGGCTGCCTCCAGCACGGCAGGCTGATCAGTGCAGCCGGTGGGCTGCTGGAGGTTCGGCTCCTTCTGTTCGTGCCGCTCGATCCGGGCCAGCAGGTCCTCGAGATCGGCCGGGGTGAACTTCCATCTGAACGGCCGGGCGGTCGCGTTGTAACGCCGCTCGAAGGCGATGATCCGGTCTTCGACCTGGTCAAGGCCGGTGAAGTCGTTGGGCGTGACGACCTTGCGCTGCACGATGGAGAAGAAGATCTCCACCTGGTTCATCCATGAGGCGTGCACGGGCGTATGCATCAGGACCGCGTTGGGGAAGCGTGTGGCCAGCCGGTCGATGGCAGCCTGGCCACGGTGGGAGGAGCCGTTGTCCACGATCCAGAACACCCGCTTGGCTGAAGCGTAGGGCTCTTGGGCCATCACCTGTTCGACCAGATCCATGAACGGCACGATGCCGGTCTTTGCAGCGCAGCGCCCGAACACGCGGGCCTGGTGGACATCGTAGGCGGCCAGGTAGGCCAGCGCACCACCGCGCTCGTAGGTGTGGTTGATGCGCATCATGCGGGCGGTCCACGGGGCGAGGGTGGGGTGGCAGCGGCAGCGGGCCTGGATCGAGGTCTTCTCATCGGCGGAGATCACGTACTCGTCGTCGGCGAGCGGCCGGCCCTCCCAGATGCGTGCGCACAGGTCCAGCACCCTGGTGGCTTTGGCGGCGAAGTCGGGGTCGCGGACGAAGATCCACGACCGGTACTGCCAGGGCTTGATCACGTCGGCGGCCAGGATCCGGCGGACGGTGGAGGCGGAGATCGCCGCGGCCAGGCCGCGACCGACGACCTCGCCGGCCAGGCCTGGGCAGCTCCAGCGCGACAGCGGCAGCCCGCTCTCGGCCGGTAACTGGCAGGCCAGCGCCTTGACCTCGGCGACCTGGAGCGGGTGAACCGCGGTGGCCTCCCCGAGCGGCGGCGGTCCTTGAGCCCGGCTGGCCCGTGATCGGCATAGCGGCCCCGCCAGCGTCGCACCGTATCCACCGCGATCTGGTGGCGGCGGGCGATCTCGGCGTTGGCCAGGCCACACGCGGCCTCCAGCACGATCCGCGCGCGCGTCACCTGCTGGTAGGCGGCGGTACGGGAGTAGGCCATGCTCTCCAGAGCCAGGTGTTCGTCTCGGGTCAAGGTGATCTGCCGGGCATAAGAGGTGGGCACGGGCCGGTGCTCATTTCATAGACGATCATCATCGGGCCTGCCGAGAATGCCGCGGTCCACCCGAATCTGGGCAGACGACACGCCGGGACACAATGGCGCCCATGCCCGCCATCCCCGAGTCCATCAAGACCTCCCTGGCCCAGCGGCTGGGTGAGCACGCCCGCGCGAACAGGCCACAGTTGGCGCAGGTCTATGTCCGCTCCCGCGCGCAGTTCGCCTACGTCGAGAGTTCGACACTGGCGAACGGCTGCCGCTGATGCGGCTGCGCTCGGCGGCTCGGCCCACCGGTGGGGGAGCTGCGATCTACGTGGCCAGCACCGGCAAGCACGAGGATCAGGTCTGATTCATCGGCAGCACCGAATAGATCTTCGACCTCGTGTGCGGCCTTCACGTTGCCAACGCCTGATTCACCGGCACTCACGCGAGTCCGCGTCGTCCTGCTGTGAGGCTAGCCCGTCCAGCACGAAGCCCAGCAGTCGCTCCTGCCGGGCGGCGAGGTCCGGGGCCTGTTCCGAGACCCACCCGACGGCGTTGACCAGGGCGAACAGGTCGAGCGAGTCGACCTCGGGGCGCACCTGCCCGCTCTCCTGGGCGCGGGCCAGCAGGCGGCCCACGGCCTGGCGCATGGCATGGCACGAGGCGTGCAGGGCGGACTCCTGGTCGGACAGGGTGGCCATGAGGGCGGAGGCCAGGCCACGGAAGGGCGTCCAGCTCAGGAACTCGCGCAGCCACTCGGCCAGCGCGGCGAAGGGATCCCGAGCGGACTCGAGCGCGGCGGCCTTTGCGGCCAGGGCCTCGAAGCGGTCACGCAGGAGCGTCTCGAGCAGCGCCTCACGGGTGGGGAAGTGCCGGTAGAGGGTGCCCATTCCCACCTCGGCGCGGCGGGCGACGTCACGCAGCGACGCCTGGGCGCCCTGCTTGGCGACGATGGTCTTGGCCGCCGACAGGATGCGCGCGTAGTTGCGCTCGGCGTCGGAACGCATGCGGACTCCTTGACAAGTGGAGCACTGCTCCGATTATACGGAAGGGATTCCCATGAAGGCGATCCAGCTGCACGAACTCGGCGAGCCCGACGTCCTGGCCATCCACGAGGTCCCCATCCCCGAGCCGGCGCCGGGCGAGGTGCTGATCAAAGTTCACGCGGCAGGTGTGAACCCGCCTGACCTGTATGTCCGCCGGGGCTTCGTCAACATCCCGCGCGAAATACGCCCCCAGGTCCAGTTGCCGCACACGCCGGGAACGGACGTGTCAGGCGTGGTCGTCGCCTCCCGGTCGGCCGAGTGGCGAGAGGGGGACGAGGTCTTCGGGCTCCTGCGCTTCCCGCCGACCGGCCAGAAGGGAAGGGCGTACGCGGAGTACACCACCGCACCGGCCGCCGATCTGGCCCGCAAGCCCGCCGGCATCGACCACGTGCGGGCGGCGGCCGTCCCCATGTCGGCCCTGACCGCCTACCAGTATCTCTTCGATCATGTACGGCCGGCAGCGGACCAGACCGTACTGGTGAACGGCGCCGCCGGAGGGGTGGGACACTTCGCCGTGCAGCTGGCCAAACACCTGGGCGCATCCGTCATCGCGGTCGCCTCGGGGCGGCACGAGCAGTTCCTGGCCGGGCTCGGGGCCGATCGGTTCGTCGACTACACCAGCCAGGACGTCGCGACGGCCGTCAAGGACGTCGACCTCCTCATCGACACGGTCGGCGGGCCGCATGCACACCGGCTGCTCCCCGTCGTCAGGCCGGGCGGCAGGATCGGCGCGGTCTTCCCCGGTGACTATCGCGGATCGAGGTCGTCATGGCGCAGGTGCACTCGAACGGGGCGCAGCTGGGCGAGCTGGCCGATCTGATCGAGTCCGGCCAGGTGAAGGTCGGCATCGACAGTGTCTACCCGCTCGCGGACGCCGCCAAGGCGCACGAAAGGGGCGAGGCGGGGCATGTCCAGGGAAAGATCGTGCTGAGAGTGGTGGAGTAATGACATGCTAGCGGGGGCCCACCACCGCCGCTTGATCACACATGGGTCCGCGCCGTCAACCCCCGAAGGACTTCCGGCGCGGACCACTTAGTTGGCGGGTGTGCCTCATCCAGCAGGCTGATCTGCCCGTCGCAGTCGCGCCACTTCGCCACGCCGGTGATGCGGACCGGTCGGCGCGAGGTGATGCCGAGCTTGGAGGCGCAGTCCGGGCCCAAGCCCAGACCGCGGGATGCCTCGGTGCGCAGCCGGTGTTTGCAGGCCGCGCACCGGGACACGTGCTCCCGGTTAGCAGGCTCGTCCAAGTCGAGAGCGAAGGGCTCGTCCATCACTCGGCAGGCTAACCCTCCCGACCGGGCTCCTGGGAGAGGTCGAGAGCGAGGAAGGTCACGGCGTCTTCCCCATGCCCGCCTCACGCTCCGACTCGGCGATGCGCTGTGCCCGCTGGTCGTTCTTCAGCTTCAGCTCGTAGCTGTTGAGCGGAGCACCCGGTGACAGGACCCACGCTCCGGGGACATCACCCTCGAAGAGTGGGCCAACCGCTGGTTCCCAGCGCGGCAGGTAGAGGACAGCACCCCGCTGTCATATCGAGGTGCACATCCTGCCCTACTTCGGCAGGAACACCTTGCGCAGCTTGTACACACTCGATGTGCGGCCAGATGTCCGCCGCCTCAGCCGGCACTCGCCTTCACCTGCATGAGGTGGGCAGAAGCGCTCGGCCCGGAGCGGCAGTACTTCCGCCCGTCAACCCTCGTTTTTCAAGATCGTCCCCGTTTCGTCCCCGAACCGGTTTCCGCGATCTTCGGTTGATGACTGGTTTGACAGGTGGCCGGTACTGGGTTCGAACCAGTGCCCCCTTGCTGGTAAGGCGACACGAGAGTGCCCCATACCTGCCTCACTAACCACCAAGGTTGAAGATCAAGCTCAGTCTCAAAGGCGGTCGACCAACGTCGCGCCGAAGGACTCGACCGCAAGGTACGGATTGAGGTGAGGGTGACGACTGCCGACGGAGAGATCCCGCCAGTGCCGCTGGAGCACGTTGGAGGTATTGAATCCGCTCGCGCCATGCAGGTCGAGCATGCGCTCAACCGCAGCCTGGCAGTCACGGCCTGCGTCCGCGAGGTCCATCTGCAGACGGGGCCTCTCGGCTGCGGACAGGTCGGCCGTGTCCACAGCCCTAGCGACAGAAAGCATGGTCCTTTCGGCACGGTTCACCAGGTGCGTCGCCTCTGCCAACCATTGCCGGGCCCCGGAGGACTCACCCATGCGGGAGTACTCGGTCATGAACGGTTTCCTGTCCGACGCGAACATCGCCTCGGTCGCGTCGAGTGCGCCCCTGGCAGCCCCCACCACCGCGCCCAGCACCGTGATGGCGTATAGCGTGACATCACCCACGGTGAAGCCCGCCGCTGGCGCCACATACTCGGCCGGCACCAGCACGTCCTGAGCAACCAGGCTGTGACTGCCCGTGGCGCGCATGCCGGCCATGTGCCAGGTCCGCTCGACCGTCAGATCGGCCACCGGTATGACAGCGAACGAAAGCGTGCCCTCCACCATGAGGGCAAGGCTTGCCCAAGCCGCGTCTTCACACCCCGAGACATTCCGCCACCGGCCGCTGACGCGCACGCCTTCGGACACACGCTTGCCCAGAGCTCCGGGAACTCCCGAGCCGCAGAAGAGCGCATCCGGGTCGGCGAAGAGGGACTCGCGTACCGACGAATCCCGGAAACAATTGGCAGCCATGTTCTTCGCGGTCACGCATGTCCCAGCGATCCAGGCCATGGACGGGCAAGCCCGGCCGAGCTCCGTGAAGCACCGGGCCATGCTTTCCGCATCTGCCCAAGTTCCGCCGTGTTCCTTGGGCGTCCGCAAGGCGAAAATCCCGTCTTCGCGCAGTGCGTCCAGGCTCTCCGGGGCGGGTCGATCGGCTGCTTCTGCCTTCTCCGCCTGGGCACGCAGGATTTCGCTCGTCGTGTGTTCGGGTGAGTAATCGATCATGCTCACCATCGAACCAACGGCTGCCGCGCCGGACCATACTAGAGCCGCACGCCCTTATACGAGCTTTGAACTGCGGCGTCGCTACACTCGACTGAGTGGACCTGCTGAGCGAGGTAGTCCGCGCCGTTCGGGTCGGGAGCCCCGGCAGCCGCGTGGTCAGACAGTACGATTCCCAAGGCGTTCGATTCTCCGCGTTCGACGGCACCGGCTTCCATATCGTCCTGCGCGGCACCTGCTGGCTCATCTCCGAAGACCAGGAGCCGGTCGCCCTGAAGCCGGGGGATGCCGTGCTCGTCACCTCCGGTGCTCCCCATGGCCTCGGTCATGTCCCCTGCGCGCTGAACGACCTGCCATCGATGTCGATGCGCCCGACTCCACCGAGGTCTGGGCCGTCCGACTTCGAGTTCCTGTGCGGCGTCTACCAGCTCCGGCACGGCCACACCCCGCAGTACCTCCGCACCCTGCCCGACCTGATCACAGTGTCACTGGACTACGACCGTTGTCCGCAGACGCGTGCCCTGATCGACCTTCTCAGCACAGATACGTCCGAGGCATACATGGGCACTGCGGCGACGCTTCCCGCGCTGCTTGACCTCATCCTGGTCCACGTCTTCCGTCAGTGGCACGAGCAGCGCGGCTCGGCTGAGTGGCCACGAACCGACGACCCCGGGATCGCCGCCGCCCTGCGGGAAATCCACAAGAACCCGCAGCGCAAGTGGACGGTGGCCCGGTTGAGTGAGATGGTGGGGCTGCCCCGCACCGTGTTCGCGCGACGCTTCACCGAAGAAGTAGGCCAGCCACCGATGTCCTACCTCATCAGCTGGCGGCTGAGTCTCGGCGCTCGACTGCTCCGGGAGACCGACGTCACGCTGGCGACGATCGCCCGCGAGGTCGGATACTCGACGGAGTTCGCCTTCTCCGGAGCGTTTACCCGCGAGTATGGCGTCTCACCCGGCCGCTTCCGCCGCAGCCCGGCAACCTTGGTCCCTCCCGTCGACTAACGCCCCGGCAGGTAACGTTTGCGCTACATGCCGCTCACGGATGCGGACGCGTCGGCGCACGCGGAAGACCGCCTCAGCGGCCGGCGAATGCCCAGGCCACGCCCCAGTTCGAAGCACCTTTCGACGCCCGGTGTTCCTTGAGCGAATGGTGCCCGATGAGCTGTGGCGCCGACCGGCCAAACTGCAGGGTGACAAGGGCTACGGCTACCCGCACCCGTGTGCCTTCCCGCGCAGCCGCGGCATCATCCCCCGCATCGCCCGCCCGTGCATCGAGTCCGGCCGGCGCCTGGGACGCCACCGCCGGGTCGTCGAAAGAACGGTCTCCTGGCTCACCGGATGCGGCCCTTCACACCGCCGCTACGAACGCCGAACCGACCACTCCGCAGCCCTCGGGCTGGACCGGGGCCAGCCGCACACCGTCCAAGATCGCCGCCTCCAAGCCAGTTGCCCCCTCGAACCCGACGGGGTCTGTACGGTCTTCGGCTCCGTCTCTCTTTCGGTGGTGGCGGAGCGTTAGGCCAAGAGGATGCGGTGGCGGAGCAGCGCGAAACCGGCTCGGCCGTGCATCTGGCGCATGATGCGTTTGGTCTTGGTGTTCACGCCTTCAGTGCCGCCGTTGTGGAAGGGCAGGGTGACGGCGGCGCGCACGGCGTCGCGGTCCTGATCGAGGCCGCGGGTGAAAGCATGCACGTGAGGCAGATCGGCGGCGCGGGCGCTGGCGATCCACGCGTCGAGACATTCGGCGTTGCCTTCCCGGGGCCGGAGCAGGTCGCCGAAACCTCGGACGAGCCCGGCCAGCTCGATCATCTCGGGGCAGGAGGCGGTGAGGTCGTCCAGCAAGCGCCGGTGCTGATCCTTGACGTGATCGGGGTGGGTGAGCAGGAGCCGGGCAACGCGGCGAGGCGCGATGGGCAGCCGGTCGGCTTCGACCCGCCCTTGAGTGATGTAGCGGTAGAGCAGGTTGAAGCTGCCCGGGTAGCCGAGGGCTTTGATCTCGTTGAACAGGTGCAGGACGGGGACGGCGGGGTCGTCGGCGCGGCGGCGCCGCAGGTGGTCGCGGTAGGGGTCGATGAGGGTGGGCCGGTAGAGAGGGGCGCGTTGCAGGCGCATCGGTTCGGGCACGCGGGCGTAGCGTTTGACGGTGTTCAGGCCCACATTCAGCCGGCGGGCGCACTCCAGCAGGCCGACGCCCTTGCCGAGCAGCTCGTGGACCTGATGCCAGCGCTCCCGGGTGGTCTGCGCACGCTTGCCGTCCTTGATCGGTGGGCCGGCCTTGGCCCAGCACGCACCGTGGGCGGCCACCTCTTTCAGCACGGCCTCACCGAAGTTGTGCCACAGGTGCCGGCGATCACCGACCTGGACGGCGTCGGGCAGAGCCCGGCGGATCGCTTCGGCATGGGCGCCCGAGCCGTCCGGCAGACCAGCTGCACCCCGGGATGGGCACGCAGCCAGGCCTCCAGCACATCGGCAGTACGGCCGGGCAGCACGTCGATGCGCCGGCGGGTCTCGGCGTCGATGAGCACGGTGGCGTGGCGATGACGCCGGCGCAGCGCGAAGTCGTCCACAGCCAGCACGCGGGGCACCCGCAACGGTGGCAGCGGCAGACGCAGCAACAGGTAGCGTTCCAGCACCCCAGGCACCTGTTCCCGGAAGGTCTGCCGACAGCCGTGCGTCGGACAGACAAGGCGGCGGACGCGCACCATCATCAGCACTCGGCGTCCGTCGATCGGAACGTCGGCCACGCGTCGCTGACGATAGCCGTGCACGCGCGCCGTCTCGACCCCGCAGCCCGGACAAGCGACCGAGCCGCCCGGAGTTCGGGCACCGATCCGAATCTGAGACAGAGCCGTCTACTGGACAGGCCCACCAGACGCTGTTCGTCTACGACGCCGAGCCCGGCAGCCCGTCCGAGACCGCGCTGCACCTGCTGGCCCAATGGAACGAGGCGGCCGCCGACGACGACCGCCTCTCCAAGAACACCGCTACCAGCGGTTCCAGTGGCTGAACTTCCTGTCATCGGCCCGCGGGGCGGGCTTGAAGTCGGTGCCGATCGTGTAGGCGATGGGGGTCAGCGCGACCTGGACGGTGTTGTCGAACGGGATGCCGAGCAGGTCGGCCATCTCGCGCTCGTAGGTGAGGTGAGCGACGGTCCACACCGTTCCCAGTCCGCGTTCCCGCGCGGCGAGCATGAAACTCCAGGCCGCGGGAATGACCGAGCCCCAGTTGTGCGCCTGCCCGCGGATCGAGTCGAGTTCCGCGCGGCGAGCGACCCGCACCACCGGGATCATCAGCACCGGCACCTCGTGCAGATGCTCGACCAGGTGGCCGAGGCTGCCCCGAATCCGTCGCCACTCCGACGAGGCGAAGCTCATCCGGGTCGGAAGGGGCGCGGAGTCGTGCTCGTCGGGTGCGCCCGCCATGAGCCCGGCGCGCCAGATGTCGGCCGCCTTCGCCTTCATCGCCGGGTCGTCGATGAAGATGAAGTCCCATTGCTGCTGGTTGCGGCCGGTCGGCGCCTGGGTGGCGACCTTTACGGCTTCCTGAATCAGCTCCCGCGGAACGGGCCGGGTCAGGTCGAGGCGCTTGCGAACCGCGCGCGTGGTGGTGAGGACCTCATCGGCGGTGAGCCCGAGGGCCGGGTAGGCCGGGCTGCTGTTGTTCACTGTGTTGCTCCTGATCGGTATTGAGGGACGAAGGCCGCACGCCGGTCAGCGTGGTGGATCCGGTTCCGGCCGCCAGAGTGAGTGCTCCCTCATAGCCCACTCCCGTGCGACCGATCCGGTGCGCATGCCCCGGCGGGCCTCGGGATCGCCCATGGCCCTGCCGATGTGGCCGGCGAGAACGATGCCGAGGGCGAGGGCCAGCCCGTCGTGTACGAACGTCGCCCCGGTGCGCCACCCCAGCGGGATGAGCTGGGCGAACCACATCATCAGCCCGGTACCGAGCATGACGAGCGTGGCACCGGCGACCCAGGCGGCGAACAGCTTCTGCCCGGCGTTGAACTTGTGCGCGGGACGGGACGCCGGGCGCTTGTCCCGGCGCAGGACCGCGCGCAGCCAGCGGCGGTCGTGCGGGCCGAAGCGGTTCAGCAGGGTCAGGTCGGCGCGCAGCGCCCGGGAGCCGAGAGCGGCCAGGACGGGGATCGGGAGAGCGAGGCCGGACCACTGGTGCAGGGTGACCACGAGGGCACGGCGGCCGACGAGCTGGGCGAGCGCGGGCAGGTTCAGCGAGGCCGCCGTGAGCACGCACACGCCCATCAGCACGGCCGTCGCGCGGTGGGCCCAGCGCTCGGCCCCGCTGAATCGCCGCAGGCGCGTGGCGGTCTGCGGAGGATCAGGTCGTCGGCTCATCGTCGCGTCCGTTCGATCGGCCCACCCAGGCGTCGATGTCGTAGCCACGCGCCTCCCAGTAGCCCGGTTCCACGTCCTCCGTGACGGTGATGCCGGAGAGCCACTTGGCGGATTTGTAGAAGTACATGGGCGCCACATAGAGACGGACGGGGCCGCCGTGGGAGTGACCGAGGTCCTCGTCCCGCATCCGCAGGGCGACCAGGATGTCCGCGCGGCACGCCTGTTCGAGGGTGAGGCTCTCCGTGTAGGCGCCGTCGAAGCAGGTGAAGCGCACCGCACCGGCCGAGGGGTGCGTCCCCGCGGCGTCCAGCAGCCGGGACAGGCGCACCCCTTCGAACGGGGTCCCCGGGACCCGCCACCCGGTGACGCACTGGACGTCGCGCACCATGCGGGTCTGGGGCAGCGCCCTGAGATCGGCCAGGGTGTACGTCGCCGGCCGGTCGACCAGGCCGTCAACGGTGAGCCGGTACGTTCCGGCGCCCTTGCGCGGCACGGACGAGGTGATCGAGTAGTAGCGGAAGCCGCCGCCGTTCGGCAGCAGACCTGTCAAACCGGTCGGGTCCTGCTCGGCGGCAGCACCGAGAAACGCCTCCATGCCGCGCTGCAGCCCGGGAGCGGCGAAGACGCCGAGCGCGCCCAGCCCGAGCGTGCCGAGGAATATCCGCCGCCCCACGGGAGCGCCCCGCTCCTCGGGCAGTTCAGAGTTCACGTGTTCATCTCCCACGGTCCGGGTCGGGTTTCGACGGTTCCCAAGTGCTCAGCGTTGTCCGGCCGGCCCGCTGGAGCGGCACACGGAGCGGGTCGCCACATTGAGCGCCTGGCGATGGAGCGGGTCCAGCCGTTCCAGCGCCGCCCCCGATCGGATGGCCAGGGCCAGCTGCACCTCACAGGCGACGGGCTTGTCCCGCAGTCGCTCGGTGTTCTTGAGCTCTTGAAGCAGGTCCGTGGTCAGTCGGTCGAGCCGCACGCGGATCTGGCCGAGGTCGGGGCGTGTCGTGGGCGCTTCCTCCGGGTGAGCGGTCCAGCGAGCGAACAATCCCTTCTGTACGACCTTGCTGGCGGTGATCTGGTCCCGGAAGAACGCCACCGCCGCGTCCGGGTTCACCCCGGCAGCGTCGGCCTGCTTCTTGACCTGCTCCAGCACCTGTTCCTCGCGCACAGGGTCTTCGATCGGCGAGGCGGTGCCGAACTTGGACGCCGCCACCTCGTCACTCACGCGAATACGCTCGATCACAACGTCCGCCAAAGGGCCGAGCCTGCCAATGGACCTGGTCGTCCCGGCTGTGCTGCTCACGGATTCGTTGTTCATCGGGATACGCGTGGCCATGGCCTGAGGGGCGGTCAATATTGTTGCGGCTCCCAACACTCCAGTGATCACGGCGCAGCGCATCATCCTGTTTCGCAAATTCAATGGTCCCCCTCGGTTTCATGCACAGGTTCAGAACCTGACCGGCAAAGGGGTCGCGCGGAAGACGTGGTCCGGGTCGAAACGGCGCTTCAAGGTCAGCAGCCGCTCGGTATTCGGACCGTAGGCGTGTGCGATCTGTGCGACCTCGTCATCGCCGAGCAGGTTGGGGTAGCCGCCCGGCAGCGCATCGGGCTCGAGAGCGCTGGTCAGGTCGCCGGCCCAGGCGCGGTGGTCCGCTGCGCGGGTGTCGCCAGGTTCCCACAGGGCGATGATCTCGATCATGAGGTGCGGGTCTCGGTTGCCGAACGCCGTATCCGTCACGGGTACTCGTGCTGCGGCTCCGTGCAGGCTGTGCACGGAGACGGCTGAATGAGGCGAGGTCAGGGTGGAGCCCGCGAGACTCAGCACGTCACGCACTCCCGAGGTCAGTGACGGTACCGAACGAGGGCGGATCTCGACGTGCCGGCCGAAGGGGAACTGCGCGTCGATGGCCGCGAGCATCTCGGGCATGGTGGTGGGGGCGATCCGGGAGACGAGGGGCGTGCCGAGGGTGTCGAGCCGCGCCAGCGCGCGTTCTCCCGCCGCAGCGTCGTCGCCGCTCCAGGTCGGCGAGAGAAACACCACGGGCTTGCCGTCGGGGCCGGACAGGACGCCGAACTGCACGGTCAACTCGTCTGTGCTTTCAGCCAGGAGGTCCGACAACCCGGCCAGTACGGTCCCGGCCTGGTCCCACGGGAACAGCACCATGCCGGACAGCAGCGTTGGCACGGCATGTAGACGCACGCGCATCGAGGTGACGAGACCGAAGTTCCCGCCGCCGCCGCGCAGTGCCCAGAACAGGTCCGGCTCCCGTTCGGCGTCGGCAGTGACGACGGAGCCGTCGGCGAGCACCACGTCAGCGGACACCAGGTTGTCCAGGGCGAGTCCGAAGCGACCACTGAGCGGTCCGTATCCGCCGCCGAGGGTCAGGCCCGCCATGCCCACGGAGCCGGCGGAGCCGGTCGCGGCGGTCAGACCGAAGGGCTGGGCTGCTCGGACGAGATCGGCGGCCGTGGCCCCACCGGACACCTCGGCGACCTTCGCCACAGGATCCACCGTCACCCCGCGCAGGCCGGAAAGATCAATGGTCAGGCCGCCGTCGTTCAGTGACCTACCGGCCCAGTCGTGGCCGCCGCCGCGCACCGCCGGCGGCACCCCGGATTCCCGCGCGGCCAGCACGGCGGCCTGCGCCTCGGCCGGGTCGGCGCACCGGACGATGACGCCGGGACGGGCGGACACGGCGCCGTTCCAGATGGTTCGGCCGGCGTCGTAGTCCGGCCCGGTGGTGGCCACTCGTCCCGCGCGGACGATCTGCCGCAGGGTGTCGGTCAGACGGCCGAGTTGCTGGTGTGTCGTCGTGGACATGGGACCTCTATCTTGAGGATCTTGACAGAAACGGGTGAGCGGCCACCTCGCCAACCGCTGCCGACCGGCGAGGTGGTGAGCGTTTCACCGGGTGCTGCGGGCGGCGTCCTCGATCACTTGCGTGACCGTGCCGGGACGGCTGATCATCACAGCGTGGGAGGCGTTGACCTCCTCGGTGTGCGCACCGGCCCGCTCGGACATGAAGCGCTGGACGTCGGGAGCGATCGCGCGGTCCTGCCGGGTGATCAGGCTCCAGGAGGGAATAGTGCGGAACGCCACCTCCACGCTGCCGTCGGAGACCGCCTTGGTGTTGGCCGGCCGCTGGACCGCCGCCAGATTGGCGGCTGTGGTCTTGCCGACGTCGCCGGCGAAGACCTCCCTGAAGTGGTCCGGATCGATGGACACCTCCGTACCGTCCGGGACGGCGGTCGAGACCAGCGGGATGGCCGGTGCGGACTTGGCGGCCAGCTCGCCCACCGTCTCACCCTTCGCAGGGATGAAACCGGCGATGTAGACCAGGGCCTTGACATCAGGGTCCGAAGCGGCGGAGTTGGTGATCACGGCACCGCCGTAGGAGTGGCCGACCAGCACCACGGGGCCGTCGATCGTGGACAGGTAGCTGGAAACGTAGGCCGTGTCGCTGGTGAGCCCCTGCAGGGGATTGGCGATTGCGTGCACCGGATAGCCGTCCTTGCGCAGTCGCTCCATCACCGACGACCAGCTGGAGGAATCCGCCCACGCTCCATGGACGAGAACAACGGTCGGCTTCAAGGAGGCGATGACAGAAGACGATCCTTCACTGGCCGCCATCGCCACGCCCGGAGTGGTGGTGGCCCCGAGCAGGGCGAGGGCGCCGGCGGCGAGCGCGACGCGACGGGGGATGCGAATTCGCATGATGTGGCCTTTCCCTTCGGCAAGCGGCTGCGACGTTCCCCCTACGGGTGCGCCCACGCACCAAGGGAGAACGTTCTGTCTACTATGAGAACATCAACAAAAGCCTAAATCAAGACCGAACGTTCTATCTCTTCATTGCTGGGTCGAGATGGTGGTGATGGAAGCGACCCTGCGATGGTCGAAACCGCGCGAGCGCGGGATCAGCGCAAGGGGGAGGCGGGGGTCGGGCTCACGCGAGTGACGACCGTCCTCCCGGGAATCACCAGGCTGGCGACGACCGGCCCGATCTCGTTTGTCCACCGGTCGTGCTGGTAGACGGCCTCGTACAGGGCGTCACTGTTCGAATCGTCCTCGAACCGGCGCATCCACACATTGGTGTCCTCGTCCTGGTCGTCGACGAAGGAGGCGGTCACGTTCATGCCCTGTGCGGCCTGGAACGGGATGACCGCCTCTTGCAGGTAGCGGACCCACTCCACGCGGCGTCCGGGCTGGATTGGTAACGGCGGATCTCGTAGTACATGGCGTGCTCCGGAGCAGGTGCGAAGGTCAGTCGGTGACGGTGAGGACGAGCTTGCCGCGGGTGCGGTTGGTCTCGCCCAGCCGGTGTGCCTCGGCGGCCTCTTCCAGCGCGAAGGAGGGCTCCACCTCGATCCGGACCTTGCCGGAGTCGACCAGACGGCGATCGTGGTCAGGGCGGCGGAGTCCGGCTCCACCAGGAACGGGCTGGTGCGCACCCCGGCCTCTCCGGCCACGGCGGACAGACGCTCGGACACACCGCCAGGAACCGCGATGACCAGGCCGCCGGGACGGGTCACCGACACGGACCGCGCGTCGTTGTCGTCCTGGGCGCCGATCAGGTCGATGACGACGTCGATGTCGCCGGTGACGTCCTCGAACCGCTGCCGGGTGTAGTCGATCGTCTCGTCCGCGCCCAGTTCCTTGAGCCAGGCGTGCCTCGGTTCTCGGGCGGTCGCCACGACCTCGGCGCCGAGGTGCTTGGCGAACTGCACCGCCAGGTGCCCGAGGCCGCCGGCCGCCGCGTGCACGAGTACGCGCTGCCCGGCCTTCACCTCGGCGGTGTCGACCAGGGCCTGCCATGCGGTGAGCGCCGCGAGAGGCAGGGCCGCGGCCTCGATGTGACCGATCGAGGCGGGCTTGCGGGCGAAGTGGCGGGAGGGCGCCGTGACGTACTCGGCGTAGGCACCGGCCGGCCGCGGGAACCAGGGCATGGTGTAGACCTCGTCGCCGGGCTCGAACGTGGTGACTCCGAAGCCGACCTGCTCCACGACGCCGGAGACGTCCCAGCCCAGGATCAGCGGCAGCTTCTGCAGCCCGCCATGCCCTGGCCCGCGCGGGTCTTCCAGTCCACCGGGTTGATCCCGGCGGCGTGCAACCGCACCAGCACCTCGGTCGGCAGCGGCTCGGGCCGGGCGACCGGCTCGGCGGTCAGAACCTCGGGTCCGCCGAATTCCTTGATGGTGACGGCACGCATGGTGTGCTTACTCATGATTCCTCGCTCAGGTCTGTTTCAGGTGTTCTCTCGCCGGGCCGAGCCCGGCGAGATCCACTTTGTCGCGTGTTCACGGCGGCGAGTGAGTGGCCTGAAGGACACCTGTCGTAACATTCTTGCCCACGGAATGTCCCCGGCCAGCAGGGTCAGCATCGTGAAGACGATCCCGGCCCGCAACCCCGGGTAAGGGCAGTGAATGATGCCGGTCTGCCCGGCGGTCCCGCGGAAGTCGAAGACGAGCCGGTCGGCTTTCTTGGTCATCGCAACCTTGATCGCGTGCAGGCCGCGGACGCGTGAGCGTAGTCGCGGATGCGACGCACGGTCCTCTGAACCACCTCGTCGTCCTTCTGCGGGCCGACACTGACGGCGACGAGAAGGCGGAGGTAGTCGGGCCGCCGGTCGAGGGAGCTGCACGCCGCCGTGAACCACGCTTCGAGGCGCTCGATCGGGGGCAGCTCGTCGTACGAGGACGGGTTGGGGAACAAAGCGTCACTTCGGGAACAAGCTCGGCGTCCTGGCGGCGCTCCTCGAGCGTACCTTCGAAGAGCTGCATAGTAGATCGAGCTGGGCGGGAGCTTGGACTGCACACACAGGTCCGAGATGGCCATGCTGTCGTACCCTTTTCGTCGATGAGGGCGCGAGCCGCGTTCAAGATGACCTCACGGCTGCTCAAGCCCGCAGCAGCCGGCGCGGAGCCGGATTCGCTGACCATGCGGCCATGATTGATCCGCTCCCGCGCCACTGCCCCAGGCCGGGCTGAGGGGTTCACCTCAGCCCGGCCACCGGTGTCACGCGACGGTCGCGTCCACGGTCACCGGGATGTTGCCGCGGGTCGCGTTGGAGTATGGGCAGATCGCGTGGGCGGCCTCGACGAGCTTGTCCGCCGCTGCCTGCTCCACACCGGACAGTTCGACGTGCAGTGCTGCGCTGAGACTGAACCCGCCTTCCAGCGTCGAGTGCACCTGCACCTCGGCGATGACCGCGGAGTCGGTGATCTGGGTCTTCTGCTGTGCCGCGACGGCCTTGAGCGCCGAGTGGAAGCACGCGGCCCAGCCCGCCGCGAACAACTGCTCGGGGTTGGTCGCGCCACCGGGGCCACCCATTTCCTTCGGGATCGCCAGGGAGATGTCGAGCAGGCCGTCGTTGGTCCTCGCCTGCCCTCCCGCCCTGCCGTCGCCGGTGGAGGTGGCAATGCCGACGTAAAGAGGTTCGCTCATGGCAGTACGGCTCCTTATCAAGACCGAACGTTCTACCCACATCATGACGCCAGGCGCTTTCCTCGTCAAGACCGAACGTTCTATCCGCTAACGTCGTACCAGTGATCTTTGCAAACCCCTCAGACAGGAAAGGTCCGCGCATGTCCGTGACTCCTCTGCCCTCCGTCCTCTCCCTAGATCTGAACGACGATCCGGCCGCTACCTTGGAAGCCGCGGCCTGGGCGCTGGCGGCACTGATCGCCACCCTGGACGATGCCGCCACGAAGCCACCGGCCGACGTCCTTGCGGCCGACCCGCAGCGCACCGCCGTACTAGAAGCGGCCGGGCTGGTACAGCGGGACGGGGACAAGCTGGTTCTGCACCCGTCGTACCACCAGGAGGGGCCGCGGCTGCGGTGCGGGCCGGTAGTGACGCAGCGCCACCCCGTCCGGGCCTCGCACGTCCCGCACGGACGCGAGCTCGGGGCCGCGCGGTCGCCCGGCGGCCCGCCGCCGCGCGCCTTCCCGCAACTCGACCACATCAGGAACGGTCACGATGGGCGCTCCTCCGGAACGTCGCGGACGCTCATCGGGGGTCTGGCCGTGGGGCGGGGTGCGGTGATGACGGCGAGGGCGGTGGCCAGGTCGTGGCTGGAGGGGGCACGTCCGGGGTCGACGAGGTACTGCGCCATGACACCGGTCAGCAGCGCCTCGTAGAAGCCGCCCACCAGCCAGGCGTCGGGATGGTCGGGCCCGAGACCGCCCAGCACGTCGGCCAGGCCGAGACGCACCTGCTCCAGCCCGGCGGCCAGGTGCCGGCGGACCTCCTCGGCGTGCGCGCTCTGCCCGAGCGCGTCGAACGTGGCGGCCCAGAGGGGACGATGGGTCTCGAACGACTTGATGATCTGAGCCCAGGCCGTCTCGAACCGCTGCAGCGAGTCGGCGCCGGGATCGACGGGGACGGCCGCCAGCGCCTGCGTCAGCTCCTCTGCCCAATCTCGCGCGGCCTGCGACAGGGCCTCGTTGAGCAGCGCCTCCTTGGAGCCGAAGTGGTAGCCGACGCAGCCCGCGCCCACACCGCCGGCGGCGTCGGCGATGTCACGCAGGGTGGTGCGGGCGTAGCCCTTGCTGTACAGGCAACGCTTGGCCCCGTCGATCAGGTCTTCGCGGTTCCCCATGACGCGGGAGCCTACAGCAGCACTAAAACGCTTGACTTAGAGCGTGGCTGTGTGCCTGTTGGCCGGACGTGGCCGGAGAGGCTCGACCGAAAGCGTTCCCTGCCGGGGCCGGAGCGCGAGTCCGCGTTCTGGTGACCGTCGACCGCCTACGGGTTAGCCGCCATTCACCGACATCGTCTCTCTTGACTCTGATGACAGAGTTCTGACCACCCAAGAAATCGGACCTGATGTCTCAATTTTTCTCAATGACACTAATAGTCACAAAGTTTAAAAATTGTCACTACCATCTCACCTCGTGCCCAACGAGCATCACCACACCGAGCCGCTGCCTATGATCGCCTTCGAGCCGCAGTCCACGGCGGTCTCCGTGGACCAGAGCGGCCGTCGCCGGCGGCTCATCATCCTTGGTTCGATCGCCGGGACTCTGGCCTTGTTCGGGTTGCTCGTCGTCGTGGTCGGCGAGCTGTTCTCCAACACGGCGCAGTCCGTGAGCGGCCGGCCCGGGAACCAGCCCGGCGGCCCGGCCACCACGGCTTCGCCCGACCGTTCGAGCCCCACACCGACGCGCCGTACCACGCAGCCGAGCCGGCCGCCGATGGCGACGCGAACCCTTGTCCCCTCGCCCTCCCCCACCGCCGATCGGCGCAGAAGCAGCACGGCCCAGCCGACACGGGCACAGACCCAGCGGGATCCCGTGCAGACGCGCACCAGAGCACCCGGGGAAAGTCCGAAGTCCGAGCAGCCGATCGCGGACCCCCGTGGCACGACGAGCGCGGAACCGAGCAGAGAGCCGACCCGCGGCGAGAGCACCGCATCCGCGCCCACCGCCGAGCCGGCGCCGACGCGGAGGGACAGGCCCGGACGCGGCATTCCGCCGGGACACGACCCGAACAGACAGAAGGGGCCGAATCGTTGAGCCATCCCGCCGACCAGGCCAGACCACCGATTCCGGCCTGGCAAGACTCCTGCGTCGTCATGGTGATCCAGTCGGTGGCCATGGCGATCCTCGGCGTGCGACCGCGCCGGCACACGATCAACCGTCAGCGCACGTTCACCGCGCCGGGCACGCACGCCAGGCCCGCCGGCCCGTGAGCGGCAGGCTGCTCGCCGACGTGGTGGGAGCGCGCCTCCCACCACGTCCCCGGACGCTCGCTAGAGCGCGGCGTGCGTACGCCGCCGGGCCAGCAGGGCTCCGAGCGCGATCATCACGACGCCCAGCACCAGGTGCAGCCAGTTGTCAGCCGTGTTGAACGGGGCGACGTTGGCCGCGCTGCCGTGCGGGACGAACAGTCCGTAGAGCCAGAGCACCAGGTAGATGATGCCGCCGACGATCAGGAAACCGCGCGCCCCCGCCCACGTCCTGGCCAGGAGGACGCCGGCGACCCCGAACACCAGGTGAACGATGTTGTGCAGAATCGACACCTGGAACAGGCCCAGCAGCATCGCGCCCGACTCGTGGCCGGCGAACTGCATCTGGCCGTAGTTCGTGGTGATGCCCGGGATGAACCCGAGAATACCGATCAGCAGGAACACGGCACCGACGACGAGCGCCGCCAGTTGAACCGTGCTCTTGGTGGCGGAGGAAAGAACGCCGCTCATGGCGCCTCCCTTGTCGTACCGGTCATAACCACCTGCGCCTACCCCCCAGGCGGGCCATCACGCACGCCGCGACCTGCGGAAATCCTTATTCGAAATCGTCCGGGTTCAGCTCCTTGATCCGGATGCACGGGTCCTCGTCGTAGCGGCTGCGCCCTTCGGTGTCGTCGCCCTCCTCGAATCCGGGCGTCGCGCCGGGTGTCACGCCCGCAGGGCGTCTCGACACCTCCGCCTCGGTCGGGGTCAGGGGCGTACGCGTCGCTTCCTCGGCGCTCCCCCGCTCGACGTGTTGTCCGGCCGCTTTCACGGACGTTGCCTTTTCCTGCTTGCTCATCGTGCCTCCCCCAACCGGCGCCCGGGACGCCGTCCGAGGCCGTCGTTCACCTCGTCCAGTCCCTCCTGCCCACCTGGCCCCGTCTTCATGCGGATCGTTTAGCCGCAGGTCACGGGGTAGGTCTCGGCTCTCATGAGACTCAACGACAAGGTCGTCGTGATCACGGGCGCCTCCAGCGGGATCGGCCGGGCCACGGCGCTCGCGTTCGCCGCCAAGGGGGCCGCGGTGGTGCTCGGGGCGCGCGGGCACGAGGCCCTGGAGGAGACCGTACGGGAGTGCGTGCGGCGTGGCGGGCGGGCGGTCGCGGTGCCGACCGACGTGAGCGACGCGCACGCCGTGCAGCGCCTGGCGGGACAGGCGGCGGCCCGCTTCAGTGGCGTCGACGTGTGGGTCAACTGCGCCGCCGTCACGCTGTTCGGGCCGTTCGACCAGGTGCCGCTGGAGGACTTCCGCCGGGTGCTGGACGTCAACATCATGGGGTACGTCCACGGAGCCCGCGCGGCGCTGCCCCACCTGCGTCACCGGGGCGGGGGCATCCTGGTGAACGTGTCGTCGATCGCCGGGGCGGTGGCCCAGCCGTACGCGCACGCGTACACGATGTCGAAGCACGCGATTCAGGCGCTCGGCTCGAGTCTCCGCCAGGAGCTGCGGCTGCAAGGGGCGGACGGAGTCGGCGGCGTGAAGGTGTGCACGGTGATGCCGGCCGTCATCGACACGCCGCTGTTCCAGCACGCGGCCAACCGGACGGGACGCCAGGTGCGGGCGATGCCGCCGGTGTACTCGGCCGAGCGGGTGGCCCGCGCCGTCGTCGGCCTCGTACGCCGGCCGCGCCGTGAGGTCGTCGTCGGGCCGATGGGCCGTTTCCTGGTCGCGCAGGCGAGGCTGGCGCCGGGCCTGACGGAGAAGATGATGGCCGGCCAGGTCGAGCGGTCCCACCTGGCGCACGAGGAGCCGGCCGAGGCGACGCACGGCAACCTGTACGAGCCTGCTCCTGGTCCCGGCTCGGTGCGCGGGGGCTGGCACGGCAGGCGCAAGACCGCCGTGCGCCGGGCCCTGGCCGCGGCGGCCGTCGTCGGCACGGTGACCGCCGCCCGCCGCGTCCTGCGCTGACCGATGCGTGATACTGCCGCGGCCTGCGAACGCACGGCGAGAGACGCCCTCGGCCTGACCGAGCTGCGGCCCGGCCAGCTGACCGCGATGACGGCACTGGCCGAGGGACGCGACGCGCTGGTGGTGATGCCGACGGGCGGCGGCAAGTCGGCGATCTACCAGGTTCCCGCCCTGCTGCTGGAGGGACCGACCCTGGTGGTCTCGCCGCTGATCGCCCTGCAGCGCGACCAGGTCGAGGCGCTGCGCGAGCGCGACGAGGACGCGGTGCGCCTGGACGCCGGCACCGCAGCGGGCACGCGGGCGGCGGCGTTCCAGTCGCTGCGTGCCGGGCGGACGGAGTTCCTGTTCTGCGCGCCGGAGCAGCTGGCCAACCCCGACGTGCTCGGCGAGCTGGCCGCCGCGCGCCCGTCGCTCATGGTGGTGGACGAGGCGCACTGCGTCTCGGCGTGGGGGCACGACTTCCGGCCCGACTACCTGCGGCTCGGCGCGGCGGCCGAGGCGCTGGAGCGGCCGGTGATCGCGGCCCTGACCGCGACCGCCGCCCCGCCGGTGCGGGCGGAGATCGCCGAGCGGCTGGGGCTGCGCGATCCGCTGGAGGTCGTCCAGGGGTTCGACCGGCCGAACATCCGGCTGGAGGTGCGCCGGGCGCTGGACGACCCCGCCGGCGACATCGTCGCCGGCGTCGCGGCCGAGCGGGGGCCGGGGATCGTCTACACGGCCGTGCGCAGGCAGACGACCCGGCTGAGCGGGCTGCTCGGCGAGCGGGGCGTGCGGGGCGGCGGCGTACCACGCGGGGATGCGGCGGGCCGAGCGCGACGAGGTGCACGGGCGGTTCATGGACGGGGACGTGGACGTGGTGGTGGCGACCAGCGCGTTCGGCATGGGGATCGACAAGCCGGACGTGCGGTTCGTCTACCACGCGCAGACGCCGGGATCGCCGGACGCGTACTACCAGGAGATCGGCCGGGCGGGCCGCGACGGCGAGCCGGCCGGCGCGGTGCTGTTCTACCGGCAGGAGGACCTGGGGCTGCAGCGTTACTTCACCGGCGGCGCGCCCGACGAGGAGACGCTGGCGCGGGTGGCCGAGGCGGTGGCGGCCTGCGGGCCCGGGAGCACGCGCAAGGGGCTGGGCGAGCGTACCGGCCTGTCGGCGCGGCGGCTGACGAAGCTGCTCGACCTGCTGGAACGGGCCGGTTCCGTACGGCTGGGCGCGCGGCGGATCGACCCCGCACCCGGCGCTCCGGACCCGCGGGAGGCGGCCGGGATCGCCCGTGAGCTGGCCGAGCGCCGCCGGGACGTCGAACGTACCCGGCTGGAGATGATGCGCCGCTACGCCGAGACGGCCGACTGCCGGCGTCGTTTCCTGCTGGGGTACTTCGGCGAGGAGCTCGCGGAGCCGTGCGGCAACTGCGACACCTGCCGCGCGGGCACGGCCGAGCAGCAGCGGCGGGAGTCGGAGACGGGCCCGTTCCCGCTGCACGCCCGGGTGGAGCATCGCAGCTGGGGCGCCGGCCAGGTCATCCAGCGCGGCGAGGACCGGCTGACGGTGTTGTTCGAGGAGGCCGGCTACCGCGAGCTGCAGCTCGACACGGTGCTCGCCGAGGACCTGCTGAAGGAGCTGCCCTCCTGACGCTCAGCGCGCGGGATCTCCCGGTCGGGGTCTCCTGGGCCGCAGGGCGCGTACCTGCTGGGCGAGGCCGGCGCGGTGGAGGTTCATCGCGACCTGCACGCCGTGCCACAGGCCCTCCACCCAGCCCAGCAGCTGCGCGTGCGCGATGCGCAGCTCGGCGTGGGTCGGGCGGCCGTTCAGGGACGGGCGCAGCGCGTCCAGCTCCGCGCGCAGCTCGGGCGGCAGCACGTCGGCGATCTCCGCGCTGATCCGCTCGTACAGCGTGCCCAGGCGTTCGCGGGCCTGGTCGTCGAGGGTCATCTCGCGCAGCTCGCCGCACAGGTGCCGGACCGTCGTCGCCAGCCGGACGAGCTTGTCCTGCCGGGCCATGGCGGCCAGCTCCGCCGCGGGCCACATCTCCTTGCGCGGCGGCGACGTGGTGTCGCCGCGCCCCTGGCCGGCCCGCTCGTCAGGCTCCTTGCCGCTGTCGACGACGAACAGACCGGCCGGCGACCGCCTGATCCGGGGCTCGTCTGCCTGAACGCCGAACATCGTCTCTCCTTCCGCGCCGGCGGCGCCGCTCGCCGGCCTGCCCGTCCGGGGCCGGTCGGCGTCTCACCGACCGGCCGGGTGCGTCGTCAAACGACCCCGCCCTCGGTGTTCCACAGACCGCTGGACAGATGAACCGCGCAGGCCGCGAGCATCACGCCGATCACCATCGCGGACGCCGGCGGCGTCAGGAGACCGGCGATCAGCAGCACGCCGCCCAGCGTCTCGGTGAGCCCGGCCAGCGGCGCCGGCCGCCGCCCCGGCCGGAAGCCGGCCGAGTCGAAGAACGACGCCGTGCCCGCGAGACCGTGACCGCCGAACCAGCCGAACAGCTTCTGCAGCCCGTGACCGGCCAGCAGCGCCCCCAGCACGACGCGAAGGATGGGCGGACCGAAGTCCATGCGTGTCTCCCTCGGAGCCGAAGACCTACATCGTGCATCTCCAAGATTATTAAACTTATAAGTGAAGTTGCAAGTTTTCCGCGAGTGCGCCGCGGGCGTGCGGCGGTGCGCTGAAGCGGAAGGCCGCGTCTCCGGGGCGATACGGGGACGCGGCCTTCCGGCGTGGCGGAGATCACGCGCTGGTGGACGCGGTCTCCTGCTTCGGGTTCGGCGCGGGCAGGTCGAGGCTGTCGCGCAACCGGGCGGGCTTGAGGAACGCCGCGGCCAGCAGGCCCACGACGGCGATGCCCGCCGAGATGAGGAAGATGTGGCCGGTGGCCTCGCCGTACGCGGCCCTGACGATCTGCTTGATGGGCTCGGGCAGGGCGGCGATGTTCAGGCTGCCACTGGCCGCCGCCGCGTCCCCGGTGACCGGGATGCCGGCCTTGGCCAGGCCCGCGGCGATGTCGGAGGCGACCCGGTTGGCCAGCACGGCGCCGAGCACCGAGACGCCGACGGTGCCGCCGAGCGAGCGGAAGAACGTGATCGCGCCGCTCGCGGCGCCGATCTCACTGAGCGGGACGGTGTTCTGGATGACCAGGACGAGGTTCTGCATGGACATGCCGACTCCGATGCCGACCAGCAGCATGTACGCCGACACCAGCACCAGAGTCGTCTCGTGGTCGATCGCGGCCAGCCCGGCGAACCCGGCCAGCAGCACGACGAGCCCGACCAGGATGTACGGCTTCGTCCGGCCGCTCCTGGAGACCATCTTGCCGCTGATGGTGGAGGACAGCAGCACGCCGATCATCATGGGGATGGTCATCAGGCCGGCGGCGGTGGGGCCGTACCCGCGGCCGATCTGGAAGTACTGGCCGAGGAAGACGGAGCCGCCGAACATGGCCATGCCGACCGCGAGGCTGGCCAGGATGGCGAACGCCGGCGTACGGCGGCTGATGACGTGCAGCGGCACGACGGGCTCGCGCACCTTCGACTCCACCCACGTGGCCACCGCGAGCAGCAGCAGGCCGCCGATCACCATGGCCGCGGTCTGCCAGGACAGCCAGTCGAAGTCGTTGCCGACGAAGGTGACCCAGATGAGCAGGACGCTGACGCCGGCCGCGATGAGGGTGGCGCCCCAGTAGTCGATGCTGACGTCGGAGCGGCGCACGGTCGGCAGGTGCAGGGTCTTGGCGAGCAGCCCGAAGGCCGCGATGGTGAACGGCACGGCGATGAAGAAGCACCAGCGCCAGCCGAGCCACGAGGTGTCGGCGATGAGCCCGCCGAGCAGCGGCCCGCCGACCGTGGCGACGGCCATGACGGCGCCGAGGTAACCGTTGTAGCGGCCGCGCTCCTTGGGCGTGATCATGGCGGCGAGCACGACCTGCGTGAGGATCTGCAGGGCGCCCATGCCCAGGCCCTGGACCGCGCGGAAGGCGATGAGCTGGCCGGTGTTCTGGGCGAAGCCGCAGGCCAGCGAGGCGACCATGAAGATCACGATGGCGATCTGGAGCAACAGCTTCTTGTCGAACAGGTCGGCGAGCTTGCCCCAGATGGGCGTGGAGGCGGTGGAGGCCAGCAGGGACGCGGTGACGACCCAGGTGTACTGGGACTGGGTCCCGTCCAGGGCACCGATGATCTGCGGCAGCGCGACCGAGACGATCGTGGCGCTGATCATGGCGACGAACAGGACGAGCAGCAAGCCGCTGAGGGCTTCGAGGACTTGGCGGTGAGTCATCGGCTCCGCCGTGGACGGCGCTGCCGGTTGTGCGCTCACGCGAACTCCGATCAGGAACAAGGGGGATGCAACCTGGACACCTTACATGCCCATGGAGCAAACTTGCGCATTGAGCATTTATTCCCATTGGGTAAGCTCGTACGCACCATGAGCAGTACAGCAGGGTTGCGCGAGCGCAAAAAGGCCGAAACACGGCAGGCGGTGCACGAGGCCGCTCTCCGGCTCACCCTTGAGCACGGCTTCGACAACGTCACCGTCGAGGCGATCGCGGACGCCGCCAACATCTCCCGCCGGACGTTCTCCAACTACTTCGCCGGCAAGGAGGACGCCCTGCTCTACGGCGACGAGCAGACCCTGCACACGCTGGTGCAGCGCGTGCGCGAGCAGCCGGCCGGGCTGGCGGCGTGGCGCGCGCTGCGCGGCGCGCTGGACAGCCTCTTCGACGAGTACGGCGACGCCGACCGCGAGCTGCACCTGCGCACCCGCCTGGCCCTGCGGCACCCGTCGCTGCTGGCACGTCAGCTCGCCAGCAGGTTCCGGCTGGAGAGCGAGCTCAGCCTGGCGGTGGCCGAGCGCGAACAGGCCGGCGACGTCAGCCCCGAGATGATCACTGCCGCCTTCCTGGCCGGCCTGCGCGTGGCCACGCAGTGGTGGTGCGCCGAACACGAGACCCGCCCGCTGCGCGACCTCACCCACGAGGCCCTCGACCAGATCGTCCGCCCCTTCGACTGAGGCACGCTCACATCAGTTGGTCACGTTCACCGAAGGGACTCCATTCGACGGCGACGAGTCCGCCGTACCGCTCGGCCAGTCTGCGGCGCAGCGCCTGGTCGAAGGCGTTCACCTCGACGACGACCCGGTTGAGCTCCGGGTAGATCCCCATGCCGAGCGCGGCGGGTTCGCTGATCGGCCCGTCTTTCGTCATCACGCTCTTCAGCGCCGCCTGGCTGTTCTCGACCGGCAGGGGCACCGGTTCGATCGAGAAGGCGATCCGTCTCCCCGCGGACCAGTACGCGCCGGAGACCGTACGGGAGGCCAGCTCGCGTCCGCGCGGGGTGACGTAGGGGACGACGAGCCGGTACGAGCCGCCGTGCGCGATGTACGGGGGAGCCAGATCGTACGGGTGCGTCTCGGCCCGCTCCTCCGCGACGATCTGCGCCCGGTTGAACGTCTCGATGCCGTCGTAGGTCCTGAGCAGCACGGGCGAGACGACCTCGTAGTACACCTCGACCGCGTCGTCGGCGGCCGGCTGAACGATCACCCGCCACTCGCCGGGCACGAAGGCGGGCGCCGCCGTGACGGCGTACACGGCGAGGAGAACGAAGATCGTCTTCATTCGCATGCGCGCCGAGTGTAGGCCAACCGCCGATCACGGGTGCGCCAACTCCGCCGAGGTGCCGCTGTCCGCGCATTCCCGATAGCCCGAGACGGTCTCTACCCATGACACCAGACCCTCACCTTTCCCCTGGGGGTCAACGCGGATGCGGTGCAACCAACCGCCTCCGTCAGGCATCAGTTCAACCGGCTGAGGCGCAGGCTCCTTCGCAGCCATGACCCCTCCACTGATCGAACACATATTCGAGCAGAAGAGTAGCGCGGGCCATTCCTGGATCGCTCGGCCCCGGACGGTGGCCTGATCGACCGGGTCTCCTTGCTGGGGACAGACCAAGTTCGCCGGAAATCAGCCGGCGGCCTGCTGGTGACGGCAGGATCAGTTCAGCAGGGGCACGCGCAGCACGAAACAAGTCCCTTGGCCCGGGTCTTCGATGGTCAGGGTGCCTTGGTGGGCGTGGGCGATCTCGCGGCAGATGGGCAGGCCGAGGCCGGTTCCTTTCGGGTCGCGGGCGCGTGATTCGGGCAGCCGGACGAAGCGTTCGAAGACGAGTTCGCGGTGCTCGGGGGCGATGCCGGCGCCGTCGTCGGCGACTGCCAGCACTCCGGTGCCGTCCTCGGCCCTGACGGCGACGGTGGCGGCGGTGGCGGCGTGGCGCTGGGCGTTGTCCAGCAGGTTGGTCAGCAGCCTGCATATCAGCTGCCGGTCGCAAGCGACGAACACGCCCGACTCCAGGTCTGCGTGGATCGGGACCCGGCCGGGCGGGCGGTGCTGGAGCTCGGTGCGGGCCAACTCCGCCAGATCGTTGCGTTCGTGCTGGGGTGAGCGGTCGGCGTCCAGGCGAGCCAGGGCAAGGATGTCGTCGGCGATCGCCTGCTGGCGTTCCACGTCGCTCAGCAGTTCCTTCGCCATACCTGGCCAGTCCACCGTCCCCGGATCCGTCAACGCCTCTTCCAGGCGCAGGCGGGCGGCAGCCATGGGGGCGCGCAGGTCGTGGGAGGCGTCGGAGGTGAAGCGCCGCTCCTGCTGCAAAGCCCGCTCCAGCAGTTGCAGCGTGTAGTTGACGGTCTTGGCCAGGAAACGGATCTCGTCGTGGTGGGCCGGGACGGGCACGCGGTGCGCCAAATCGGTGGCGGTGATCTCATCGAGTTCGGCGGTCATGGCCTCGACGGGACGCAGCGCCCGGCCGACGATGTGATAGGTCCCCCAGGCCACCAAGGACAGCCAGATCACCGATGCGGCCACGAGCATTGCCACGAGCGTGGCGCTCCCGTACCGCGCAGGGGGCGGCAGAGCGCCGTAGACGATGAAGTCGCCGCTAGGGGCGTAGACCCACATCGCGGCGATGATCATGCACTGGCTGGGAAAGCCGGGCACGTCGCACACCACCCGGTCCATGGCGCCAGGACGCTGCGGCGGCACGAAGGTGGCCATCCGTGGCTGACCCTGCACCTGGGAGCTGGCCGACACCACTTTCCCAGTGGGGTCGATGACCTGCATCGCGGACACTCCCTCGTCCTCAAGGGCGGGCGGCACCGCGCGCTGGTGTACCAGCTGATGTGAGACGCGCAGGGCCGCGGCGTAGACCTGCCTGAACCGCTCCGACATCTCGGACTTGTAATTGCTGTCCAGGACGAACCAGGCTGTGAGCGCGCACAGCGCCATCGCCACCAACGTGGCCCACGCCGTCAACCGCGCCCGGATGGACCACTCAGGCTTGAGCGGCCCAGCCATACTTGTCAGCGCCATAGTCATGCCCCCCGCGCATGGCGCTCCGCCCCGCCCCCAGCAGGCCGAATCCAGCAATCACTCTAAGTGATTTGGATATTACCGACCTGTTTGGTCAGTATGCGAAGTAGGGGTGTCGGTAATACTCGTGCCACCAGGTACAGGCAATGACGTTGCCCCCGGTCGGCTACTGCAGGAGGGCGGGTACACCCTGCTCACGCCAGCCCACGGCCGAAGGCCTCCGGTGAGCCGCTGCGGCGGCCCACGTGATCATGCGCGAGGCCGGCCGGGTGCTCGGCATCAACTGCGGCCGCGAGGCGGCCAGCCCTCCCAGTCGTTTCCGGGACGGCGCCAGCGATCAACCATACCCCGCGCTAAGCCGGACCCCGGCACTGGGCAGGGCTTGGCGAACTCTTGCATCTCCGCACCGTATAGCCCTATATGTCACGACAAAGATTGGTCAATGTTTGAATAACCGCAGGTAGGCCGCGGCTACTGGGTGATGCTGGAAGCGAACTCGTCCCCCACCGGAGATGGGTGATGGCATGAAAGCAGCAGGCAACGTCCGTGGAGGGGCGACCCCAGCGGTCGCCGTTGTGGACGATGCCGGCACGGTGATCGGCTGGACCCAGGCCGCCGAGGAGCTCACCGGCTACCCCGCCGCCGACATCCTCGGCCGCCCCATCGGTTCACTTTGTTCGCTCGACGGCCACGACCGCGACGGCGAACGCGCGTACCTGCCCCGGACGGGATTGATGGAGGTGCGGCGGCGGGACGGCGAGGTGGTCATCGTACGAGCCGAGGCCGCCCCGCTCACTCTGGACGACGACGCCGGCGCCCAGCAGGAATTCTGGCTGGTGTTGGCGATCCCGGCCACCATCGACCCGTCCACCGGCACCGGCGCCCTGCTGGAGTCGCTCATCAGCAGCTTCCCCGTCGCCATGGCCATCTGGGACAGGAACCTGCGCTGCGTCTGGATGAACGAGGCGGCCGAGAAGCTCAGCGACGGCTACCCGTACTACCGGGTCGGCCGCTCCCTGACCGAGGTCATCGAGGGGATCGACACGGAAGCGATGCAGGACGCGATGCGCAAGGTGCTGGCCGACGGCCGGCCCGTGATCGACCGTGAGGCCCGCTGGTCCCACGGGAGTCAGGAGCGCGAGCTGTCCATCTCACTGTTGCCTTTGGAGGGCGCGGACGGACGGCCGCTGGGCGTGTGCTCGGTGGCCTTGGATTTCAGCAACAGCCAGGCGCGCGATCACCTCGACCTGCTGCGCGAGGCCAGCGTCCGGCTCGGCAGCACGCTGGACGTCACGAAAACCGCCCAGGAGCTGGCCGAGCTGGCCATTCCGGTCCTGGCCGACCACGTGACCATCGATTTGCCGGAGGCGATGCTGCCCGGCGAAGAGCCGCTGCCGCGGCCGGCCGCGGCAGAGTCCGGCATCCCCGTTTTCCGGCGGGCCGGCGTGGCCTCGGTGCACGACGGGACGCCCCAGTCGTCTTGGGAGCGCCAGGAGACCGTGTTCGTGCCGCCGGGATCACCGTTCATGGAGGTGCTGCGCTCGCGCCGGCCGCACTTCGAGCCCGTGCTGGACACCTCGCCCGGCACCTGGCTGGATCTGGACCCCGACCGGGCGCGGACCGTCCACGCCACCGGCATGCACTCGCTGATCGTCATTCCGCTGCAGGCGCGCGGCGACGTGCTCGGCGTCGCGGTGTTCGGGCGCACCTCCAACCCGGCGCCGTTCATCAGGGACGACCTGCTGCTGGCCGAGGAACTCGTCACGCGGGCCGCGCTGAGCCTGGACAACGCGCGCCGGTACACGCGCGAGCGGTTGACCGCGCTCGCGCTGCAGCGTGACCTGCTGCCGCACGACCTGTGCGGCACCGGCACCGTCGAGGTGGCCTCGCGTTACCTGCCCTCCGGCACGCACGAGGGGGTGGGAGGCGACTGGTACGACGCCATCCACCTGCCCGGCGCCCGCATCGCCCTGGTCGTCGGCGACGTGACTGGGCATGGCATCAACGCCGCGGCCACCATGGGCAGACTGCGCACCGCCGTGCGCACCCTGGAGGAGACCTTGGGCGAGGCAGCCGAACTGGTCGGTGAGCCCGTGGAAACGGCCGGGATCGGCGTGGCCGGTGCGGTGCCGGTACGGCCGCCGGTGCTCGGTGTGGTGACGGTGCCGCCGTGGCAGCCGGGCATGAAAGCGGTGATGCTGCCGCGCGCGTACCGGACGCGGTGGAGATCATCGTCCGGCTCGGCCTGCTCGAACACGAAGGGCAGCGTTACCGGCTGGGCGGCACGCTGTTCGATCTGGGATCGCTCGTGCCTCGCCGGCACGACCTCCGCGAGACCGCGCTGCCGTTCCTGCAGGACCTGTTCGAAAGCACCCGCCAGACCGTCCACTTCGGCATCCGCGACGACCGTCACGTCGTGTACCTCGAACGCATCCACGGTCACGACGCCGTCCCCTTGCCGTCCAGGATCGGCGGCAGGCTGCCGCTCACCTGCACCGCGATCGGCAAGGCCCTGCTCGCGTTCTCCGGGCCCGAGGTGGCGGACGCGATCCTCGCCGATCCGTTGCCGCGGCTGACCTCCTTCTCGATCACCGACCCGATACGCCTGTGAACGGCTCTCGAACAAACCCAGGTGTCCGGACTCGCGTACGAGGAACAGCAGGAAGCGGCGCTCGGGGTCAGCTGCATCGCCGCACCGGTGTTCTCCGGCACCGTGCCCGTCGCGGCGCTGTCGGTGGCGGTCCCGCGCGAACAGTTCCGGCCGGCCCACCTCGCCCCGGCGGTGTGAACGGCCGCGCTCGGCCTGTCACGCACCCTGCGCCGGCCCTCCACGATGGCGTAACGGCCAGGTTCCCGCCTATGAGTCGCCACCGATGCGTTGTGCCGCGACCAGCACGGGCCCGCCCGGCACCGTGGGGAACTGCCGTACATTCCGCAGGCCGTACGCGGTGAGAGTCTTCGTCATCCGGTCCGCGTCGTAGGCGTTGCCGCCGTTGCGTACGGCGTGCCAGTCGGCGACGGCCCGGCGCAAGGGGGCGGTGGCCGCCGGGTTGGTGCCCACGACGACCCAGGCGCCCGGCTTCAGAGCCTCGGCCAGCCGCGGCATGGCCTGGGTCAGGGCGGCCTCCGCCAGGAAGGGGGCGGGGAGCCAGACCAGGTCGTAGGCGGCTTGCTCCGCCACGTCCACGACGTCGGCGTGGCGCAGGGTGACGCGGCCGGAGGCCTCGGTGCCGGCCTCGGCCAGGTCCTCGCGCGCCAGTCCCAGCACGCGCTCCATGACGTCAATGCCGACGACCTCGGCGCGGGGGAACGCCTCCGCCAGGGCCAGCGCCAGAGCCGCGATGCCGGTGCCGACGTCCAGGATGCGGCTGCCCTGCGCGTCCAGCCGGTCCGTGAGACCGGGCAGGGCGGGGACGACCTTGCCGGCGATGGCGCGGCCGGTGCCTGCGGACGCGCGGCCCTGGTTACGCAGCACCTCGTCGTCCTGGTCCGCCCAGCCGCCGGTCTGGCCTTGGTCCCTCGCCGCCGCCGCCACCGCCTGGTGCAGCGAACTCAGGCGTGCCTGCGCCGCGCTGCGGTTCGTCGCGCCGTCGGGGTACTTTACGCGCACGGCGGCGCGTTCGTCATGGGTGACCTGGACACCCACGACCGGGCCAGCCGGCTCATCGCCCGCGCCTGCGACGTCGAGGTGCTGTCCGTCGGCTACCGGCGCGCGCCCGAGCACCCGTACCCGGCGGCCGTGGACGACGTGGCCGCGGTGCTGCGCCGCTCCCGGCCGGTCGCGGTGGCCGGAGACAGCGCCGGCGCCCACCTGGCCACCCTCGCCTGCCTGCGGCTGCGCGACGAAGGCGAGCCGCTGCCCGCCGCGCAGATCCTTCTCTGCCCCAACACCGACCTGACGCTGTCGCAGCCGAGCATCCTGGAGGGCGGCCTCGAACCCGACGCCGCCTTCCTCCGCTGGGCGCTCTCCCTCTGGATCCCCGAGCACGCGGACCGGGCCGGCGCCAGCCCGCTGCTCGTGCCCCATCTGTCCGGCCTGCCGGACGCGCTCGTCGTGACAGCCGAGCACGACACCCTGCGCGACGAAGGCGACGCCTACGCCCGCCGTCTCGCCCAGGCCGGCGTCCGGGTGACCCACCGGCGCGAGCCCGGCCTGACGCACGGCTTCATCCAGGACACGAGCCCCGAGGCGACCGCCGCCTGCGACCGCCTCTTCCGCGACATCACCGCCATGGTCCACCGGGGACAGGATCTCTAACGCGGTGCGCGCAGGGTGGCGGCCGGGAGCATGCTCATGTACGAGAGCGACCATGCCGGCCGCGCCGCCGCCTGGTCCACCGGCCACCCGCTAGCGACGGTAGATCAGGTGCTTCTCGCGCAGCTCGGTGAACGTCCTCAGCGGGCCGGCCCAGCCGGCCTCGACCTCGTCCAGGTCCTTGCCGGCGTCGATGTCGGTACGGACCTGGGGCGAGCCGGTCAGCTTGTCGATCCAGTACGGCCGCTGCGGGTCGGAGGTGTCGTAGCGCCAGGCGAAGCCGCCCGGGTAGAGCCGCTTGGCCGTGGCGATCATCGCGACGCCCGTCCTGACCGGGTCGAACGCCTCCCGGTCCGTGACGTACACCTGCACCCCGCCGCACAGCGTGTTCGCGTGCTTGGAGAACGTGGGCGTGAAGTAGGAGAGCCGGAACGCGGCGCCGGGCAGGTCCAGCTCGTTGAGCGCGTCCGCCCACCGATGGTCGACGTACGGGGCGCCGATCAGCTCGAAGGGCCGGGTGGTGCCGCGTCCCTCCGACAGGTTGGTGCCCTCGAACATGCCGGTGCCCGGGTAGACGAACGCGGTGTCCACCGTCGGCATGTTCGGCGACGGCATGACCCAGGGCAGGCCGGTCTCCTCGTACGTCATGTCCGGCTTCCAGCCGCGCATCTCCACGACCTCGAGCTCGGCCGGCCGGTCCAGGAACTCGGCGTTGAACAGCCGCGCCAGCTCGGCGACGGTCATGCCGTGCGCCTGGGAGATGGCCTCCCGGCCCACGAACGTGGCGAACGGCGGTGTCATGATCGGCCCGTAGGCCCGGCGGCCGGTGATCGGGTTGGGCCGGTCGAGGACGACGAACCGCTTGCCCGCCAGCGCCGCCGCCTGCAGGGAGTCGAACATCGTCCAGATGTAGGTGTAGAAGCGGGCGCCCACGTCCTGGATGTCGAACATGATCGTGTCCACGCCCGACCTGGTGAAGATGTCGGCCAGCGCCTGGCCGCTCTGCAGGTACGTGTCATAGACCGGCAGCCCGGTCTGCTCGTCCACGTAGAAGCCTTCGGAGCCGCCGGCCTGGGCCGTGCCGCGGAAGCCGTGCTCGGGGCCGAACACCGCGACGAGGTCGATGTCGTCACTGGCGGCCATGACGTCCACCTCGTGGCCGAGATCCGGCAGGATCCCGGTCGGGTTGGTCACGATGCCGACCTTCTGGCCCCGTACGAGCCGGTAGTCGTCGGCCATCAGGACCTCGACACCCGTGCGCAGCTTGGCCGGCCGCGGACGGCGGTCGAGCGACGGCAGGCCCACGCCCGTGCCGGCCACGGCGACGGCCGAGGTCGACAGGATCGCCCGTCGCGAGAAGAAAGTGCTCATCAGGTGCTGCTCCGTCCTGGGGAGGATCGATAACTCAGGCTGTGTCCGTACGGATAGAGGACCGAGCCGTCGGTTGCCGGGATCGTCACCGGCAGTCTGCCCGTGGGGTCGCTCCGGCCGAACAGTACCCGCGCCGCGGCCTGCATCGCGGGCCGCTCCCACGAGTACGTCGCGAGGAACGCCGCAGCGCCGGGGAAGTCCGCGACGTCGTACGGGTTGCGGGCGGCCACGACGACGACGGGCTTGCCGGTGGCGAGGAGGGCGTTGACGAGATTGCGCTGGGGCGCCGAGCCGGCGGTGTTCACCGTGGTGACCACCACGACGTCGCTGGCACGGGCCCTGGCCGCCGCGGCGGCGACGGTGGCCGCGCTCGGGCTCGTCCCCGTCTCGAACAGCTCCGTGGTGACCCCGAGATCGCCGATCGCCTCGGCCAGCCGTTCGGCCGGCGGAATCTTGACGGACGGCGGCGCGACGTTGCGGTAGCCGGTCACCAGCACCCGCTGCCCGGTGTCCGTCAGCGGCAACGCGCCGGAGTCGTTCCGTACGAGCGTCACGCTGTGGTCGGCGACCGCGCGAGCGAGCGCCTGGTGCGCGGGGGAGCCGAGCCGCTGGAGCACCTTGCCCTCGTCGACCTGCTGGTCGCCGTCGAAGAAGCCGCGCTGCTTCTTCAGCCGCAGGATCCGGTGGACGGACTCGTCGACGCGCTCCTCGGTCAGCTCGCCGGAGCGGACGGCGTTCAGGACGGCGTTGTAGGCGACGTCGAAGGAGATCGTGCTCGCCGGGTCGTCGACGATCATCAGCATGTCGACCCCGGCCTTGAGCGCGAGCACCGGCACCCGGTCGTCGCCGTACTTGTCGCGCACCCCCTGCATCGACAGCGAGTCGGTGACCACGACGCCGTCGTAGCCGAGCTCCTCGCGCAGCAGCCCGGTCATGATCTCCCGGTCGAGCGTCGCGGGGTCGCAGCCCACCTGGGTCTGCACGTCGCAGTCGCTCTGCAGGTACGGCATGACGACGTGCGCCGTCATGATCATGTCGGCGCCGGCGGCGATGCCGGCCCGGAACGGCGGCGCGTCGATCCGCTCCCACTGCTCCCTCGTGTGGAAGATCCACGGCACGCTGTTGTGGCTGTCGTTGACCGTGTCGCCGTGGCCGGGGAAGTGCTTGACGGCCGCCGAGACGCCGCCCTGCTGCAGGCCGCGGACGGAGACCCGGGTCAGCTCCGACACGAGCCCGGTGTCCTCGCCGAACGAGCGCACGCCGATCACCGGGTTGCGCGGGTCGACGTTGACGTCGGCGACCGGCGCGTAGTCCTGGTTGATGCCGAGCGCGGCCAGCTCCCGGCCGGTGACCTTGCCCGCGGTGAGCGCGTGGCCCGCGCTGCGGGTCGCGCCGAGCGCCATCTGCCCGGGGAACGCGGTGAACGGCTCGTCGAGCCGGTAGACGGCGCCGTGCTCCTGGTCGGTGGCGATCAGCAGCGGGATCCTCGCAGGCTGCGCCAGCGCCGCCCGCTGCAGGTCGTTGGAGAGGCCCGCCGTCTTCACGGGGTCGTGCAGGTTGTTCGACCAGCGGAAATAGAGGATCGCGCCGGGCTTGTACCTCGCGATGAGGTCGTCGCCGTTCTCGATGCCAGGGCCGTACATCGCCTGGTTCGCCGCCACGTCGGCGGGGGCGGTCGTGTCGCCGCTCTCGCCGTAGACGTTCGTCGCGAACAGCTGCCCGACCTTCTCCTCCAGGGTCATGCTCGCGATCTTGCCGAGGATCCACGGATCCTCACCACTGTCAGCGTGTACGGCCGGAGCCGTCCCCACGCTGAGAATCATCGCCGCCGCCAGGGCCAGGAACCGCGGGTGACGCATGTCTCCTCCAACTCCTCGCATGTCTGGAAATTTCATGCAAGGTCACGGCACTGCCCGGAAGTTACTTTCATCCCGGTGGATGGTCAACGCCTTCTTCGCCGGAAACTTCGCGCGCGCCGTTGGACTCGGGCACAACCTGGGCGGCGCCCTTTGTGGGAAGCACCGAAGATGCCCGGACCGCGGGGCTCTACGGTTCGTTCATGCCGCCTCTCGTCCTCGATGACCTCTACCGCATCGCCATCCCCTCAGACCCGCGGATCCGTCCCGACGGAAAGGCCGTGGCGTACACGCTGACGACGGCCGACCGCGACGCCGACGAGAACCGTACCGAGATCTGGCTGGCCGCACCCGGCGCCGAGCCGCGCAAGCTCGCCGCCGGCAGCGCCGCGCGCTGGTCGCCCGACGGGCGGACACTGGCGTTCCTGCGCCCGGTGGACGGCCGGCCGCAGATCCACCTGCTGCCGATGGACGGCGGCGAGGCCGTCGCGATCACCTCGGCCGCGCTCGGCGCGGGCGTGCCCGTGTGGTCGCCGGACGGCGCACGCGTCGCCTTCGCCGCCCCCGTAGGCCCCGGCCCGGACGGCGCCGCCGCCTCGCCGCACGCTCCCGTCGTGGCCGACCGGCTCGATCACAAGGCCGACGGGGCGGGGCTGCTGCGCGGCGTGACCAGGCACCTTTTCGTCACGGACGTGGACGGCGGCGAGACGATCCAGGTCACCGAGGGCGACTTCCACGCGAGCGAGCCGACGTGGTCTCCCGACGGGCTCAGGCTGGCCTTCGTCGCCTCCATGCACCCCGACCGCGACCTGGACCTCGGCGGGACCGCATACGCCGTGGACGCGGCCAAAGGCGCCGTCCCCGACCAGCTGAGCGAGCCGGAGCTGCTGTGCGGCGGCGTCTGGTGGATCGGCGACCGGCTGATCGCCGCCGGGCGCAAGGGCACCCCCGTGGGGCACGCGCGCCTGTTCGCGCTCGGGCCCGGGGGAGCGGCCGAGGTGGAGACGGGCCTCGACCGGAACGTCATGACCGGCGCCCCCGGCTACCCCGGCGGCCCCCCGGCGTTGCTCGGCGAGGATCTGATCTTCTGCGCCCGCGACGGCGGCTCGACCCACCTCTACCGCGCGCCCGGCGAGCGCCTCGTCCCCGGCGAGGTCAACATCTCGGGCATCAGTACGGCGGCCGGAGCGGTCGCGTACGTGGCCGCCACCCAGGAGAGCGCCGGCGACGTCTACCTCGCCACCTTCGGCCCTGGTGCCGGCGCCGGCCCGAGCACCGCCACCGGCCAGGACCCGGGCGCGGAGTCGGGCGCGGAGTCGAGCGCGGAGTCGGGCGCGGAGTCGAGCGCCGCACCAACCTCCGGCCCGAAAAAAGTCGCGTCGGGCGAAATGTCGGATATATCTGGCGCGTCAGCGCCGGATATATCCAGACTCACCACCTACGCCGTCGAAGGCGTAGACCTGTTCACGGCCCGCCGCCGCACCTTCACCGCCCCCGACGGCACCCAGGTCGAGGCGTTCGTCCTGCGCGACGAGTCCGCGCGGACGCCCGGCCCGCTGCTCCTCGACGTGCACGGCGGCCCGCACAACGCCTGGTCGCCCGTCTTCGACGGCGTCCACCTCTACCACCAGGTCCTCGCCGCCCAAGGCTGGACCGTGCTCACCGTCAACCCCCGCGCCAGCGACGGGTACGGCGAGGCGTTCTACACCGCCTCGATCGGCGCCTGGGGCCTGGCCGACGCCCAGGACCTGCTCGCCCCCATCGACGCCCTGGTCGCCGAGGGCGTCGCCGACCCCGACCGGCTGGCCGTCACCGGCTACAGCTACGGCGGCTACATGACCTGCTGGCTGTCGGCCACGACCGGCCGGTTCAAGGCCGCGATCCCGGGCGGCCTCGTCAGCGACCTGTCCAGCCTGAGCGGCACCTCCGACCTCGGCCACCTGATGAAGAGCCACGAGTACGCCGGGGACCTGGCCGCCCAGTCGCCCATCACCCACGTCGCCGGCGTCACCGCGCCGACCCTCGTCCTGCACGGCGAGAACGACGACCGCTGCCCCGTCGGCCAGGCCGAGCAGTGGTTCGCCGCCCTGCGCGAGCGGCGGGTCCCCGTCAGGCTGGTGCGCTACCCCGGCGCGAGCCATCTGTTCATCCTGAGCGGGCGCCCCTCGCACAGGCACGACTACAACGAAAGGATCATCGCGTGGCTGGAGCAATGGGTCATCGGCTCGCCGAGCTGATCGCCGAGTACGAGGTTCCCGGCTCGGCGCTGGCGTACTGGCACGGAGGCGAGCTGCACGAGTTCGCGGCCGGCAGCCTCAACACCACCGCCGGCGTGGACGCCACCACCGACGCCCTCTACCAGATCGGCTCGGTCAGCAAGGTGTGGACCGCCACGCTGATCATGCAGCAGGTCGAGAAGGGCCGGCTGACGCTGGACACCCCGGTCGCCGAGGTGCTGCCCGAGTTCAAGCTGGTCGACCCCGAGGTCACCAAGGCCGTCACCATCAGGCAGCTGCTCTGCCACACCAGCGGCATCAACGGCGACGTGTTCATCGACACGGGCCGCGGTGACGACTGCGTGGAGAAGTACGTGGCGGCCCTGGCGGACGTGGCGCTGAACCACCCGCTCGGCGTCACCCAGTCCTACTGCAACGCCGGGTTCGTCGTCGCCGGCCGGGTGCTGGAGGTGCTGGAGGGCAAGCGCTGGGACGACGTCCTGCGTGAGGGCATCTGCGAGCCGCTCGGCCTCACCCACACCTGGACGCTGCCCGAGGACGTGTTGCGCTTCCGCTCCGCGATCGGCCACGACGACGGCAAGCCAGTCCCCCAGTGGGGCCTCATGCGGTCGATGGGCCCGGCCGGGCTCATCTGCGCCCGCCCCGCCGACGTGGTCGCCTTCGGCCGCGCCCACCTCGAGGGCGGACTGCTGGAGGACCCGAGCGCGATGTGGGAGGCGCAGGTCGACATCCCGAACCCGTACACGCTGGGCAAGCAGTGGGGCATCGGCTGGATCCTCGACGAGTGGAGCGGCCACAAGGTCATCTCCCACGGCGGCAACACCATCGGCCAGCACGCCATGCTCTGGGTCGTCCCCGGCACCGGCACCGTCGTCTGCGTGACCGCCAACGGCGGCCAGAGCGGCGCGTTCACCCGGGCCGTGGCCACGGAGTTGTTCGCCGAGCTGGACGGCCTCACCGTGCCGCCGTCCCCGGTCCCGTCGGACACGCCGCCCGAGGTGGACCTCGAACCGTACGCGGGCGTGTACGAGCGGGCCGGCGCCCGGATCACGATCGCCGTCGAGGACGGCAAGGGCACGCTGCGCATGGAGTCCACCGGCGAGCTCGCCGGCCTGCACAAGCCCGAGGAGTCCGTCTTCGTCCCCATCGACGAGAACCTCTTCGCCTTCCAGGCGCCCGGCACCCGCGACTGGATGACGGCCGTCTTCTTCGAGCTGGCCGACGGCACCCCGTACATCCACATGGGCGCCCGCGCCACCCCCAAGGTCGGCTGAGGAGATGGACATGGACCTGCAGGACCGCCTCCAGAAGGCGATAGAGGAGCACGGCGTGCCCGGCGCGTCGGTCGCGGTGTGGCGCGACGGCCGGCTGTACGAGGCCGCGGCGGGCGTGGTCAACAGGAACACCGGCGTGGCGGCGACGACCGACAGCGTGTTCCAGGTCGGCTCCACCACCAAGGTGTGGACCGCGGCGCTGGTCATGCAGCTGGCCGACGAGGGCCTGGTGGAGCTGGACAGCCCCGTGGGGGAGTACCTGCCGGACTTCGCGCACGGCGCCGTCACCGTACGGCAGCTGCTCATGCACAGCGCCGGCTTCGACGGCGACCTGTTCGAGGACACCGGCCGCGGCGACGACTGCCTGGACAAGTACCTGGAGTACCTGCGCGGCGCCGGTCGCGTGCACGAGCCCGGCGAGATCTTCTCCTACTGCAACGCCGGCTACTGCGTGCTCGGCGCGCTGGTGGCCCGGCTGCGCGGCGTCAGCTGGGAGCAGGCCATGCGCGGGCACCTGTTCGGCCCGCTGGGCGTCACGCACGCCGCGCTCCTCGGTGAGGAGGCGGTGTACTTCCGCGCCGCGGTCGGGCACGTCGGGCCGGACAACGCCGTCTACTCCGAGTGGCTGATGCCCCGCTCCAACGCCCCGGCCGGCGCCACCATGAGCCTGGCGCTGCGTGAGCTGGTCGCGTTCGGCCGCACCCTGGCCGCGGGCGGCGTCGCGCCCGACGGCACCCGGGTGCTGTCGCAGGAGTCGGTGGCCGCGATGCTCACGCCCCAGATCGACGTGCCCGGCGGCGGCGCCCCGCTGGCCGAGAAGTGGGGTCTCGGGGTGGAGCTGTTCGGCTGGGGCGCGTTCGGCCACGACGGCAACACGCCGGGGCAGAGCACGTTCTGGCGGATCGTGCCCGGCTCGGACTTCGTCATCGCCATGACCGGCAACGGCGGCTCCTTCGCCGGGCTGGTCGCCGACGTGGCGATGCCGGTCATCGAGGAGGCGACCGGCCTGACGGTGCCGAGTCCGCGCGTGCCGCCGCGGGAGCCGGCCGCCGTCGACGGCGCCCCTTACGAGGGCGGCTACCGCGGGCCGCAGTACGGCTACGAGGTCGCCGCCGCCGAGAACGGTCTCGACGTCACACTCCTGCCCGGCCCGCTCATGGAGAGCATGGGCGCCACCCGTACGACCAGGAGGTATGTGCACTTCGACGGCGAGTCGTTCATCTCCGCCGAGCCGGAGGACGGCCGCTACGACTCGATCACGTTCGTGCTGCGGGACGGGCGGGCCACCTACCTGCACAACGGCCGAGCGGTGGCGCGTGCCTGACCTGGCCGGGGTCTTCGCCGACGCGGGCGTGCGGGGCTTCCTGCACGCCCGCGAGGTGGACGGCGACGCCGAGACGGGGCTGGACCCCGACGAGCCCGTGGTGCTCGCCTCCGTCTTCAAGATCGCGGTCGCGCTGGAGTACGCCCGGCAGGCCGCGGCCGGTGAGATCAGCCGCACCGAGCGGCTCACCGTCACCACCGCCGACAAGGACGGCGGCATCGGCACCTCCGGCTGCCACGACGACGTGTCGCTCACGCTGCGCGACCTGGCGCACTTCATGATCACCATGTCCGACAACGCCGCGACCGACGTGCTGCTGCGCCGCGTCGGGCTCGACCGGGTCAACGGCACGCTCGCCGCGCTCGGCCTGCGCCGCACCCGGCTCATCGGCGGCTGCGCCGAGCTGTTCGACCAGGTCAGGCAGGACATCGGCGACGACTGGGACGCCGCCGGCCAGGAACGACTGCGCGCCATGGCCGTGCGCGACCCCGCCCGCACCACCGCGGGAACCCCGCGCGAGATCACCGCGCTGCTCAGCCTCGTCTGGCGCGACGAGGCCGGCCCGCCCGAGGCGTGCGCCGAGGTGCGCGGGCTCATGGGCGAGCAGATCTGGCCGCACCGGCTGAGCGCCGGCTTCCCCGACGAGGTCAAGGTGTCGGGCAAGACCGGCAGCCTGTGGGGCGTGCGCAACGAGTCGGGCGTCGCGGAGTACCCCGACGGCAGGCGCTACGCCGTCGCCGTCTTCGTGCGCAGCGAGGTCATCAGGGAGCGCCTGCCGCACGCCGACGCCGTCATCGGCCGCGCCGCCCGCCTGGCCGTGGAGCAGCTGCGCTGATGTCCGTTTTCGTGGACTATGGTGAGCGGATGAGGAGCCGCCCCCGCGCCAGCCTGGGACGGATTCTGCAGGATCTCGGCACCACCGTCCTCGACGTGGCGGCCTCTCCCGGTGACCTCGACACCGAGGTCACCGGCGTGCACATCTTCGACCCGCTCGACGAGCTCATCGTGCCGCCGGGCGGGATCGTGCTGGCGGTCGGCGTACGCGGGGCCGCGGAGATCTGCTCCCTGATCCGGCGCGCCCCCCGAGCCGCCGGCGTCGTCGTGAAGCTGCCCGTCGACGTGGAGGAGGAGGTCCGCGCCACCGTCCTGGAGACCGGCGTGGCCGTGCTCGCCCTCACCCGGGCCGCCTCCTGGGCGCAGGTCGCCGCGCTGCTGCGCTCGCTGCTGGCCGAGGGCGACCTGGCCGAGCCGGGGCAGGGCCCGCAGGGCGACCTGTTCTCGCTGGCCAACGCCGTCTGCGCGCTGCTCGACGCGCCCGTCACGATCGAGGACAGGTCGTCGCGCGTGCTGGCCTTCTCCGGCCGGCAGGACGAGGCCGACCAGGGCCGCGTCGAGACCGTGCTCGGCCGTCAGGTGCCCGAGCGCTACCTGCGGATGCTCGACGAGCGCGGCTTCTTCAAGGAGCTCTACCAGAGCCGCGAGCCCGTCTACATGGAGCTCAGTGAGGACGGCGTGATCAACCGCACGGCCGTGGCCGTGCGCAGCGGCGACGAGATCCTCGGCTCGATCTGGGTGGCCGTGCGCGAGCCGCTCAGCGAGCAGCGCCGGCGCGCCCTCGCCGACGCCGCCAAGATCGTCGCGCTGCAGTTGCTGCGCGAGCGCGCCGGGGCCGACACCCAGCGGCGCCTGCGCGCCGACCTGCTGTCCACCGTGCTGGCCGGCGGCGCCGACGCGCCCGAGGCCGCCGGACGGCTCGGCATCGCCACCACCCGCCTCTGCGTGCTGGCCGCCCAGCTCACCGACGCCGCCGCCGCCGACCCCGCGCGCGGCGAGAGCGACCGGCAGCGCTTCTGCGACGCGCTCGCGCTGCACGTCGCCGCCATCCACCCGAAGGCCGCCGCCGCGTCCGTCGGCTCCATCGCCTACGCCGTGCTGCCGCTGCACTCGGTGGGCGACGAGGAGGCGCGGGCGGTGCGCGTGGCCGAGAGCTTCCTGGCCAGGGTCGGGCCCCGGCACGCCGCCAACATCGGCGTGGGCCGCCTGGCAGCCAACCTCTCGCAGGTGGCCAGATCCCGGGCCGACGCCGACCGGGCGCTGCGCGTGCTGCGCGCCCGCGGCACCACCGGCCAGGCGGCCGGCTACACCGACGTGCACTTCGAGTCGCTGCTGCTCCAGGTCGCCGACGTGGCCGCAGCCGAGGAGCAGGCCCCGACCGGGCCGTACCAGCGGCTGCTGGAGCACGATGCCGAGCACGGCACCGAGCTGGCCGCCACCCTGCGGGCGTACCTCGACGCGTTCGGCGACGTCAACGTGGCCAGCGCGCGGGTCCACGTGCACGCCAACACCTTCCGCTACCGGCTCAAGCGCCTGGTCGAGATCAGCGGGCTCGACCTGTCCGACCCCGACGCCCGGCTCACCGTGATGCTGCAGATGCGGATCTTCGGCCGATAGCACCACACAGACCCGCTTTTTTCGTGTACGGGCACATAGAACCGGATCTGCGCAGGCAGGAAGGTTGTGCCCACCCCCCGACGCTCGTCTGGAGTCCCCCATGACAAAACCCGCAGTCGCGGCCCTCGCCGGCCTCGCTCTGTTGACGGCCGCGTGCGGAGGCACGACGGGCGCCGCCGAGCAGCAGGGCGGACCGGTCACCGCGGGCACCTTCACCTACGCCATCCCCGCCGACCCCGGCGTCCTCGACCCCGCCCAGGGCGTGCTGTCGGTCACCAACAACGTCCTCTCCGTGGCGTACGACACGCTCGTGGCCGTCGGCGCGGACGGCAAGATCGTCCCGGCGCTGGCCGAGAAGTGGGACGTCAAGCCCGACTCGGTCACCTTCACGCTGCGCAAGGGCGTCACCTGCTCCGACGACTCCCCGGTGACCCCCACCAACGTGGCCGACAACGTCAACCACATCGCCGACCCCGCCTCCAAGTCGCCCATCTACGGGGTGATGGTGCCCGCCGGCATGAAGGCGGAGGCCGACGACGCCGCCGGCACCGTGACGCTGTCCATGCCGGGGCCGTTCAGCTTCATCCTGGAGAGCGCGCGGTCGATATTCATCGTCTGCGGCAAGGGGGCGAAGGACCGCGCCTCGATCGCCCGGGCGACCTCCGGCAGCGGGCCGTACCAGCTCACCGAGGCCGTGCCCGGCGACCACTACACGTTCAAGGCCCGGCGCGACTATGCCTGGGGCCCGGCCGGCGCCACCGCCAAGGAGCTGCCCGAGACGCTGGTGATGAAGGTCGTGCCGAACGAGCAGACCGCCGCCAACATGCTCATCGCCGGCACGATCAACGGCGCCAACTTCATCGGCGCCGACCGCTCCCGCATCGAGTCCGCACCCGGCGTGAACAAGCAGCTGGTCTCCGCCGGCAACGGCCAGTTCTTCTACCACCAGGGTGACGACCGGCCCACCAAGGACCCCGAGGTCCGCAAGGCCCTCACCCAGGCGCTCAACGTGAAGGAGCTGGCCGGCATCGCCTCCGGCGGCACCGGCCAGCCGGCCACCGGCCTGGTCATGGACCCCCGCCCCTGCCAGGGCGACACGGTCAGCGGCCACGTTCCCGCCTTCGACGCCGCCGCCGCGGCCGCCGCACTCGACGCGGCCGGCTGGAAGCCCGGCGCCGACGGCGTCAGGACGAAGGACGGCAAGCGGCTGAGCCTGCGCTACATGTACGCCACCACCCGCGGCCCGGGCTACCAGGCCGCCGCCGAGTACATGGCCGACGCCTGGAAGAAGCTCGGCGTCGAGGTGAAGCTCAACGGCGTCATCGACACCAAGCTGTCGGAGTCGCTCAACTCCACCCAGGACTGGGACGTCGTCTGGCTGCCGATCGGCGTCACCCTACCGAGCCAGCTGGTGGGCTTCCTGTCCGGCCCGGCCGCCCCCGAAGGCGCCAACTTCGCCCACCTGGCCAACAAGCGCTACGAGCAGCTCGTGGCCGAGGCGAGCAAGCTGCCGTCCGCCGAGGGCTGCCCGAAGTGGCTGGAGTCGGAGTCGGCCCTGTTCGAGACCGCCGACCTGGTGCCCGTCGTGGACACCACGGTGCTCGTGGCGGGCAAGGGCGCCACGTTCCGCGTTTCGGCGGGCTCGCTGGTCCCCACCTCGATCCGCCTCACGCAAGGAGGTTGAGTGACCGACCCACGGACGGACGCGCGCCCGCCCGAGACCCCGCCCGAGATCCCGGCAGGGGCCCCAGCGGCGCGGCCGGCCAGGACGGCTGACCGCACGGCCGTGCGCAGAGCGCTGCGCATGGCCGTGCGCCGGATCGTGCGGTTCGCCGTGTCGCTGGCCGTGCTGCTCACGGCGTCATTCGCGATGATCCACCTGATCCCGGGCGACCCGGTCCGCGCCTCGCTCGGCCCGGCCGCGCCGATCGAGCTGGTCCAGCAGCGCACCGCCGCGCTCGGGCTCGACCGGCCGCTGCCCGAGCAGTTCGTCACGTACGTCGGCGGCGTGCTGACCGGCGACTTCGGCACGTCGTTCCTCACCGGCGAGCCGGTCAGCGAGGTCATCGCGGCCCGCCTGCCGAACACCCTCACCCTGGCGCTGCTCGCCACCGCCATGGCGCTGATCGTGGCCGTGCCGCTCGGCATGTGGGCGGCCGTCCGCACCGAGAACGGCCGCAACCGCGGCACCGAGGTCACCTTCGGCACGGTCACCGGCGCGGCCGTCGCGGTGCCGGAGTTCCTGTACTCGATCGCGCTGGTGGCAGTCCTGGCCGTCGGGCTCGGCTGGTTCCCGCCCGCGGGCAAGGACGGGCCCCTCACGTACGTGCTGCCCGTGCTGGCCCTGTCGATCGGGTCGATCGCGATGATCGCCCGCATCACCCGGGTGGAGACGCTGCGCGAGCTGGGCACCGACTACGTCCGGCTGGCCCGCGCCAAACGCCTGCCCGCGCTCCGCCTGCACCTGCGCCACGTGCTGCCCAACACGCTCACGGCCACCCTGACCATGGGCGGCCTGCTGCTGACCTCGCTGATCGCCGGCAGCGTCCTGGTGGAGTACGTCTTCGCCTGGCCCGGTCTCGGTCAGAAGATCGTCGAGTCGATCACGCAGAAGGACTATCCGGTCGCGCAGGGCGTGATCCTCGTCTACGGCGCCATCGTGCTGGTCGTGAACCTCGTCGTGGACCTGGTGCTCGGCGCGCTCGACCCCACCTCGGAGATCAAGGAGGTCGCGGCCTGATGCGGGTCGACGACAACGCCCGGCCCACCGGCCAGTCGGAAGCGGTCCCGGACGAGGGCGGGCAGGCGCGGAAGGCGGCGTCCAGGGGCGTCGTGTGGCGGAGCCCGTCCGCGCTGATCGGCGGCGTGCTGGTCGCGTTCATGGTGGTGCTGGCCATCGCCGGGCCGCTGATCTGGGGCGAGGCAGCCGAGCGCATCGACGCCGGCGCCATCCTCCAGGGGACCTCCGCCGAGCACCCGCTCGGCACCGACAACCTGGGCCGCGACCTGCTGGCCCGCGTCCTGGTGGCGGGCCGCTACTCGCTGGCCCTGGCGCTGGCCGCCACGCTCATCGGTGCCGTGCTCGGCACCGTGCTCGGCGCCCTGCCGTCGGTGCTGCCCCGGCGCGGCGCCCGGCTGGTCACCGGCCTGGTCAACGCGCTGGTGGCCTTTCCCGGCCTGCTGCTGGCCATGTTCACGGCCGTGATCGCCGGGCTCGGCGCCCGCGGCGCGGTGCTCGGCATCGGCGTGGCCATCGCGCCCGGCTTCGCGCGGCTCACCCAGACGCTGGCCGCCTCCGTCGCCGGCGCCGACTACGTGGCCGCCGCCCGCATGCTGGGCGTGCCGCGCCGCCGCATCCTGGCCCGGCACATCCTGCCCAACATCGCAGAACCCCTCATCCTCACCCTCGCCCAGTCGCTCGGCGGCGCGCTGCTCGGCCTGGCCGGCATGTCGTTCCTGGGCCTCGGCGTGCAGCCCCCGGACTTCGACTGGGGACGCCTGCTCTTCGACGGGTTCGCGCGCATCTACGTCCATCCCGAGGTGGCGCTCGGCCCGGCGGCGCTCGTCGCGCTGGCCGGCATCGGCTTCAACCTGCTCGGCGACACCCTGGCCAGGGCCGCCGCCCGCTCCTCGGCCGGACGGCAGGAGAGCGCCCGCACCGAACCGCCGCGGGCCGAGGGCGAGCCCGACCCGGACGCCGTCCTCGAGGTGCGCGACCTGACCGTCTCCTTCCCCGGCGACTCCACCCCGGTACGCGGCCTGTCGCTGACCATGGCCCCCGGCGAGATCGTCGGCCTGGTCGGCGAGTCAGGCAGCGGCAAGAGCCTGACCGCCGCCGCCATCGGCGGCCTCGTCCCCTACCCGGGCACCGTCACGTACGGGCGGCTGCGCCTCGGCGGCGCCGACATCGCCGGCATGTCCGGCAAGGAGCTCGGCACCGCGCTCGCCATGGTCTTCCAGGACCCGATGGCCTCGCTCAACCCCGCCCTGCGGGTCGGCGGCCAGCTCTCCGAGGTGGCCGTCGTGCACCAGGGCATGAGCCGGGCGGACGCCCGCCGCCGCGCCGTCGACCGGCTCGGCCACGTCCACCTGCCCGACCCCGCCAAGCAGGCCGGCCAGCACCCGCACGAGCTGTCCGGCGGCATGCGGCAGCGCGCGGTCATCGCGATGGGCCTCATGGGCGAGCCTCGCCTGATCATCGCCGACGAGCCCACCACCGCCCTCGACGTGACCGTGCAGCGGCAGATCCTGAAGCTGCTGCGCGAGGTCGTCGAGGAGACCGGCGCCGCCCTGCTGTTCATCTCGCACGACATCGCCGTCGTCGGCGAGCTGTGCGACCGCGTCGTCGTCATGTACGCCGGCCGCGTCGTCGAGGAGCTGCCCGCCGACCGGCTGGCCGCCGGCGCCGCCCACCCCTATACGCGGGCGCTCATCGCGTCCCTGCCGGACCTCGACACCGACCGGAGCCGCCCGCTGGCCGGCATCCCGGGCACCCAGCCCGCCCCGGCCCAGGTCGGCGTCGGCTGCGCGTTCGCCGCCCGCTGCGCGCTGGCCACCGAACGCTGCCGTACCGAACGTCCAGAACTCGTCGTCCACGGCCCGCACCGGCGGGTCGCCTGCTGGGAGGTCACGTCGTGAGGATCGAAGGGCTGAGCGTCCGCTACGGCGGTTTCACCGCAGTCGACGACGTCACCCTCGACATCCCCGACGGCCACGTCCTCGGCCTCGTGGGCGAGTCGGGATCGGGCAAGTCGTCACTGGCCAGGGCCGTGAGCGGGCTCGTCCCGTACACCGGGAGGATCACGGGCGCGCCGCGCGTGCAGATGGTGTTCCAGGACCCGTACGCGTCGCTCGACCCGCGCATGACGGTCGGCGAGACGGTGGGGGAGGGGATCGTCAAGCGGCGCCGCGCCACCGAGGTGCCGCGCCTGCTCGGCCTCGTCCAGCTGCCCGCCGAGCTGGCCGGACGTTACCCGCGCGAGCTGTCGGGCGGGCAGCGCCAGCGGGTGGCCATCGCCCGCGCGCTCGGCGGCGAGCCCGCGCTGCTGGTCGCCGACGAGATCACCGGGTCGCTGGACGTGTCGGTGCAGGGAGCGGTGCTCAACCTGATGCGGGAGCTGCGCGACGAGCTCGGCCTGTCGATGTTGTTCATCTCGCACAACCTGGCCGTCGTCCGGTACGTCGCCGACACGATCGCGGTCATGCACCGGGGGCGCGTGGTCGAGCACGGGCCCGCCGAGCAGGTCGTCGGCGAGCCCGCGCACGACTACACGCGCGCGCTGCTGGCGGCGGTGCCGCGGCTCAGAGGGTGATCCACTCCGTCGAGGTGGTGACCTCGTCGAGCACCTCAGGGAGCGGCTCGACGCCGAGGCCCGGGCCGGTCGGCACCCGCAGGTGGCCGTCCTCCAGCTCGAACGGCGCCGTGATGTCGGTGGCGAAGTAGCGGCGCGAGCCGGAGGTGTCGCCCGGCAGGGTGAAGCCCGGCAGCGCCGCCAGGGCGACGTTCGCGGCCCGGCCGAGGCCGGTCTCCAGCATGCCGCCGCACCACACGGCGATCCCGTTGGCCCGGCACAGGTCGTGCACCCGCCGCGCCTCCAGGTAGCCGCCCAGCCGGCCCGGCTTGATGTTGACGATCGAGCAGGAGCCGAGCGCGATCGCCGCCGCGGCGTGCTCGGCCGACTCGATCGACTCGTCCAGGCAGATGGGCGTCTTGAGCTGCTTGGCCAGCTTGGCGTGCTGGACGAAGTCGTCGTTGGCCAGCGGCTGCTCGATCAGCAGCAGGTCGAAGTCGTCCAGCCTGGCCAGCTGCCGGGCGTCGACCAGCGTGTACGCCGCGTTCGCGTCCACCTGCAGCAGCAGGTCGTCGCCGAAGCGCTCGCGTACCGCCCGCACCGGCTCGACGTCCCAGCCCGGCTGGATCTTCAGCTTGATCCGGACGTAACCCTCGTCGAGGTAGCCCGCCACGGCGTCGAGCAGCTGCGGGATCGAGTCCATGATGCCGACGGAGACGCCGCACGGCACCCGGTCGCGGGCCGCGCCCAGGAACCGGCCGAACGACTCGCCCGCCGCCCGCAGCTGCGCGTCCAGCACCGCCGTCTCCAGGGCGGCCTTGGCCATGCGGTGCCCCTTGATCGGCTCCAGCGCGCCGGCCACGTCGTTGGCGTGGAGCGTCCGCGGCAGCGCGGGCAGCAGGAAACGCCGGATCACGTCGGCGGCGCCGTCGGCGTACTCGGAGGAGTACAGCGGCTCGGACATCGCCACGCACTCGCCCCATCCTTCGCCGTCCGGCGTCACCACGCGCACCAGCAGGATGTCGCGGGTGGTCTCGGTGCCGAACGAGGTGCGGAACGGCGCCACCAGCGGCATCGCGATCCGCCGCAGCTCAACTCCGGTGATCTTCACTATCTCTCCACTACGTAGAAGGACTTCTCGCAGAACCCCGTCACGGCCGCGCCGTCGGCCATCAGGCCGCCCAGCACGTCGCGTACGGCGTGCCGCCACGCCTTGGCCATGCCCGGGTCGGCGCGGCGCAACGCCTCGATGTCGGCGGGCAGCGCGACCAGCACCGTCGCGGCGTCGGCCGGGCGGGTCACGGGACGCCCGTCCTCGTCGGCCAGCGCGACCGCCGCGTCCGGGGGTCTCGGGACGTCGTGCGGCTCCCCGCGGACGAGCGCCTCCACGTGGGGCGCGGTCAGCTGCCAGGAGGCGAGCAGGCGGTCGCTCTCGTCGCCGTGGTTGATCGCGTCGTTCATGACGCCGTAGAAGCACGGCAGGTACTCCTGCGGGCGCGCACCCAGTTTGGCGAGGTTGAAGTGGGCGTTGCGGCGCACGAGGGGGTCGTAGGTCCACGTGATGCGCGGCACGCCGCGCTCCAGCGCCCAGCGGCGCTGGTGCAGCTTCAGCTCCAGGCCGACGCCGCGGCCTGCGGCGCTGCCGGTGATGTGGGAGTGCAGCGCGCCGTCCGCGGCGAAGAAGGCGGCCGAGCCGCCGACGAGCCGCTCCCCGTCGTACGCCCCCGCCACGTAGTTGCCGGCGTGCGACAGCGCGCGCAGCAGCTCGATCGTGATGGGCGGGTCGCCCGGTTCGAAGTGCCAGATCTCCTCGTACAGGGCGAGGAGCCGCTCGAACTCCGCCACCTCATGGAGTTCCCTGACCGCGATCAACCTGCCGCCTCTCGTTCTGGGATGTTCACTGGCGACGGTATGCCAAGGTGCGGGCGGGACGATTCGTGCCGGACGACCAATGAGAGGGGCCACGTTCGTCGCGGCGGACGGACAGCGCCCGACATCACATGTGCGTACGGGCCGACCAGAGCTCGGGGAAGACGACGCGGGCCATGCCGCGTTCGAGCCAGGCCAGGCCGTTGGAGCCGCCGCTGCCGGGCTTGGCGCCCATCGTGCGGCGCACCGCGGCCACGTGCTGGTGGCGCCAGTCGCCGAACCCCTCGGAGACCTCGGCCAGGGCGTCCCCGAGCCGGCGCAGGTCGTCGGGTCCGTCACGGTAGACCGCGACCCAGGCGCGCTCGACCGCCTCGTGCGGCTCGTACGCCGCCCGCGGGTCGCGGTGGAGCACCTCGTCCGGCAGGTCGTGGCCGCGCCGGGCGAGCAGCGCGACGGTGTCGTCCCAGAGGCTCGGCTCGGCGAACGCGCGGCGCAGCGCCGCACCGCTCGGGCTGCGCCGGAACGGCCGCAGCAGCGCCTCGCTCTTGAGCCCCAGCCGGAACTCCACCAGCCGGTACATGCCCGACTGCAGTCCCGACGCCTCGCCGAGCAGGTCGCGGAACCGGTTGAAGTCCGACGGCGCCATCCAGCGCAGGCCACGCCAGGCGGCGTTCAGCGCCTCCAGGTGCAGGGCCGTGCGGCGTAGCGCCCCCGCCGCCTCGTCGGACCGGCCGGCGCGCAGCGACTCCTGGGCGGCGCCCAGCTCGTGGGCGACGAGGTGGAAGTAGAGCTCCATCACCTGGGTGACCACCAGGAACGACATCTCGCCCGGTGCGTCGCTGAGCGGGCGCTGCAGGCTGTGCAGGACGCCGGTGCGCACGTAGGCGTCGTAGGGGGTCTCCCGCTCGAAGTCGAGGGTCGGCGTCCCGCCGCCCGCGCGGGCCCGCTCCGCCCGTTCGAGGTCCGAGGTCGGACGCACCCGTTCCGTCTGCCGCATGTCGCCGCGCTCCTTTCACGTGCCGGCCCATCATGATGGTGCGGCCGTACGCCGGAAGGAATGCCAGGACAACGGCGCTTCGCCCGAGTGACTTCACGTTTGGTATCAATATCGGCCAGGCCGTTGACGATCGAAAGGACCGCCTGATGGACGCCATGGACTGGGAGCTGCTGCGTGAGCTCCAGGACAACGCCCGGCTCTCCTTCAACGAGCTGTCGCGCCGCGTCCACCTGTCGCCGCCCGCCGTGGCCGAGCGGGTCCGGCGGCTGGAGGAGTCGGGCGTGATCACCGGCTACCACGCCGTGGTCGATCCGGCGCGGGCCGGCTGGGACGTCTCCGCGTTCGTGCAGCTGACCTGCTACGGGCCTTCGTGCGTGCTGCGCGACCCGGATGTCGCGACCTGGCCGGAGATCCGCGAGATCCACCGGGTCACCGGCGACGTGTGCAGCATCCTGAAGATCGCCGTCCCGTCGATGGCGGCGTTCGAGTCGCTGATCGACCGGCTGGCCGTGTACGGCAAGCCGTCGAGCACCATGATCTTCTCCAGCCCGGTGACCAGCAGACCGGTCACCGCCGTGCCGCCTGCCACAGATCGACCGGCTGCGGATCGACCCGCTACAGATCGACGCTGAAGCCCAGCCCACGCTCGCGGGCCACCCGGTAGGCCACCGACGCCGCCGCCACGTCGAGCGCGGCATGCCCGGTCGACTTGAAGACCGTCAGCTCCCGCGCCGAGCGCCGCCCCGGGTGGGCCCCGTCGAGCACGGCGCCGATCAGGCTCGCCCGCTCCGGGTCGGCGCTCTGCAGCTCCCACGCGCCGGCCGGCGGCGGCTCGGTCACGGCGCCCGGCCACTCCACGAACAACGACGACGCCTTGAGGGTGTCGTCGCCGAACTCCGGGCCGTCGGAGCCGCCGATCGAGCTGAGGTGCGCGCCGTCGGCGAGCCACGACCGGCGCAGCACGGGCTCGCGGCTGGAGGTGCAGCAGAACACCACGTCGGCGCCCCGGGCCGCCGCCTCGACCGTCATCGCCGAGCCGGCCGCCAGCCGCGCGACGACGCTCTCGGCGTTGCCCACGTCACGGGCCCCGACCAGCAGCTCGACGGAGTCCATCGAGGCGATGAGGTCGATCTGGGCGCGGGCCTGGGTGCCGGTGCCGATCACCGCCATCCGGGTGACGCCGGGGCGCGCCAGGGCCCGCATGGCGACGGTCGCGGTGGCCGCCGTGCGGACCGCGGTGACCGTCTCGGCGTCCATGACGGCCAGCGGCCGCCCGGTCACCTCGTCGAAGTACGCCACGATGCCGCGGTGGGCGCCGTGGCCCCCGTCGGCGACGGCCGAGAAGACCGACACCAGCTTGGCGGCCAGCCCCAGCTCGGGAACGTAGCCGGGCATCGCGCCCAGCAGGCCGTGGCCGGAGCGGGCGGCGACGCGCGGCGGCGCGGAGACCTCGCCGCGGCTGATGGCGACGAGCGCGGTGCGCACCGCGGCCTGGAGCGCCTCGGCGGGTAACGCCGCCCTGGTCTGCTCGCGGTCGAGGACGAGAACTCCGCTCACCGCGGTGTCAGTCAAGGTCGGCTCCGGGGGTCGTGCCGTCGAGGGTGCGGCGCAGCTCGTCCGCGGCGGCGGACAGATGGTCTTTCAGCTTCGTCAGCGTGGCGTCGTCGAACTCGCTGTCGGGGCCGACGACGGTGAGCGCGCAGATCGGGCGGCCGTTGCCGGTGAGCACCGCGCGGCTCAGCGAGGCCACGACGTCCTCGTTGCGACCGCGCTCCAGCGCGAACCCGGTGCGCCGGGCCAGGGCCAGGTCCTTCAGCAGCTCGTCGCCGGCCTCGGGGGGATGGCCCTGCGCCTCGGCGGCGCGTACGTAGGGGATCCGGGCGGCCTCGTCGAGCGCGGAGACCAGCGCCAGCGGCCCGGCGAACTTGTGGATCGGCAGCAGCTCGCCGAGCAGATCGGTGATCATCGCGAGCCTGGGCGGCCGCACGACGTCGATCACGCGGCCGCCCTCGGGCTCGAGGACCTGCAGGTTGACCATCATCGCCGTCTGGTCGGACAACGTCTGCAGCACGGGACGGCTGAGCACCGTGATGGAGTTGGCCGCCGCGGCCTGCGAGAACTGCAGCACGACGGGGCCCGGCAGGTAGTGGTCCTGGTTGCGCATGATCCACCCGCGCCGCACCAGGTCGACCAGGATGCGGTAGGCGGTGGCGCGGTGCATCCCCGCCTGGCTCGCCAGTTCGCTGAGGCGAACAGGGCGGTCGGCCCGGCCGACCGCCTCGATGAGATCCAGGGCTTTGTCCACGGCGGAGCTGGCCGGTCTGGGCAACGTCCCTCCACGGTCGGCTGAGCACATCATTCCATGGTTGACGCATGTTAACAGATGTTGCTACTGTTACAACAGTTGTTACGGTGTATGTAACACATTCCGTCCGCAGCACCCCCGCCTGACGGCCCTGGAACGGAGATCCGGCGATCGCCATGACCGACAACGACGCGCGACCCGTCGCGGGCAACGACCCCGCCCCCACGCCTTTCGCGCCCGCGGCGCCCGGCGAGACGACGGTCTACCGCGACGTGTCCCTCATCGACGGCACGGGTGGCCCCGTGCGCCGCGGCATGGCGGTGGTGACCGGCGGGCCGATGATCGAAGCGGTCGTCCCCGACGCCGAGCTGAGCGTGCCGTCCGGGGCGGAGGTCGTCGACCTGGCGGGGGCGTACCTGCTGCCCGGTCTGATCGACACCCACCAGCACCTGTCCACCCCGCCCAACCGCGCGCAGGCCGAGGAGACGATGCGCCGCCAGCTGTACGGCGGCGTCACCGCGATCCGCGAGATGGCCGGCGACCTGCGCCAGATGGCCGACCTCGGGCGCGCCGCGCTGCTCGGCGAGATCGCCGGCCCCGACATCTGCTCCGCCGCCCTGATGGCCGGCCCGGGCTTCTTCGACGACCCGCGCACGTGGCAGGTCTCGCAGGGCGCCACGCCCGGCGCCGTGCCGTGGATGCGGGCGATCGACGACAAGACCGACCTGCCCCTGGCGGTCGCGATGGCCCGCGGCACCGGCGCGCAGGCGATCAAGGTCTACGCCGACCTCGACGCCGCGCTGGTCGCCCGCGTCACCGCCGAGGCCCACCGGCAGGGCCTGCGTGTCTGGGCGCACGCGTCGGTGTTCCCCGCCCTGCCCGGCGAGGTCGTGGCGGCCGGGGTCGACGTGCTCTCCCACGCCCACATGCTCGCCTACCACCTGTCCGGGTTACGGCCGCCGGCCTACCGGGGGCAGCGCGCCCACCTCGCCGACGTCTACCAGCGCTTCCTCGACGCGCCGCCCGGCGCCGTCGACGGGCTCTTCGACGACATGCGGCGCCGCGGCACGATCCTCGATGCGACCGCGAGCGTCGTGGCGCGGATCCCGCTCAGCCCGCCCGGCGCCGACGGCCTCGCCGAGGAGGTGCTGCGGCGGCTGATCGACCGCGCGCGGCAGGCCGGCGTCGCCCTGTGCACCGGCACCGACTACGAGACGCCGCCCAGCGACCCCTACCCCTCGCTCCACGACGAGCTCCACTACCTGGTCCACGCGATGGGCGTGCCGCCCCGCGAGGTCGTGCGCGCCGCCACCCTCACGGGGGCGGCCGCGATGGGCCAGGAGGCCACGACGGGCAGCGTGCACCCCGGCAAGCTGGCCAACTTCGTGATCGTCGCCGACGATCCGTACGAGGACATCGGCCACCTGCGCCGCGTCCTCACGACGGTCAAGCGGGGGCGCCGTCACGACCGCGCCGACTACGACCGGCGGACCGCCGCGAACACCAAGGAGCAGGCGCGATGAGCCACGACCTCACGGGCGGCATCGTCGTGAACGCGCTGGGCGTGCTGGACAACCCGAACGCCGTCGCCTCGGCCTCGGCCTCCGCCGGCCTCGTGCAGACCGGCGACCAGCTCACCATCGACGCGCGCACGCTCGCGGACGCGCACGCCTCCGGCGTGACCGCGATCAACGTCACGCTCGGCTACACGATGGGTGACTTCCCGCCCTACGAGCACACGCTGCGCGAGCTCGACACCTGGGACGCGATCATCCGCACCCACCACGACGACCTGACGCACATCCGCACCGCGCGGGACATCGCCGAGGCCGCCCGGCAGAGCAAGATCGGCATCATCTACGGCTTCCAGAACGCCGCCGCGGTCGAGGACCGGCCGGAGCGGGTCGCCACCTTCGCCGAGCGCGGCGTAGGCGTCATCCAGCTGACCTACAACCAGGCCAACCAGGTCGGCGACGGCTGCATGGCCCCGGGCAACCGCGGCCTGACCCCGCTCGGCCACGAGGTCGTGGAGCGGCTCAACCAACACCGCGTCATGGTCGACCTGTCGCACAGCGGCGAGCGGACCTGCCTGGAGGCCGCTCGGGCGTCCCGGCAGCCCGTCTCGATCAACCACACGGGCTGCCGCGCCCTGGTCGACCTGCCGCGCAACAAGACCGACGAGGAGCTCCGGCTGGTCGCCTCACAGGGCGGCTTCGTCGGTATTTACTTCATGCCGTTCCTCGACGCCTCCGGGCACGCCCGCGCCGAGGACGTGGTCGAGCACATCGCGCACGCGGTGAACGTGTGCGGCGAGGACCACGTCGGCATCGGCACCGACGGCACGATCACCGCCATCGACGACCTCGACGCCTACCGCGACCGGCTCGCCGAGCAGGTCGCCCGGCGCCGCGCCGCCGGGGCGTCCGCGGCGGGGGAGCGCAGCGACACCTTCCCGTTCGTCGTCGACCTGCGCGGCGTCGACCAGTTCCGGGAGCTGGCGCGCCTGCTGGAGCGACGCGGCTACTCGACGGCCAGGATCGAGAAGATCCTCGGCCGGAACTTCTACACCTACGCGAAGGCGGTCTGGGGCAGCTGACGGCCCGGCCGCCCAGTTCTCCCCGGATACGGCACAAGGAGCAGGGCTTACGTGGACACAGACCGATACGGCACGGACATCGCGATGGTGCGGTCATGAGCGGCGTTCGCACGCGGCGGGCACTCGCCGCCGCGGTCCTGGCCACGCTCCTGCCCCTTTCCGCGTGCAGCGGCGGGACCGGCGACACCGGTGACCAGGGCGCCGCCCCCGCCGGCCGTACGCAGGGCTCGCAGACCTTCGGCGAGCTGCCGCCCGAGTCGGGCACCCCCAAGGACGGCGGCGCCGTCGACATCGCCCAGCAGCCCGGAGCCGGGCCGTACTACGTGCTGCCGATCGTGCCCGGCGCGTTCAACTCGACGTACGTGACGTACCAGTTCCAGCGGCTGATGTACCGGCCGCTGTACTGGTTCCCCGAGGGGGCCAGCCCCAAGGTCAACCCGCGGCTCAGCCTCGCCGAGCTGCCGGAGTTCTCCGACGGGAACAAGACGGTGACCATCAAGCTGAAGCCCGGCTACACGTGGTCCGACGGCAACCCGGTCGAGGCCGGCGACGTGGTCTTCTTCATCAACCTGGTGAAGGCGGCGCTGAGGAAGAACGCCGCCAACTGGGCCGGCTACACGCCCGGCCAGTTCCCCGACAACCTCGACAGCGTGACGGCGACGGACGCGAGCACCGTGACGATGAAGCTGAAGGAGGCCTACAACCCGGAGTGGTTCACCACCGACCAGCTCACCTCGGTCGTGCCGCTCCCGGCCAAGCAGTGGGCCCGCGCCTCGGCCGACGGGCCGATCCTCGACCACGCCGACCCGGAGAACGCCGAGGCGATCTACACCTACCTCGACAAGGCCTCGCGTGACCCGGCCACATTCGCCTCGAACCCGCTCTGGCAGACGGTGAACGGCCCCTACCGGCTGAGCGCCTTCGACGTGACCACGAACTTCTACGCGATGACCGCCAACGAGAAGTACACCGGTCCGCAGAAGCCCCGCATCCAGACGCTGAACTTCCGGCCGTTCACCTCGGAGACCGCGAAGTTCAACCAGCTGCTGAGCGGCAACCTGACGATGGCCACGGTGGATCAGGCCCACGTGGGCCAGGTCAGGGCGCTCAAGGCGGCCGGCTACCACGTCTACGGCGCGCCCCGGCTGGGCTTCAACTTCATCATGCTGAACTTCAAGGACACGACGGACAACGTCGACAAGATCCTCGGCCAGCTCTACGTCCGGCAGGCGCTGCAGCACCTCATCGACCAGCCCGGCTACATCGCCAGCAAGGGCATGTACAACGGCGCGGCGGCCGAGAGCTACGGCACGGCGCCCGCGACCTCCCCGTACGCATCACCCGACGTCGCCACCGCGCCCTACCCGTACGACCCGGCCGCCGCCCGCAAGCTGCTGGAGGAGCACGGCTGGAAGGTCGTGCCGAACGGCGCCACGACGTGCGAGCGCCCCGGCAGCGGGCCGACGGAGTGCGGCGAAGGCATCCCGCAGGGCCAGACGATCACGTTCAACCTCTTCTACCGCAGCGAGCCGCAGCTGCACAGCGCGGTCAGCACGGCGTTCGCCTCGGAGGCCCGCAAGCTCGGCATCTCGATCTCGGTCGCGCCGAAGACGTTCAGCTTCCTGATCCAGAACTACAACGTGCCCGCGGCCCCCGACAAGGCCGGCGAATGGGCCATGTCCACCTGGGGCGGCTTCAGCATCACGCCGTACCCGACGATGACGGGCACCTTCGACTCCGAGGGCTCGGGCAACGTGGGCGCCTACAGTGACGCGAAGACCGACGAGCTGATCCGCGCCTCGGTGCACGGCGACGACCGCGACGCGGTCAAGGCCGAGATCGAACACCTGCGGACCAACCTGCCCGTGCTCTGGCTGCCGAACGCGCACACCATCTGGGCCTGGAAGGACACGCTGTCCGGGCCGCAGGAGACGTTCGCCGCCCTGCCGACCACGGTGCTGACCCCCGAGTACTGGTACCTGAAGTAGCGGCGACGGCGAGCGAAAGGAGGGCGGTGTGACTCGGTACGTGCTGCGGCGGCTGGCGACGTCGGCCGTCGTGGTGCTCGGCGTCTCGCTGATCACCTTCATGATGCTGCACGGGTTGTCCGGGTCACCCGGCCGGGCGATCCTGGGCGTCGAGGCGAGCGCGGAGGCGGTGGCCGCCTTCGACCGCGAGCACGGCTACGACCGTTCGCTCGTGGTGCAGTACGTCATGTACCTGGGCGATCTCCTCCAGGGCGACCTCGGCTACTCCTACCGGCTGAACCAGAGCGTCAACGACCTGCTCGCCGAGAACGCCGGGCGGACGGCGATGCTCGCCGGGGCGGCGCTCGTGCTGGCCATCGGCATCGCGGTCCCGCTGGGCGTGTTCCAGGCGGTCAAGCGCAACAGCGTCGGTGACAACCTGCTGACCGCGCTGACCTTCGTCGCGTACTCGATGCCCGTCTTCCTGCTCGCGATGCTGCTGATCCAGGTCTTCGCGCTGGGGCTGGGCATTCTGCCGGCCCAGGCGTCACAGTCGAGCTCGAACTTCGTGATCTTCACCGAGCCGCGCGCCATGCTGCTGCCGGTGCTGACGCTGACCGGCGTCACGGTCGCGATGTACTCCCGCTACCAGCGCTCGGCCGCGCTCGACCAGCTGGCGCAGGACTACATCAGGGTGGCGCGGGCGAAGGGCCTGTCGACGCGCATGGTGCTCACCCGCCACCTGCTGCGCAACGCCTGCCTGCCCCTGGTCACCCTGATCGGCATGTCGATCCCGCTGCTGCTGGCCGGCAACCTGGTGGTGGAGTCGGTCTTCAACTATCCGGGCCTGGGGCTGCTGTTCTTCAACAGCCTCAACAACCAGGACTATCCGGTCCTGCTCGGCTACACCCTCGTCGCCTCGATCATGACCGTGCTGGGGAACCTCCTCGCGGACCTGGTCGTGGCGGTCAGCGACCCGAGGACGCAGAACGCATGACAGAGACGGCAACGGCACGCCCGGTACCGGAGCTCACGAGTGGATGGCGGCTCGCGGTACGGTCGTTCGCGCAGAACCGGCTCGCCGTCCTCGGCGTCGGCATCATCGTCGCGCTCGTCCTGTTCTGCTTCGCCGGCCCCCACCTCTACGTCACCGAGCAGATCACGGTCGACCCGGTCAGCAGTCTGCTGCCGCCGGACGCCGCCCATCCGCTCGGCACCGACGCGCAGGGGTTCGACGTGCTCGGGCGGATCATGCGGGGCGGGCAGGCGTCCCTGCAGATCGGGCTGTTCGCGGCCCTGATCGCCACCGCGATCGGCACGCTCTACGGCACCGTCGCCGGGCTCGCGGGCGGCGTCGTGGACGGGGTCATGATGCGCGTGGTCGACACGCTGCTGTCGATCCCGTTCCTGTTCATCGTGCTGATCGCGGCCACCCGGTTCAGCTCGACGGTCCTGTCGCTCAGCCTGATCCTGGGCGCCTTCTCCTGGCTCGCGCCCGCCCGGCTGGTGCGGGCCGAGGTGCTCTCGCTGCGCTCGCGCGGGTTCGTCGCCGCGGCGACCGTGATGGGGGCGACGAAGCTGCGGATCATCACCAGGCATCTGATCCCGAACGCGCTGGGCGTGGTGATCGTGAACATCACCTTCCAGGTCGCCGACGCGATCATCGCGGTGTCGCTGCTGGGCTTCCTCGGCTTCGGGCTCAACTACCCCGACGTCGAGTGGGGCACGCAGCTGTCGGAGGGCGTCAGCTACCTGTTCGAGGGCGCCTGGTGGCTGATCTACCCGGTCGGGGGCTGCCTGGTCCTCGTCGTCATGGCGTTCAACTTCGTCGGCGACGCGCTGCGCGACTCGATCGACGTACGGCTGAGGCGGCGCTGATGGCCGCCCGCACGGAAAGGGGCCGATGATGGCCGGCGACGGTGAGGTCCTGGCGGTCGAGGGCCTGTCCGCCGGCATCCGGCTGCGGACGTCGGCCGTCGACGCCGTCAACGGCGTCGACCTGCTGCTGCGCAAGGGCGAGACCCTCGGGCTGGTGGGCGAGTCGGGCAGCGGGAAGTCGATGACCGGGCTGTCGATCATGGGTCTGCTCCCGTCCGGCGGGCACGTCGCCGCCGGCTCCATCAAGCTGGAGGGCCGCGAACTGGTCGGCCTGCCGGAGCGGCAGTACCGGCGGATCCGCGGCAACGAGATCGCGATGATCTTCCAGGACCCGATGACCTCCCTCAACCCCACCAAGACCATCGGCGAGCAGGTCGCCGAGCCGATCCGGCTGCACCTCGGCGCGAGCGCCGGACAGGCCCGCGAGCGGGCGCTGGAGATGCTGGCGCTCGTCGGGATCGCGCGCCCCGCCGAACGGCTCGGCAGTTACCCGCACGAGCTGTCCGGCGGGCTGCGGCAGCGCGTCATGATCGCGATGGCGCTGTCGTGCGAGCCGAAGGTGCTGATCGCCGACGAGCCGACCACGGCGCTCGACGTGACCGTGCAGGCGCAGGTCCTGCGGCTGCTGCACGACCTCAAGGACCGGCTCGGCATGGCCATGCTGCTGATCACGCACGACATGGGCGTGATCGCGCGCTGGGCCGACCGGGTCAGCGTCATGTACGCCGGAGGCATCGTCGAGAGCGCCCCCACCCGTGAGCTCTTCACCGGCATGCGGCACCCGTACACGCAGGCGCTGCTGGCGTGCACGCCGCGGCTGACGCAGCCGCGCGAGAACACGCTCTACTCCATCGCCGGAGCCCCGCCCGACCTGCTGGATCCGCCGGCCGGCTGCCGGTTCGCCGCCCGCTGCGCGCACGCCACCGAGCGCTGTGAGAGCGAGGCGCCGCCGCTCGCGGCCACGCGCCCCGGGCACACCCTGGCCTGCTGGCATCCGGTGGACGGGCCCCTCGACCCGGCCACGACCCCCGCGCAGGCGCCCGTCCCGGACACGGAGCAGGCCGGCCCCGTGCTGGACGTCGACGACCTCGTCAAGGAGTACGGCGGCGGCCGCTTCGCGCTGCGCGGCCTGAAGCGCAGCGTCAAGGCCGTCTCCGGGGTGTCGTTCGCGGTGGAGCCGGGCCGGACGTTCGGGCTCGTCGGCGAGAGCGGCTGCGGCAAGAGCACCCTGGCCAAGATGATCGTCGCGCTGGAGCCGCCGAGCTCCGGCAGCGTCACCGCCCTGGGCGGCAAGCTGAACGAGCTGCGCGGACGCGCCCTGCGCCGGCACCGCCGCAACCTGCAGATGATGTTCCAGGATCCGCTCGACGCGCTCGACCCGCGCATGCGCATCGGCGCCATCCTGCGCGAGCCGTTCGAGGCCCAGGGCATCGGCACGGCCGCCGAGCAGCTGGCGGCCATCCGGGAGCTGCTGGACGAGGTCGGCCTGCCGCACAGCGTGCTCGAACGCTACCCGCACGAGTTCTCCGGCGGCCAGCGGCAGCGCATCGCGCTGGCCCGCGCGCTGGCGCTCAACCCGCGGGTGATCGTGGCGGACGAGCCGGTGAGCGCGCTGGACGTCTCGGTACGGTCCCAGGTGCTCAACCTGATGAAGCGGCTGCAGGCCAAGCACGGTCTCACCTACGTCGTGATTTCTCATGATTTGACGGTCGTCAGGTATATGGCGGACGCGGTGGGGGTGATGTACCTCGGCAAACTCGTCGAGGTCGGCTCGTCCGACGACATCTACCTGCGCCCGGCGCACCCGTACACCGCGGGGCTGCTCGCCGCGATCCCCGAGCCGGACCCCGACGCCGGGGACCGGATCGAGATCGGCTCGGAGATGCCGAGCCCGTACGAGCCGCCGTCCGGCTGCCGCTTCCGCACCCGGTGCCCGCGCGCGCAGGCCCGCTGCGCCGAGGAGGAGCCGCAGCCGCGCGACTTCGACCCCGGCCACTCGGCCGCGTGTCACTTCCCGCTCCGCGAACCTCAGGTCACCGTCCGGACCGGGTGATCCGTCGCCGGGGACGGTGCGTAGACTTGCCGTTTTGTGCCCTGAAGGGCGTTCCTTTCCCGATGTCAGGAGGGACCACATGCGGGAAGACGGACGGCCGCCGCAGCGGCTCCTGGTGGAGCCGCTCCCCGAGCAGGCGGCCGAGGACGCCGCGCTGATGTCCACGCTCGCCGACCTGGTCAACGCGGTGTACGCCGACTCCGAGAAGGGGTTGTGGCGCGAGGGCGCCGCCCGTACGAGCGCGGCGGAGCTCGCGGAGTTCACCCGGGCCGGGCAGATCGCCGTGGCCCGCCTGGACGGGCGGGCCGTCGGATGCGTCCGCGTCCAGCGGCTGAGCGACGAGCTGGGCGAGTTCGGGATGCTCGCCGCCGCGCCCGAGCACCGCGGCATCGGCGCGGGCCGCGAGCTCGTCCGGTTCGCCGAGGAGCGCGCCCGCGCGGAGGGCCGCCGCGTCATGCAGCTGGAGCTGCTGGCCCCGCAGACCTGGTCGCACCCGTCGAAGGAGTTCCTGGCGGACTGGTACGGCCGGCTCGGCTACCGGATGGTCAGCGTCGGCGACGTCGCGGAGAGCTATCCGGAGCTGGCGCCCCTGCTGGCCACCGCGTGCGACTTCCGCGTCTACCACAAGAGCCTCGCGTAGCCCGCGCAACCTGGGGTCCACAACCCGAGGCCCGGCGATTCCATCGCCGCGGCCGCGCTGTGATCCTGGACGTACACGACCGCATGGGCAGGGACTCGCCGCGCTCATGGGGCCGTCCACCCAGGACCCGCACCAAGGACACGCTCATGACTGATCTGCCTCCCGTCATCCAGCAGGCGGTCGACGCCGCGAACGCCGGTGACACCGACGCCTTCCTCGCGCTCTTCGCCGACGACGGGGCCGTGGACGACTGGGGGCGGATCTTCCGCGGCCACCAGGCCATCAGAGGCTGGAGCGACAAGGAGTTCATCGGCGTGCGGGCGAGCCTGAAGGTCACCGGCGTGCGCCGGTCGGGCGCCACGACGACGGTCTCGGCCCAGGTCGGCGGCGACGGCTTCAACGGCCCGTCCGACTTCGCCTTCACCGTGAACGGCGACCGCATCACCCTGATGCGCATCACCGGCTGACCCGGAGCCCCAGGGTCAGGAGGCTGATTCGAGGGGGTTGGCGGCGATCCGCCCCGCGACGTCGTTGCGGACCGACGCCGCGGCGGCGCTGTCCGGCTTCCGCCTCGCCTGGTCCTCGAAGCACGCCAGGAACTCCGTGCCGAACCCCAGCCGGGGATAGCGGCCGAGCATCTCCGCCCGCGCGTCCGCACCGAACTCACCGGGATGCCGTCCAGTCACCTCCCAGCTGGTGGCGACCTGCAGCAGGTGGGCCTCGGGGTCGGCGAACGCCGACACGTCGTCGCGCATGTGCAGCACGATGACGTCCTCGACCCTGGCGGCCCGATCCGCCGGCCAGCCGGCCGCCACCCCGAAGACCCAGCC
>NZ_SMKQ01000190.1 GCF_004348995.1 Nonomuraea terrae
GGGGTGGAGGTTGAACGGTTGGTCGTCATGGCCGCAAGGGTGCCCGTTTCCGCGCCGTTCCCGCGGCGGTGCAACCTGTTCTGTGTACGACGGCGCGATCGAGGATCCGGCCTGTGGACAGGCGGCTGTGACCGATGCGGCGCCAGGCACCCCTACAAGGGAGCCTGGCTTGTACGGGCCGCTCAAGGGCGCTTCATCGACACCGTCCCGAGCATCAACGTCCGCGGCCGCCCGCGTCGACCGCCAAGGCCGACTGCCCAAGAACGGCAGCGTCCGGCGTCACAGGCCGTGTACGGCGGGCCCGTGGGATGCCGTCAACGTTCAGGCACCGGCGAAATGCGGGTGCGGACGAGGAGGGCGGCGCCGGCGACCGCGGCCGGCATGGCGATGACCGCCACCAGCGGGATCAGGAACAGCAGGAACACCGCCACCCCGAACCCCAGCGCGCTCGCCTTGTTCCCCCGCAGCAGCGCGAACCGCTCCTTGCGCGCCATCCCCCGCCGCTCCAGCGACAGCGTCGTGAGCTCCACGGTGAGGAAGAAGCCGGACACCAGGGCCCCTAACACCGGCACGACGGTCTGCCCGACAACCGGGATGAACCCGAGAAAGAACAGCGGAATCGTAAATATCAGCACATAGAACAACGTGACCAGGCTGTCGCGGATCGAACGGGGCAGCGTGCGCCACCACGGCTGCTCGTGCTCGTTGTCCAGCACGTCGACCGCCGACGACAGCCGCTCGTAGAACGGCTCCCCGATGGTCAGCGTGAGCGCCGCGAACGTGAGCACCGCCACCGCCAGCCCGCCCAGGAACAGCGCGACGCCGACCACCGCCCGGAACGCCTCCCGCCAGCTCCACGAGTCGGCGAACGGCGTCATGAACGCGGCCAGATCTGCGGCGTTCATACCGAGGAAGACCAGCGCCAGCACGTAGACGGCGAAAGAGACCACCGCGGGGATCAGCCCGAACAGCCACCACCGCGGGTGCTTGGACACCCATCCGAAACCCTGGACGAAGAAACCGACGCCGCCGGCGAAGTCGCGCAGTGATCGCATGCCCGGCAGGCTAGCGCCAGAACGACGTCACCGCGTAGCCGAGTTCGGCGAACAGGTCGCGCAGCAGCGGCAGCGAGATGCCGAGGACGTTGCCGTGGTCGCCCTCGATGCCCTCAACGAACCAGCCGCCGCGCCCCTCGATGCTGAACGCCCCGGCCAGGGCCAGCGGCTCGCCGGTGGCGGCGTAGGCGGCGATCTCCTCCTCGGACGGCTGGCCGAAGCGCACGACGGTGGTGGCGACCTCGGCCACCTGGCGGCCGGCGGCCACGTCGATGACGCAGTGGCCGGTCACGAGGCGGCCCGTGCGCCCGCGCAGCATGCGCCAGCGCTCCACGACCTCCTCGTTCGAGGCGGGCTTGCCGTACGGGCGGCCGTCGAGCTCCAGGATCGAGTCGCAGCCGATGACCAGCCCCTCTTCCAAGCCGCTCGCGACCGCCTCGGCCTTGGCCTTGGCCAGCACGAGGCTGAGCGCGGCGGGCGTGTGGGCGGAGTAGGCGTCCTCGTCGACGCCGCTGACGATCACCTTGGGGTCGAGGCCCGCGCTGCGCAGAAGCGCCAGGCGAGCGGGGGAGGCAGAGGCCAGAACGATCACCGACCCAGCCTACCGGTCACCACTCGGGGTTCGACGAGCCAGGTGTCACCTGGCGCTCGGTCCGGTCCGCGTCACCGAACTCGTACAGGCCGGTGCGCTGGGACATGCCGCCGAAGATGCCGTCCAGCAGGCCGTCGAGCAGGTCGGCGAGCTCGCGGGGAAGGGACTCCTGCTCGCGGTGGAGGTCGTCGGCGAGCGTGGCGGCGTCCATGTCGCGACCTGTCGCGCGGTTGGCCAGCAGGGACATGACCATCGGGGCGATCAGCGGCATCAGCCTCATGACGGCGCCGATGCCGACGCCGGCGTGCCTGGCGAGGCCCGCCGCGATCTGTTCGGTGCCCTGGCCGCCCAGGACGTGGCCGAGGATGCTGTGCCCGTCGCGGGTCAGCGAGGCGACGTCGCCGTTGAACGGATCGGTGTCCATGTGGTCGTCGAGCGCCCCGCGCAGGGCCTCGGCGCCGTCCGGGTGTTCGGCGTTGCGTGCCATGCCGCCGACGATCGCGCCGGACACGGCCTCGAGGACGTTGCGGGCCGTGACCGCGTCGGTGTCGAGCATGCCGGCGACCTGTTCCAGTCCTGAGTCTCCGAGCCCGGCGAGAAGCTCGTCATGCAGTGTCACGACAGTCCCCCGATCCCTCGTCCCGAAAGACTTCCCTCGGGGGAGCTGAAGCAACGTCCGAATTGTCCTAATTCTTCGGAAAACCGGCGGGCTCTCCCTCGGGCACATGCCCGTTCCCGGACACAGGGAGCGCGGGCGTCCCCTCGGAGGCCACCGAACGCGCCAGGCCCGCCGCCGCGTACGCGTCGACCTCGTCGAGCGTCTCGTGCTCCAGCAGGGCCGCCACGATGGCCTCGAGCTTGTCGCGGTTGTCGGTCAGGATGCGGACCGCGCGGTCGTAGCACTCGTCCACGATGCGCCGCGCCTCCTCGTCGACGGTCGCGAGCGTGGCCGGCGAGGCCTGCGGCGGCTGGCCGTCGTTGGACAGGATGGTCAGCGGCCCGACCTTCTCCGACATGCCCCACCGGCCGACCATGCCGCGCGCGATCATGGTGACCTGTTCGAGGTCGTTCTCGGCGCCGGTGGTGATGACGCCGAAGATGACCTGCTCGGCCGCCATGCCGCCGAGCGCGCCGGTGATGCGCCCGCGCAGATACTGCTCGTCGTAGGCGTAGCGGTCGGTGTCGGGGGTGGACAGCGTGACGCCGAGCGCCCGGCCGCGCGGGATGATCGAGATCTTCCTGACCGGGTCGGCGCCCGGCTGGAGCATCCCGAGCAGGGCGTGCCCGGCCTCGTGGTAGGCGGTGCGCGTGCGCTCCTCCTCCGGCATCACGATGCTGCGGGCCGCGCCGAGCTGCAGCTTCTCCAGCGCGTCGGTGAAGTCGGCCATGGTGACCTTCTCCTTGCCGCGCTTGGCGGCCAGCAGAGCGGCCTCGTTGACCAGGTTGGCCAGGTCGGCGCCGGTCATGCCAGGAGTGGTCTTGGCGAGCTGGTCGAGGCTGACCTCGGCGTCGAGCGGCACCCCGCGGGTGTGCACGGCGAGGATCGCGGTGCGGCCGGCCGCGTCGGGCAGGCCCACCTGCACCGTGCGGTCGAAGCGCCCGGGACGCAGCAGCGCCGGGTCGAGGATCTCGGGACGGTTGGTCGCGCCGATGACGATCACGCCCTCGGCGCCGGAGAAGCCGTCCATCTCGGTGAGGATCTGGTTGAGCGTCTGCTCGCGCTCGTCGTGGCCGCCGACGCCACCCGCGCCGCCGCGGGCCCGGCCGATGGCGTCGATCTCGTCGATGAACACGATGGACGGCGCCACCTTGCGCGCCTCCTCGAACAGGTCGCGCACCCGGGAGGCGCCCACGCCGACGATCATCTCGATGAACTCGGAGGCGCTGGCCGAGAAGTACGGCACCTTGGCCTCGCCCGCGACCGCCCTGGCCAGCAGCGTCTTGCCGGTGCCGGGAGGCCCGGCGAGCAGCACGCCCTTGGGCAGCTTGGCGCCCAGCCGGCGGTATTTGCCCGGGTCCTTGAGGTAGTCGACGATCTCGACGAGCTCGTTCTCGACCTCGTCGATGCCCGCGACGTCCTCGAACGTGACGCGCACCTGACCGGCCTCGACCGGCTTGGCCGCCTTCGACTTGCCGAGACCGCCGAGACCGCCGCCCATCATGCTGGAGCCGCGCCGCATGATCCAGATCCACAGCGCCGCCAGCAGCAGCACGGGCAGCAGCGACAGCAGCAGGTTGGAGAAGAAGCCGCGGGTGATGGGCTGAGAGGTGATCTCGACCTGGCCGTTGGCCAGCTGCTGATCGAGCTGGTCGGTGTTGGCGAAGGCCGGGATCTCGGTGGCGAACCTGTCGTAGGACTCGCCGCCCTCCGGGTTGTTCGCCGCCGAACGCAGATCGCCCTCGACCGACAGGCCCTGGGCGTAGATCTCCTTGACGTTCTTGGCGTTCACCTGCTTGGTGAACTCGGTGTAAGAGATCGTCTCGACGGACTCGCTGTCGACGAACGACGACACGACGAAGAAGGCCGCGTAAACGACGAGCAGGGTGACGACGAAACGCCACCAGTTGATCTTCGGCTTGCCTCCGGGCGTGCCGGGCAGGCCTTCCGAGCGCCAGGGCGGCTTGCCCTTGCCCTTGTTCGGAGCCTGCGGCGGTCCAGAGCGTTCCACGGCGTCACTCCCCAATCGCCGCATCAATGATCTTTCTAGCCTAGAACACGCACCCCCGCCGCCGCGCGGCCGATGTCACGCCAGTGTTTGCGTTGCGAGTCAGGCACTGTGACGAACGCCAAACCGGGCTTGCTCATTCCCCCGTCCATGACCACGACGGCCGCGCGGGAGCTGTGCCTGCCGTACGTGACGCGGTAGGCCAGCATCCAGCCGCGCTTGACCGGCTGGGACGCGAGCCAGCTGATCTTGGAGCCTTCGGGGTGGTGGTTGAGCGTCCAGCGGGCGGCCAGGAGGGCGGTGTCGCGCGGCGACTCCTGCTCCATGATCGGCAGCGGGCAGGTGACGAACATGCCGCGCAGCTTCGTGCCGCGCTGCGGCGGCAGCACCTGCCTGCTGGTGAACGGCGCCGGCCCGTACGTCCGCCACGGCCGGGGCAGCGTCGGCGCGGCCAGCCCGGTGCGCTTGTCCTTGATGACCTGCTTGCCGGTCGGACGCAGGGACATGCGCTTGACGTCGCGGGTCAGCCGAGGGACGCGCGGGTCGGCGTACAGGGCCTCCATGGCCGTGTAGCCGGGCGCGAGCGACGCGCCGGGCGTCGGCGAGTGGCTCCCCGGAGACGGCGCGGGCGAGGCGGACGCCGACACACGAGACGGCGACGGCACGGGAGAGACGGAGACCGACGCCGCGCTGGGCGCGGAGCCGGAGACCGGTGCGGAGCCGGACGGGAGCGCCGCGGCCGGCGGCGCGGTGACCGGCCGCGCGACGACCTCGTCCGGCTCCGACGGGAACAGCACCACGGTCAGCGTCACGGCGACGGCCACGACGGCGGCGACCACGGCGAGCCCCCGGTACACCACCCGCATGCGGATATCACCGATGCGGGAGCGTTTGGGCGGAGAAGCAGGGATTCTAGGCCCGCCCGTCGTTCTCACTCCGGAACCGTTGATCTCATCTTCCCCTTGGAGCACGACGGGAGCGTACGACATATCCCGCCAATGCGCTGTTGAAGCGACCGAAGTGCAATCATGGCGTGGTGCATCAGGTTGAGCTGCGCTTCGACCACGCCTCCCGGGCGGCCGAGACGCATACGAATCTCTCGGCGATCCGGCTCAGCCGCACCGGCCTGTGGGTCGCCGGCGACGAGACCGCCACCTTCGAGCACCTCACGTGGACGGGCGACCACTACGGGGAGCAGCGCACGTTCGCGCTGGCCGACCACGTCGCCCTCCCGGCGGGACCGCACGACGAGGCCGACATCGAGGGGATGGCACTCGACGACGGCCACCTGTGGCTGGTCGGCTCCCACAGCCTCAAGCGCCGGCGGGTCAAGTCCAAGGACCCGGTCAAGGCCGCCGACCGGCTGGCCAGCGTGATCAGGGAGGAGAACCGCTTCATCGTCGTACGCCTCCCCGTGGACGGCGCCGGCGTGCCGGGGCGGGGCGCGATCCTGGCCGGCTCGCGCAACCTGACCGCCCACCTGGGTGACGACAGGCACCTGGCGCCGTTCCTGGCGCTGCCGGGCAAGGACAACGGGTTCGACGTCGAGGGCATCGCCGTCGTGTCGGGGCGGGTCTACTTAGGGCTGCGCGGGCCGGTGTTGCGCGGCTGGGCGGTGGTGCTGGAGCTGCGACTGGAGGAGGCGGGCAGGGGACGGCTGCGGATGGCGGAGCCGTACCGCAAGCATTTTCTCGCGCTCGACGGGCTCGGGGTGCGCGACATGTGCCCGGACGGCGACGCGCTGCTGCTGCTCACCGGGCCGACCATGGACCTCGACGGGCCGGTGCGGGTGATGCGCTGGCGTCCCGGCCCCGGGCGCGAGGACGTGGTGCCCGCCGACGCGCTGGAGACCGTGCTGGAGCTGCCGTACGGCGTCGGCTGCGACCACCCGGAGGGCCTCGTGCGGCTGCCTGACGGCCGGCTCATGGTCGTGTACGACAGCCCTTCGCCCGCGCGGATCACCCCGGCGGGCGGCGTGCTGGCCGACGTGTTCACGGTCTAGCGACGCGGGCGGCCAGCCAGGGCGCGTCGGCGACGAACGTGCACGAGCCCGGCTCGATCTCGGTGAACCCGGCGTCGCGCACCACCGGCAGCCCGGCGGCCGCCAGGGCGTCGAAGTCGTCCTGTGCGGAAGGTGTGCGCACCGACACCGCGAGGCCGCGCTCGCGCCACGCATCCCGCTCGGCCGCGTCACTGGCCCACCAGGCGAGCTGGGCGGCGTGCCCGGCCTGGGCCATGGCCTTGCCCGCCGACATGCCGAGGCGCGGGTTCTCCCACAACACCGGCGGCTCGGCGGGCGGCGGCTCGGCGGTGTCGGCCAGCTCGGTGCCCGACACCTGGAGCCGGGCCAGGTCGCGCGGCCAGGCGTCCAGCGGGACGGGCGGGTGGACGCGGACCTCGGCCGTGCGGTGCTCGATCGTCCGGCCGGGCAGCGCGAGCGCGCGGCGCCACTCGGCGCCCCTCGCCCGGCGCACGACCTTGCGGATCTTGCCGGTGGACTGCCAGGCGTGCAGCTCGGCGGCCCACTCGCCGGGGTCGTCGAGCAGGCTCAGCACGGCCATGGCGGCGGCTTCCAGCGCGTCGGTACGCTGCGGGGGCGTGGCGCGTTCGATCCTGACGACCAGGGGCAGGACAAAGAGCTCGTTCATCGCCCTCTAGCATGCCCGATCGCCAGGGAGAGTCCGGCGGCGAGGAGGCACAGGGCGCCGGCGGCGTACCAGGCGAGGTCGTAGGCGCCGAGGTGGTCGCGGGTGAGGCCGGCGCCGACGGCGGCGATCGCGGCCCCGACCTGGTGCGAGCCGAACACCCAGCCGAACACCACGGCCCCGTCGGGCCCGTAGATCCGCCGGCACAGCGCCACCGTGGGCGGCACGGTCGCCACCCAGTCCAGGCCGTAGAAGACGATGAAGATCAGCATGCTGGGCTCGGTGGTGGCGGCGAACAGGCCGGGCAGCACCATCAGCGACAGGCCGCGCAGCCCGTAGTAGACGCCGAGCAGCAGCTTGGGGTCGATCCGGTCGCTGAGCCAGCCGGAGGCGACCGTGCCGGCGATGTCGAAGATCCCGATGATCGCGAGCAGCCCGGCGGCGACGGGCTCGGCCATGCCGTGGTCGTGGGCGGCGGGGATGAAGTGGGTGCCGACCAGGCCGTTCGTGCTCGCCCCGCAGATCGCGAAGCCGGCCGCGAGCAACCAGAACGGCCGCGTACGAGCCGCCGCGGCGAGCACGGTGACGGCCCGCACGGCGGCGTTGACCCGGGCGGGCTCCGTACGGACCGCCTCCGGGTCCGCGCCGAGCGCGGTCGTGCCGACGTCCTCGGGACGGTCGCGCATCAGCCACCACACGAACGGCACCACCGCCAGCGCCGCGGCGGCCACGGTCAGTGAGGCGAAACGCCACCCCGGCCCCTGCGCGAGCTGGGCGAGCACGGGCAGGAAGACGAGCTGCCCGGTCGCCCCCGCCGCGGTGAGCACGCCGGTGACCAGGCCGCGGTGCCGGACGAACCAGCGGTCCACCACCGTCGCGGCGAACACCAGCGCCATCGACCCCGTGCCCAGCCCCACGAACACGCCCCACAGCAGCAGGAGCTGCCAGCTCGCCGTCATGAAGACGGTGAGCGCGCTGCCCGCGGTGATCAGCAGCAGCGCGGCGGCGACGATGCGGCGCATGCCGAAGCGGTCCATGAGGGCGGCGGCGAAGGGCGCCGTCAGACCGTAGAGCACCAGATTGACCGAGACGGCCGACGAGATGGTGCCGGCCGACCAGCCGAACTCCTCCTGCAGCGGGGTGATCAGCACGCCGGGGGTGGCGCGGAAGCCGGCCGAGCCCAGGATGGCGACGAAGGCGACGGCGGCGACGTACCAGGCCCGGTGGAGGCCGCGCCGGGTGGAAGGGGGAACGCTGACGGTCATCCGCCAATCCTGATTTATCCAGCTCTGGGGGTACGAGTGGCCTGAAAGCCAATATGTGCAAGAATCCGGCCATGACGCATCGGATCGCCGTCGTCGTACTCGACCAGTTCGCGCCGCTCGACCTCGGCGTGCCCGGCCAGGTGTTCTGGTCGGCGGAGACACCGTCCGGCGAGAAGCTGTACGAGGTCGTCACCTGCTCCGAGGGCCGCGCGCCGGTGCGCTGCTCGGCGGGCTACACCGTCCAGCCGGACCACGACCTGGACGTGCTCGACACCGCCGACACCGTCGTGGTCCCCGGCATCCACGGAGGTGCGCCGCTGCGACACGGCACGATCTCCGCCACGCTCCGGGACGCCCTGCGGGGCAGGCCCCGGATCATGTCGATCTGCACGGGCGCGTTCGTGCTCGCGGCGGCGGGGCTGCTCGACGGGCGCCCGGCCACCACCCACTGGCGGGACGCCGCCCGCTTCGCGCGGTTGTTCCCCAAGGTCAGGCTCGACCCTGACGTGCTGTTCGTGGACGACGGCGACGTGCTGACCTCGGCCGGGGTGGCGTCGGGCCTGGACCTGTGCCTCCACGTGATCAGGCGCGACCACGGCAGCGAGGTGGCCAACCGCGCGGCCCGGCGCTGCGTCATGCCGCCGTGGCGGGAGGGCGGCCAGGCCCAGTACGTCGACCGGCCCCTCCCCCAGGACGGCGGCGGCACCGCGGCCACCCGCGCGTGGATGCGGGCCCACCTCGACGTCCCGCTCGACCTCAACGCGCTGGCCGCCCACGCCCGGATGAGCGTGCGCACGTTCACCCGGCGCTTCCGCGACGAGACCGGCATGAGCCCGGGCCGGTGGCTGGTCCAGCAGCGGGTGCTGCACGCCCGTCACCTGCTGGAGACGACGGACCTCGGCGTGGAGGAGGTCGCCAGGCGGTCGGGGTTCGGCACGGCGGTCTCGTTGCGCCAGCACCTGCACGCGGCGGTCGGCGTTCCTCCCCTGGCCTACCGGCGGACCTTCCGGCGCGCCTGACCGCCGCCTACAATCGGCGCAAAACGATCAACGAGAGGCCGTCACATGACCGAGGCCGACCGTGTGCCCCCCGGGATCGACCCCCACGTGCCCAGTGTCGCCCGCATGTACGACTACTACCTCGGCGGCCGGGAGAACTTCGCGGCGGACCGCGCGGCGGCCGAGCAGATGATCGAGCTCGGCCGGCGCATGGGCAACGACGCCCGCGAGATCGCCCTGGCCAACCGGGCCTTCCTCGGCCGGGCCGTACGCATGATCGCCGAGTCGGGCGTGCGCCAGTTCCTCGACATCGGCGCCGGGCTTCCGACGCAGGACAACGTGCACCAGGTGGCCGCCCGCCACGTCGCCGGCTCCCGCGTCGTCTACGTCGACCACGACCCTGCCGTGCTGGTCCACGCCCGCGCGCTGGTCGCGGGGCTGCCGGACGTCGCCGTGGTGGAGGGCGACCTGCGGGACCCCGGCGCGATCCTGGACGACCCGGCGGTGACCGGCCACCTCGACCTCTCCCAGCCGTACGCGGTGCTCATGTTGGCGGTGCTGCACTTCGTGCCCGACGACGCCGAGGCGGCCGGCATCGCGGCCCTCGTCCGCGAGCGGCTGCGCCCCGGCTGCCACCTGGTGCTCTCACACCTGTACGCCGGCAATGCCACCGAGGACGCCGCCCGCGCAGGCCGGCAGGTCTACGCGGGCACCGGCGCGGGCGGCCTGGCCACCCGCGGCCACGACCAGATCGCCGCCTACTTCGACGGCCTGGAGCCGCTCGGCCCCGGCGTCGTGCCGGTCGCCGACTGGGCGCCCGAAGCGGCCCCCGGCGGCGCGTACGACCTGGTCAGGCCGGGCATTCTCGCCGGAGTCGGGCGCGCCTCACGCTAGGCGGCCTCCAGGCTCTCGGCGAACCAGGTCGCCAGGGCCCGCTCCAGGGTCTCGTCCGGCGTGCCGGCCCAGGCGACGTAGCCGTCAGGGCGGACGAGCACGGCGTCGGGCCCGTCCGCGGGCACGACGTCGACGCGCCCGTGGCGGACGCGCACCCCCTCCGCCGCCGGGGCGAGCAGCACGGGCCTGGCCTGGGCGGCGGGCCCGGCGGGCAGCTCGGGCAGGAACCGGCCGACCAGCGGGTGCGGCGGCGCGGGCATCGCGTACGTCACGTCAGATCCGGCCAGCAGGGCGGCGATGCGGTGGCGGGCGGGCGCGTCGGCCAGCAACTCACCGAAGACCTCGCGCAGCGCCGTCACCTCCGGCCCGGGTGCGGCGAGCGCGAGCTGGGCCTGGGTGTGCACGGCGACCCGTTCCGCGGCCGGGCGGCGCTCGGCCTCGTAGGTGTCCAGCAGCCCGGGCGGGGCCCAGCCGCGCACCTCGGCGGCCAGCTTCCAGGCCAGGTTGACGGCGTCCTGCAGGCCGAGGTTGAGCCCGGGGGCGCCCATGGCGGCGTGGACGTGCGCGGCGTCGCCCGCCAGGAACACCCGGCCGTCGCGGTAGCGGTCGGCGACCCGGGTGTCTCGGCCGTTCAGGCGCCTGAGCAGATGGGGGCCGGGGCCGGTGGGAGCGGCCAGCGGCAGGTGGCGGCCGAGCACCCGGGCCAGGCTCTCGCGCAGCTCCGCGATGGTCATGGGGACGTCGTCGCCGGGCGCGCCGGCGTCCCACTCCATCGCGGCGACGGTCAGCACCTCTGGGCCGACGGGCAGCAGCGCGTACGCGCCGCGCTCGGTGCGGTGCCAGGCGTACAGCCCGAACGTGCCCGCGCCGGGCACCTCCATCTCGGCCCGCTCGGGCCGGAGCACCGCGCCGGGCACGGTGACGTGGGCGGTGCGGCTGACCACGTCGGCCGCGCTGACGCCGGGGAAGCCGATCCCGGCGAGCTTCCTCACCGCGCTGTGGGCGCCGTCGCAGCCGACCAGGTAGCGGGTGCGCAGCTCGGACGCGCCGCCGGGCCCGGTCAGCCGCACCGTCACACCCTGCTCGTCCTGCGTGAAGCCGGTCAGCTCGTGCCCGCGCCTGATCTCCACGCCGAGGTCGAGCGCGCGGCGTTCGAGCAGCTCCTCCAGGGCAGGCTGCCGGATGCCCATGCCGTGCAGCGGGTTGTCGTCGAGCCCGGCGAGGTCGAGCGGCATCGCGCCGAACACGAACCCGGGCAGCGGCGCCTCTTCCTCGGCCAGGCCACGCCGGCGCAGCAATCGCACGACCTGGCCGATGATCCCGTTGGCCTTGGGCTGGTCGCTGCGGCGCGGCAGACGCTCGACGACGGTGGGACGGACCCCGGCGAGGCTCAGCTCGCAGGCCAGCATCAGCCCGTTGGGGCCGGCGCCGGAGATGACGATGTCGGTGTGCACGTAGGTCTCCTCACTCGGAAGGGGCGGGCAGGCCGGCGGCGAGGGCCCGCAGCGCGTCGCGCAGCAGCGGCCCCAGCGGGACCGGCGGGTCGGCGCGCAGCCAGTGGCCGACAGCGGCCTGCACGACGGAGGTCGCCGCGGCGGCGACCAGGGAGGGGTAGAGGTCGTGGGTGGGGTCGGTGCCGGTGCGCTCGCCGACGGCCGCGGCCAGCTCGCCGTCGACGGCGAACGCCGCCTGCAGCGCCTCCGCGCGCAGCGCAGGCTCGCGGGCCAGCATCCGGATGCCGGCCAGCAGCTCGGGGGGCGGGGCGGCGCCGGCGTCGCTCGCGTGCGCCTCCCAGGGCCGCACCATCGCCTCGGTCAGCGCCTCCCAGAAGGGCTCTGCGGGAGGCCGGGCGCGCAGCACCGCCACGGTCGCTCTGACGCGGTCGGTGTGGCGGGCGGCGAGCGCTTCGTACTTGCTGGAGAAGTAGTTGTTGAACGTCCGTGGCGACACCCCGGCCTCGGCCGCGATGTCCTCGACGCGTACGTGCTCCAGCCCGCGTTCGAGGGCCAGCCGGAGGGCGGCCGTCATCAGCGCCTCGCGCGTGGCCTGCTTCTTCCGCTCTCTCAGCCCGGTCATACCGACAGACTAGGGAAAAGTTGCGGATTGCGCAAATTTTCTGACTACGCAAGATCATGCCGGGTCTCACGCTTGAAGGGGCGACCCGAACGTCAAATTGGAGGAATGTCCTTCCTCGCCCTGGAATTCGTCAGCACGGTCAGGGCCGCCCGCACCGGAATGATCGACCTCCTGTCAGACGTGGACGGCATGACGGCCTGGGTCCGCGAGCACGCCGCCGACCTGGGCGCCGCTCCGGGGTTCAGCCGCCCTGCCCGCCGCCGGTGACCCGCTGCACGGCCTGTTCACGCGCGAGCGCGACCTCGGACTGCTGGCCATCGAGCCGCACACGCGCCGCAGGATGCGCGTGAACGGCCGCGCCGTACGGGCCGGGGAAACGCTCGTCGTCCGTACGGAGCAGGTCTATGCGAACTGCCCCGAATACCTCCAGACCCGCGAACCCACCTCGGCCCCCGGCGCCCCCTCCCTGCCGGCGCGCGGGACCCTTCTGAAGGGCCTGGACCCGGCGGCCGGGCTGCTGTTCGCCGACTGGGAGCGGGGAGACGCTCCAGCTCACCGGCCGGGCGCGGGTGGAGTGGGGCGAGCGGCGGGTGGCGCGCGTGCGGCTCGTCGCTGAGCACTCCGGTCGAGCTCCTCGGCCGCCGGCGGCCGGGAAGGTCTCCAGAATGACGAAAGGCCGCCCCCGGTGACGGGAACGGCCCTGCGTGAAGGGTGGAGCTATGGGGATTCGAACCCCAGACCTCCTCCATGCCATGGAGGCGCGCTACCAACTGCGCCATAGCCCCTCGTGCGTGTACGAGTGTAGCCCACTTCGCGACGTTCCGAGCACAGTCACGAATCGCCCAGGAGCGTCTGGATGATCTCGCGGGCGTGTGTCCACAACACCGCGCCGCCCACACCTGGCACGAGGTGGCGGCGAGCTCCGGGGATGCGCCTGGTCAGGGTCTCTCCCCGGTCGGGCGAATGGGAGGTGTCCAGCTCGCCGTACCAGAGGTCGACGGGCACCGGCACCTTCTCCAGCGCGTACGGCCAGCGGCCCATCGCCAGCACGGTGTCGCGGGCGTACCCGGCCGGCCCCTGGGCGAAGGCCTCCTCCATGGCCCGCCGGTAGGCGCGCGCGAAGGCGGGCTGCTCGTAGACGGCCCGGTCGGCGGCGGGACTGCCCGGCACGATCATGTCCCACAGCACGGTGGGCGTGAGCCGGGCGAAGACCGCCTCGGCCCTCACCGGATCGGCGGCCGTCAGCTCCACGAGCTCCCGCGGCCCCTCCGGGAGCGCCTCGGGGCAGGACGCGACCTCGTCGGCCCCCGACACGACCGCCACCCGCCGCGCGATCCAGGCGCACGCCAGCGCGAACGGCGCCCCCTGCGAGAACCCCACCACCCGAAGATCGCCCAGCCCGAGCTCGCGTGCGGCCGCCGCCACGTCGGCCGGCCAGGACTCGAGCGTGCGGCCCGGGTCGGGGTCGGAGACGCCGAGCCCCGGCCGGTCGAACGAGACGAGCCGGACGCCGAGCTCCTCGACGACGCCGGCGCCGAAGCCGAGCCACCGGCTCGTGCCCGCTCCCGGGCAGAGCACGACCGGCGTGCCGGACGCGGGGCCCCACTCGGCCCAGCCGAGCGCCCGGCCGCCGGGCAGCGGGACCCGGCCCAGCCGGGCGGGAGGCGTGACATCCATGCGGACAGCCTGCCGGACGGGCCCCGCCGTCAGCCAGCCGTTTTCGCGCGGTCGATGAGCGTGCGCAGCTCCGCCACCATGGGGTCCTCGGTGGCGGGGGCCAGCCGTTCGGCGTGCTCGCCCAGCGCGGCCAGGTCCAGCCCGAACGCCTCGCCTTCGCGCAGGTGCTCCGCGAACGCGGCCACCACCATGTCCACCTGCAGCCGCAGGGGCGCGTCCGTGAGCGAGGCGGCCAGCTCGCCTGAGCGCAGGGTGGCGCCGGCCTCCGACGCTGCCCGGGTGTCGGGGTCCTGCCAGCGCACGGTGGCCTGGGCGAGCTGGCCGTCGGCGCCGGGCTTGAGCGTGAGCGCGTACAGGGCGGTGACGGAGTGGCCGGGGCCGATCTCGCCGCCGTCGCGGCTGTCGTCACGGAACTCCTCGGCCTCCAGGGCGCGGTTCTCGTAGCCGACGAGACGGTAGCTCTCGACGACCGAGGGGTTGAAGACGACCTGCGCCTTGGCGTCACGGGCCCGGAGCTCGATCGTGGCGGGGAGCTTCGTGGTGAAGACCTCTGCGGCCTCCTCCTCGGTGCCGACGTACACGGCCAGGCCGTCGCCATTGTCGGCGAGCTGCTCCATCAGCTCGTCGCCGTACTCACGGCCGACGCCGACCGTGAGCAGCGTGACCCGCCTGGCGGCGTGCTCCTCGACCCGGTCGAGGATGGCCTGCCACTCGGTGCTGCCCTGGTTGGCCAGGCCGTCGGAGAGCACGATGACACGGTTCGTGGCGGCCGTGCGGAACCCCTTCGACGCCTCCTCGTAGCCGGCCACCAGCCCGGCCTCCAGGTTGGTGCCGCCCTGGGTGACGAGCCGGTCCACCGCGGCGGACAGCTCGTCCCTGGCGGTCAGCGGGGTCATCGAGGCCAGCACCTCGGCCTCGTCGCTGAAGGAGACGATCGAGACCTGGTCGCCGGGCCCGAGCTCGTCGAGCAGAGTGCGCAGAGCCGACCTGACCAGGTCCAGGCGGCCGGCCTCGGCCATCGAGCCCGACACGTCGATGACGAACGTGAGGTTGGCGGGCCGCCGCTCGGCCGCCGCCGAGGAGCGCGTCTGCAGGCCGACGCGGAGCACGGCCTCGTCGCCTGACGGCAGCCGCGCGCCGTCCACGTGCACGGTGAACCCGTCGTCCGGCGGCTGCGCGTAGTCCTGGCGGAAGGCGTTGACCCACTCCTCGGGGCGGATCTCGGCGGGCGCCGGACGGCGGCCCTCCTGCAGTGCGCGGCGGGCGTAGCCGTACGAGGCGGTGTCCACGTCGAGGGCGAACGTGGAGATCTGCGCCGTGGTCGTGTCCTGCTCGCCGTCCGCCCGCTCGGGGACCGGTGAGTTCCGTTGCGCGTCCTGGCTGATGGGGGCGCGTGCGCTGCTGGTCGTGCCTTCGCCACCGGCGCAGGCCGCGAGGCCGAGCAGGGACACTAATCCGATCCCGACCGCTAAAGGACGAAATTTCATTTCAACCACCTCCACCGCGTACGACGGAACGCCGTACGCGGTGGCCGGGCCGGTGACGCAAGTGAGCGCGAACCGCGATCAACACGTGATCGTGCGGCCACCGGCCCCGGCGGTCAGAACGGCGGGATCACGCCTTCCAGGCCGGGTCACGCCCGATGACGCCGAGGAACCGGTCGAGCACCGGCGCGTCGGCCGGCACCGGCACCTCCGGGCCGAACGCGCCCCTCTCGCGGCCCGTCGGCGCCATCTTCGAGGCGAACTCCAGCAGCACCGCGGCCGTCTTCTCCGCCACCTCGTAGTCGCGCCCCGTCGCCTTGGCGAGGTCCCATCCGTGGCCCACCAGGTCGGTCAGCGCCATGTTGGCGAGCACCGGCTTCGGCAGGCCCATGGTCCCGCTGGCGCCCTCCCACGCCTCCGGATCCTCCCAGGCGGCGAGCATCCGCTCCGCTCGCTCGCGGAAGTCGCCGGTGTATTCGTGCTGCGGGGGCATCCCGCCGTCGCCGGCCAGCGACACGAACAGGTCGGCGCCCCACTCCAGGTGGGCGATCAGGGACTTGACGTCATAGGCAGCGCACGGGGTGGGCAGCCCGAGCTCGTCGTCGCGCAGGCTCTCGACCAGCGCGGAGGTGCGCGCGGCGGCCTCGCGCATCATCGTCAGCGTCTCGTTCATGACCTACAGAGTGCCAGGGCCGAATCCTCCACGCGCACACGAATCGTGAGAAGGACCGCGTTCACCACGGTGAACACCAGCGCCGTCAGCCACGCCGAGTGGACGAGCGGCAGCGCGATCCCCTCCGCGACCACGGCGACGTAGTTGGGGTGCCGCAGCCACCGGTACGGCCCCCGGTCGACCAGCGCCATCCCGGGCACCACGACGACGCGGGTGTTCCACCGCCGGCCGAGCGTGCCGATGCACCACCAGCGCAGCCCCTGGGCCAGGACGACGACCGCGAGCATCGGCCAGCCGAGCACCGGCACGAACGGCCGGTCGAGCAGCCACACCTCGGCGGGCGCCGCCGCCAGGAGCGCGACGTGGGCGGCGACGATCCAGGGGTAGTGGCGCCTGCCGTACTCGACGCCGCCCTTCGACCTGGCCCAGGCCAGGTTGCGGCGGGCCACCACGAGCTCGGCCAGCCGTTCGAGCACGACCAGGCCGATGAGCAGCGCGTACGCCATCACCAGTGCAGCAGGAGCAGCTCGGCGGAGAATCCGGGGCCCAGCGCCATCAGGACGGCGGGGGCGCCGGAGCGGCCGCGGGTCTGCTGGAGCACGTGCAGCACAGAGACCGACGACATGTTGCCGTGCTCGCGCAGCGAGCGCCAGGTCAGGTCGAGGGCCCGCGGCGGGATGCCGAGCGTGTCCACGATCTTCTCGATGACCTTGGGGCCGCCTGGGTGGCAGACCCAGGTGGGGACCTGGTCGGGCGTCAGGCCGTAGTCCGCCAGGAACCGCTTGATGTCGGCGGCCAGCACCTGCTCGACGAAGCCGGTCAGCTCGGCGTCCAGCACGATGCGGAAGCCGCGCTCGCCGACGTCCCAGCCCATGAGGTGCTCGGTGCCGGGGTAGACCTTGCTGCGGGTGGCGACGACCTCCGGGCCGTGCCCGCGTCCGGTGGCCACGACGGCCGCCGCGCCGTCGCCGAACAGGCCGCTGGCGATGAGGTTCGCGATCGAGGTGTCGTCGCGCTGGATGGTGAGCGAGCACAGCTCGACGCAGACCAGCATCGCGACGTGGTCGGGCCAGCCCCGCAGGTAGTCGTGCAGCCGGGAGAGCCCGGACGCGCCCGCCGCGCAGCCCAGCCCGAACACGGGCACCCGCTTGACGTCAGGACGCAACCCCACTCGCTGCGCCAGTCTCGCGTCGAGTGACGGCGTGGCCAGGCCCGTGGTGGAGCAGAGCACCAGGTGGTCGATCTTCTCGGGCCGCATGCCCGACTTCTTCAACGCGCCGCGCATGGCCTGCTCGGCGAGGTCGAGGGCCGCTTCGACGTACGCGTCGTTGGCCCTGGCGAACGAGTCGAGCTTGGCGTAGCCGTCCAGCGGGAGGGCCAGGTTGCGTCCCTGGACGCCGGTGGCCGCGTGAAATCGTTTCAGCAGCTCCTCGTCGCATTCGGTCAGCCGGGAGAACGCCTCGGTGATCTCCGCCTGCTCGTAGCGGTGATCGGGCAAAACGGTCTGTACCCCCGCAATATGCATATATCTCTCCTGCCGCAAAGCAGGCCCGCCTAACATACGAACCACTTCACGCCGCCACGCCCTCCCCGCCGCGTCGCTTCCGTCCTCCAGCAGGAGTGAGGAACGGCACGGCGCAGGTGCGCCGCCCTGGGTGGGCCGGCGTCAGGGGGTCAGGCGCCAGAGGGACGTGATCTCGGCGCTGCGCGCCACATGCAGGGGGCCTGTCTCTTATACCCATCTGACGGT
>NZ_SMKQ01000191.1 GCF_004348995.1 Nonomuraea terrae
GCGTACGCGAGCCGCGCCGGCCCAAGCCCGCCCCTCCCGGTCTGCCCGTCGCGGCCCCGTTGCCGGAGCCGCTCCCTGACGAAGTGGTACGGGCCCTTTCCCCCGTGTGACATGGGTCTGAGAAGTAAATTCGTCCTTTCGGAGGGGGCCGACGACGGCCGTTGATGGGAGCATCTATGGAGGGATTTATCCCGACATCATGCGATGTATCCCAGCAGGAACGGATATCGATGGCAGACACAGAAGAGTTCCCCCTCGTTCAATTCATGCGTGCCGAGTTCGACCCGGTGGGCGAGCTCGGCCGCATCCAGGCGGAGCACCCCGTGTTCCCGATGGAGATCCCCGGCGGCCAGACCGTCCATCTCGTCACCCGCTGGGACGACGTACGCGGCGTGCTGGGCGACCACGAGCGCTTCAGCAACGACTTCGCCGGCGTGATCGGGCTCGGCTCCAACCAGGAGGATCCGGGCGGGCTCGGCTTCCGCGACCCGCCCGAGCACACCCGGCTGCGCCGGTACCTGACGCCCGAGTTCACCATGCGGCGCCTGCGGAGGCTGGAGCCGCGCATCGAGGCCCTGGTCGCGGAGTGCCTGGACCGGATGGAGACCAAGCACGCCGAGGGCGTGCCGGTGGACCTGGTGGAGGAGTTCGCGCTGCCGATCCCGTCACTGGTGGTGTGCGAGCTGCTCGGCGTCCCGTACGCGGAGCGGGCCGACTTCGAGAAGCTCAGCAAGGACCGCTTCGACTTCACCGCCGGGCCGGAGGCGTCGCTGCAGGCGATCAACGACGCCATGGCGTACCTGACCGACCTCGTGGCCAGGGAGCGGCGGAACCCGGGCGACGGGCTGCTCGGGCAACTGCTGCGCGAGCACGGCGACGAGCTCGACGACCGCACGCTCGCCAGCATGGCCGACGGCCTGCTGACCGGCGGCCACGACACCAGCACGAGCATGCTCGCCCTCGGCACCCTGTGGCTGCTGCGCAACCCGGAGCAGGCGGCGAAGGTGCGCGAGGTGGACGGCTACGTCGTCGACGTGGTCGAGGAGTTGCTGCGGTACATGACGGTCGTGCAGGTCGCCTTCCCGCGCTTCGCCCGCGACGACCTGGAGCTGCACGGGGTGCCGATCAAGAAGGGCGAGATGGTGCTGTGCTCGCTCGCCGGCGCCAACCGTGACCCCGCCCTGGGCGACGACATGGACCAGGTGCGGCCGGGCCGCGAGACGGCCGGCTCGCACCTGGCGTTCGGCCACGGCATCCACCGGTGCATCGGCGCGCCGCTGGCGCAGATGGAGATGCGCATCGCCTTCCCGGCGCTGCTGCGCCGCTTCCCCGGTCTGCGGGTCGCGGGCGAGGTGCCGTTCAGGGAACTCGCCATCGTGTACGGCGTCAAGGAACTACCCGTCGCCTGGTAGCCGGGTTACGTTCGCTGTGTGAGCGAGCCCGTCATCGATCTGACCTCGATCGGCGCCGTCGTCTTCGGCACCGACGGCGTGGTCACCGACACCGCCCGGGGGCACGCGGCCGCCTGGAAGCACGTCTTCGACGCGTTCCTGCGCGGCCGCTCGGCGCCGTTCGACATCCGCGACGACTACCTGCGTCACGTGGACGGCCGGCCGCGCCTCGACGGCATCCGCACTTTTCTGGCCTCGCGCGGCATCACCGTGCCCGAGGGCTCTGCCGACGACGAGCCGGGCGCGCCGACCGTGCACGGGCTCGGCCTGGCCAAGGACCGCTGCTTCATGGAGCAGGTGGACGAGTACGGCGTGGCCGCCTTCCCCTCGGCGGTGGCGCTGCTGCACGAGCTGCGCCGGCGCGGCGCGCGTACGGCGGCGGTCTCGGCCAGCCTGCACGGCCGCAAGATGATCGTCTCGGCGGCGGTCATGCACCTGTTCGACGCGACGGTCGACGGCGGCGACGCCGCGCTGCTGAACCTGCCCGGCCGGCCCGACCCCGGCCTCTTCGCCGAGGCCGCGCACCGGCTCGGCCTGCCCGCCGCCAGGGTGGCGGTCGTGGAGTCGGCTCTGCCCGGCGTCGAGGCGGGCGTGCGGGGCGGGTTCGGGCTGGTCGTCGCGGTCGGTCACGGCGAGCGGGCGGACGAGCTGCGCGCGCGGGGCGCCCACGTCGTCGTGCCCGACGTCGGCGATCTCGGCGTGCGGGGCAGGGTTCTACCCTTGACGTCGTGACCGTTCTCATCGACCCGCCGCAGTGGCCCGGGCCGCGCGGCCTGATGTGGTCGCATCTCGTCAGCGACAGCTCGCTGGAGGAGCTGCACGAGTTCGCCGCCCGGCTCGGGGTGCCGGAGCGGGGGTTCGACCGCGACCACTACGATGTGCCCGAGACCGTCCACGCGCAGGCGGTGGCCATGGGGGCGCAGGAGGTGAGCTCGTACGAGCTGCTACGGCGTCTGGTCGCCGCCGGGCTGCGCCGCCGCAAGCGCCGTTAGCTCGGCCGTCATGTTGGCGCGGGCCTGTTCCTCCCACAGCTCGCGCGCCCGCTCGGTGCGGAACAACACGGGTGTGGCCAGCAGGCGGCGCAGCACCTGCGAGCGGCCCTCGGCGAACAGCGCGTCGGGGACGTGCGCGTACTCCCGTCTGACGGCGGCGGCGTAGGCGTCGTAGCCGGAGGTGCCGAGGACGGACAGGTCGGCGTCGCAGAGCACCGCGCCGTCGCGGTCGCCGGGCTCCACCCGGTCGTGGGCGGCAGTCAGGCGCACCAGCCTGGCCACCTCGGCGACGCGCCCGGCCGGCACGCCGCACCTGGGGAGCCGGGCCTGGGCCAGCTGGGCGCTGCGCTCCTCGTCCCAGCCGGGCCTGCCGTCGTAGACCGCGTCGTGGAACCAGGCCGCCAGGCGCACGGCCGTCTCGTCCCGCGCCTCTCCGGCCAGCCCGTCCAGCGCCGCCAGGACGGCGGCCAGGTGGCCGAGGGTGTGGTAGCGGCGGTGCGGCTCCGACCAGCGGGCGATCAGCTCCGCCCCGGTGGCGAGCGCGGCCGGCGAGCCGCCCGTCAGGGACGCCCAGTCGTCGATCATCTTTTCACCGTACGCCTGCGCTGATAACGTCCGGATCATCGGGACCTTGGAACGCGAGCCGCGGCGCCTGCCCCGCTGGCGGGAGCTGCGGGCCGTCGTGCCCGGGTGGCCGCGCTGGTCGCGGGCGAGCCGGATCGCCGCCGCGGCCGACATCGCCGACCTGCGGCTGCTGGCCCGACGGCGCGCTCCGCGCATGGTGTTCGACTACGTGGACGGCGCGGCCGAGGGCGAGCTGTCGACGGCCAGGGCCAGGGAGGCGTTCTCCCGGGTGGAGTTCAGCCCCCGGGTGCTGCGCGACGTCTCCGAAGCGCCCACCGCGGTCGAGGTGCTGGGGCGGCGGATCGCGATGCCGGTCGTGCTCGGTCCGACCGGGTTCACCCGGATGATGCACCGCGAGGGCGAGCGGGCGGTGGCGCGGGCGGCCGAGCGGGCGGGGGTGCCGTACACGCTGTCGACGATGGGCACCACGTCCGCCGCGGACGTGGCCGCCGCGGCGCCCGGCGGGTGGAACTGGTTCCAGCTGTACGTGGTGCGCGACCGCGCCCGCACCCTGGACACCCTCGCCCAGGCCAGGGCCGCCGGCATGGACGTGCTGGTGGTGACCGTGGACGTGCCCGTGGCGGGGGCGCGGCTGCGCGACGTGCGCCACGGGCTGACGATCCCGCCGTCCCTGCGCTGGCGCAGCGTGCTGCAGGCGGTGTGGCGGCCGGCGTGGTGGTTCGACTTCCTGACCAGCGAGCCGCTCAGGTTCGCCACCGTGGACGACGCCCCTCCCGACCTCGCGGGCCTCACCAACGTGATGTTCGACCCGTCGGTGACCGTGCGCGACCTGGAGTGGATCCGGTCGGCCTGGAACGGGCGGCTGCTGGTCAAGGGCGTGCAGCGGGTGGACGATGCCGAGGAGCTGGCCACCGTCGGCGTGGACGGGATCGTGGTGTCCAACCACGGCGGGCGCCAGCTCGACCGCGCCGTGACGCCGCTGGAGCTGCTGCCGCGGGTGGCGGAGGCGGTGGGCGACCGTACGCAGGTGTTCCTCGACGGGGGCGTGCGCAGCGGGGCCGACGTGGCGGCGGCGGTGGCGCTGGGCGCGCGGGCGTGCTTCGTCGGCCGCGCCTACCTGTACGGCCTCATGGCGGGCGGCGAGCCGGGCGTGCGGCGGGTGCTGGAGCTGCTGCGCGCCGAGCTGGTCCGCACTCTGCAGCTGCTGGGCGTGGGAGACGTGCACGGCCTCGGCCCCGACGTCGTACGCCTGCGGTAGCCGCGACGGAATGGCGCGTATCTGACGGCCGGTGTCGTCGCTCTGCTCCTTCACACGGGGACCTGTCCCGTCGAGAGGAGACCGCAATGACGACCGGAGAGTTCCACCTCATGAAAGTGCCGGCAGCACAGCTGGCCGGGGTGCTCCATGGGCAGGTTGTCGACCCCGGTGCGCAACCCACGAAGGTGGTGCGCCGCGGCGAGGGTTGGACCGTGGACGTGAGCTGGGAGGTCACCGGCGACCTCGTCGACTGGCTGGCCGGCCGGTGGCGGTTGGAGGTCGTCGCGGACCTGATGGGCGGTGGCGAGTCACGGCACCCGTCGCCGCCTGTGGAGTTGACGTTCACCCCCGGCTCGGGACGCTACACGGCCTCCATCCCCATGCGCGGGCAGCTCGTTCCCGGCACCTATGACCTGGTGGTCAACCTCACCACGACGACGGCCGCGGGCACCGCGGGGGCGCTCGGCGGATTCGTGGTGATCAGCAAGGTCACGGTGAAGGAGTGACCACCGCCGCCCCGGGCCCCAGGCCGGGGCGGCACAGGGCAACACGGGCATCATGCGCCAGCTCCGGCGAAAGCCGCAACAGTACTGCAAGTGGGTCGCAAGCCGCGCCTCCTACGCTCCTGTCCTGGCGGCCACGGGGACCGAAAACGCCGCCTCCTGTCATCCGACGCTTCTGTACCTGACGCTTCTGTATCTGACCCTTCTGGGGACGCTCTGACATGGTGAGCGTTCCGGGCGGACCTGAAAACGGGAGACCCGAATGTCCGACACTCCGATCACCGCGGACGACGTTCTGCGCATCGCGGCCTACCAGGACCGGAGCGCGGCACTCCAGGCGATGGTCATCGCCTACAGCTACCACCGCGTGGCCGCCGACCTCGCCGAGCGGCTGGGCAGGGAGACGAACAACTGGTACTGCTACGCCACCTGGACCTCCAAGGCCATCGGCGAGAGCCTCGACCTGCGCGCCGGCTCCCCGTTCATCGCCGGCTTCGGCAGCCGGCTGGGAGTGCCGAAGCGCTTCAGACGGATGTTCCGGGCCGCGCTGCTCACCCTGCTCGGGCCCAGTTACCAGCTCGGCCTGGCGCTGGCCAACCGGGCGATCTTCCTGGAGACCGCCAGCCTCGCCGTCACCCTGTGGGACGACGCCCCCGACCGTTTCCTCAAGGTCAGCCCCGAGTCGGACCTGACGCCGGCGCCGCCGGAGTTCCTGGCGGACCTGCTGTCGCCGGCCGACCCCCGCTATCTGAAGGACGCCGTGCGGTTCACGCGCGAGGCGGCCGAGACCGAGGACCCGCAGGCGCGGGCCGAGCTGATGCTGGGCGCCAACATCGCGCTGTCGGCGTACGAGCAGGCCCGCGCTCAGGCGTCGCTGGAGCTCGTGCTCTACCGGCCGGTCCGGTGGCTGACCCGGGTGTCGTGGCGGTCGCTGCGCTCCCTGGTCACGCGCAAGCCGTTCCCGCGCATCCGCCTGTACACCGCCGCCCACGCCGACCAGCCGTGGCTGACCCGCACGCTGGAGTCGCTGTGGTCGTCCCTCTACACCCGCCACTTCTTCGCCGTGCGCACGCCGCTCAGCGACATCAGGGTCGGCCGGCCGCTGACCGCGCCCGCGGGCGTGGACATCGACGAGGCGTGGGCGCCCATCCGCGACGAGCGGGTGCGCAAGCTGGCCGAGGAGTTCGTCACCGAGGACCGGGAGGCGTCCACGGCCGGGGTCGCCGACTGGGTCTCCTATCCCGAGCGCATGCGCTTCATCGTCGCCTACTTCCGCGTCTACCAGCGGGTCCGGGCCCTGTACACGGTGCCGTTCGCCAAGGAGGTCGCCGACGGGCTGGCCCAGGAGATGGAGCGGGGGCTGGTGCCCGAGGCGGTCGGCGACATGCTCGACAGGACGGGCCTGCGCCGGCGCAAGGTCTACCGCTACCCGTCCGAGACGGACCCGGACGCGCACGAGATGGCGCACTTCGACTTCGAGCCGTTCCTGGAGGCGATCCCGCTTGACCAGCCGGCGACGTAGGTCAGTCGAGGAAGTCCCTGGTGATCTCGCGGGCCTGGAGGAGCCCGCGCAGCTTCGCGAAACAGCGGGCTCGGGTGGGCCCGATGCTGCCGACCGGCCTGCCCAGCCTGCGCGCCACGTCCACGTAGTGGGGCTCGGAGGTTTCCGTGAGCGCCTTGAACAGGACCCGCTGCGCCTGCGGCAGCTCCTCGACCAGCTCGGCCAGCGTGCCGGCCAGCCAGATCCTGGCCAGCTCGCGGTCGACGTCGTCGGTGCTGCCCAGCGAGTCGAGGTCGGGTGTGCAGATCTCCTTCGTCCGCCTGGTGAGCTTGAGGCACTCGCGGAAGGCGATCGTGGCCAGCCAGCCGGCCATGCGCTGGCCGTCGGTGACGCTGGACAGGTTCTGCCAGGCCAGCAGCCAGGTGGTCTGCAGGACGTCCTGGGAGTCCTCGTGGCTGAGCCGGAAGCGGCGGATGCGGGCCCGCAGCATGGGGCTGAACTCCTCGACCAGCCGTTCCCATGCGCCGGCGTCGCCGTCGCGCGCGGCCGCCACCAGGGCGGCGGTGTCAGAGCGCCCGACGTCCGTGGGTGCGGGGCGCTCGATGGTGTCCAGGTGCATGTCGTTCTCCCTGCCGGTCCGGACACTCGGGGGGTCATCTCCGGCCGGCTCCCCCACCGTGCGACGAGTGATCGGAAAAGGCTGTCTCGTCCGTGACAGTCCGGATGTGGCACTCGTCACAGTTGAAAGATCGGTTACGCCCTGCTGCCCGGCGCGGGAATGCGGCCTAGAGTTCTTGCATGAACGCGCGCAGCGGGCCGCACGACGTCGAGCGGGTCGCCGCCGTGTTGTCGGAGATCCCGCTGTTCCGCGTGCTGGGAGAGGACGGCATCCGCGACACGGCGCGGGCCGGGCTGTCGCGCCGCTACCGGCCCGGAGAGATCATCTTTCACCAGGGCGACCCGGGCGAGTCGCTCTTCACGCTGCTGGACGGGCTGGTGAAGGTGGTGTTCACCACCGAGCACGGCGCCGAGATCGTCCTGAACATGCTGGGCCGCGGCGACACGTTCGGCGAGATGGCGCTGCTCGACGGCTCTCCGCGCTCGGCCTCGATCGTCACCGCGCGGCCCGCGTGGGTGTTCGCGCTGCCCAGGGCCCGGCTGCTGGAGCTGATGCGGGAGCATCCCGGCCTCGCCGACGAGTTCCTGCGCCTGCTCGGCCGCATGGTGCGCAGACTCACCGGCCAGGCCGCCGACCTCGCCTACCTCGACCTGGGCGGGCGCCTGGCCAAGCTGCTGCTGCGGCTGGCCGACAAGCACGGCCACCACGGCGAGGTGGTCGAGCTGCCCGGGCTGACGCAGTCCGACCTCGCCGCGCTGGTCGGCGCGACGCGACCGGCGGTCAACCGGGCGCTGCAGTCGCTCGTGTCAAGGAAGCTCATCGCCGTCCACGGCCGGACGATCACGCTGCTGGATGTCGCCGCCCTGCGCAAACGAGGCGGCCTCTGACCACGATCTGGAGTACGGGCTCACATGAATGATCACGATGCGCGCTGGCCTGAGGAGCGGTTCCGGCAGCTGCGCCGGCAGGCGGACCCGGAGATCGACAAGGTGGTGGCCGACTACCTGCAGACGCAGCCGGACGGAAGGAGCGCCCTCGAACTCGTGAAGGGCGTGATCGAGGAGCTCGGACGCGCCAAGCGCGAGGCCAGGGCCCCGTCGGGCGAGCCGCCGGCCTCGGAGATCTTCGACGCCCTCGACTTCGCCAAGGAGCTGCCCGAGTGGGGCGACGACAAGGAGTTACTGGCCAAGGGCCAGGCCGTGTTCGCCGACTACGGGCTCTACCAGTCTGCCGCGCTGTTCTGCAAGTGCCTGCCGATGGCGTACGTGGAGGTGTCCAGCGCCAAGGTGCTGGCCGGCGTCTCCAACCTCGCCACGCACAGCCTCACCCGCCGGGTGGCGGAGACCGGCCAGATGCTGGTCGACGTGATGGGCCTGAAGGCCACCGACAGCCTGCAGCCGGGCCGGCCCGGCCACACCACCGCGATCGGGCTGCGCATCCTGCACTCTTTCGTCCGGGCGCTGGTCAATGAGCGCTTCGGTGACCACTGGGACACCGAGCGGTACGGGCCGCCGGTCAACCAGGAGCTGCTGCTGGCCACGATCTTCGACTTCTCCGTGGTCACCTGGGAGGCCCTGGAGACCATGGGCGTGGTGCTGACCGACGAGCAGCGCGCCGCCCACCTGTACACCTGGAGCGTCTTCGGCCACCTCATGGGCGTGGACACCTGCCGCGACGGGCCTCTCACGCTGGCCGACGTCGAGCCGGTCAGCCTGCGCCTGGGCCGCCTGTACGAGTCCAGCGACGAGGGCCGCCTGCTGATGGCCAAGCTCCTGGCGGAGATGGAGGCGTTCATGCACCTGGGCTGGCGGAAGCTGCCGCGCAGCCTGGTGCACTGGATGTTCCGCGACGCCGCGTACGGCGCCGACCGGGTGCCCGAGCTGCTCGGCGTGCCGCGACCGGCCTGGTGGTGCACGGCGCTGTTCACGGTGGCGCGCGCCGCCCACCGCCACGGCAGGCTCGCCGGGCCGGTGGACGGCCTCATCCGCCTGCTGGTCCGCCGGGTGGGCCGACACGTCGTCGTCGGCCTGATCGACCGCCACTCCGGCGGGCAGGCGCCGTTCCGGATCCCGGAGGAGCTGGCCCGCGCCTGGCGCATCCGGCAGTCGGCGGCGGCGGTGAGGACCCGCGCGATCCGCCACCGGACGCGGCAGAGACTCCGGCGCGGGCGCGCGCAGGAAGGGCCGCACCCGTGAGCGTCCCGCGGGAGCCGGGCGCCCTCACGACGGCCACCATCCTGTTCACCGACGTCGTCAGCTCCACCGCACTGCGCATCAGGCTCGGCGAGGAGCGGGCCAACGTCGTCTTCCGCCGCCTGTACGACCTGCTGCGCTCGGTGGTGAACGCCAACGGCGCGACGTTCACCAAGAGCCTCGGCGACGGGCTTATGGCGGTGTTCGGCTCGGCCACGGCCGGGCTGGACGCGGTGATCGCGGTCCAGCAGGCGGTCGCCGACGAGAACGAGCGCGCCATGGAGAAGATCTCCGTCCGGGCGGCGCTCGCGGCCGGCGACGTGTGCTGGGGGCTCGACGACGTCAGCGGGCTGCCGACCGTCGAGGCGGCCCGCCTGGTCGCGCAGGCCGAGGGCGGCCAGGTGCTCTGCACCGACCTGGTGCGGCGCCTGGCGCAGGGGCGCGGCCGGCACGAGTTCAAGGACCTCGGGCGGCTGCCGGGCAAGGGGCTGCGCGAGCCGCTGCACACCTACGAGCTGCACTGGCAGAGCGCCGCCCACCACCTGGGCGGCTCGCTCGCCCCGTGGCTGGACGACCGGCACGTGCTGCCGTTCGTCGGCCGGGAGCAGGAGCTGCGGCTGCTGGACGCCGAGCTGGCGGCGGCCGAGTTCGGCAGCGGGCTGGTGGTGCTCGAAGGCGACGCCGGGGTGGGCAAGACACGGCTGGCCTCCGAGGTGGCGCGGCGGGCGCTCAAGCGGCAGTTCACGGTGCTGGCCGGGCGGTGCACGAATCCGGCGCGGCAGGCGTACGAGCCGATCGCCGGTGCGGTGGAGCGGCTGGCCCGCACCTCGCCCGCGCTGCTGCTGCGGGCCGGGGTCGACCAGCGGTGCGGCCAGCTGGTCCGGCTGGCGCCGTCGCTGGCCGGGGCGCCGTTGTCGCTGCAGGTGCCCCCGGCCACCGAGCCGGTGTCGGAGCGCTACCACCTGATGGCCGCGGCCCGGACGCTGATCGAGCGGCTGGCGGCCGTGCGTCCCGTGCTGCTGGTGATCGACGATCTGCAGTGGGCGACGCTGGAGTCGCTGCAGATGCTGGGCGCACTGATGTGGGAGGCGGAGTCGCTGCCGCTGCTGGTGATGGCGATGTCCCGGCCGATGCCGGTCGAGTCGGTCATGCCGGAGCTGCACCGGCTGACGGCGGACGCCCGGATCGTCCCGGTGCCGTCGTTCCGGCCGGAGGAGGTGTCGCTGGCGCTCGCCCAGGCGCGCGCGGACGGCGACGCCGAGCGGCTGCACCGGATGACGGGCGGCAACGCGTTCCTCATCAGCGAGGTGGTCAGGGAGTTGGCCACCGGCAAGGAGCTGGACGCGCTGGCCGTGCCCGACGCGGTCACCCGGATGGTGGTGACCCGCATGGCGCAGCTCCACCCCGACGCCCGCGAGCTGGTGGGCCTGCTGGCCGTCGGCGAGCGGATGGACTCGGCCGCGCTGCGCCGCGGTCTCGGGCTGGAGGAGGCCCGGTTCGTGGCGGCGGTGGAGGAGGCGATGGGCGCGGGCCTGGTGACCCTGCTGGACAACGGGTCCTGCCAGTTCTCCCACGAGCTGACCAGGACCGCCCTGTACGCCACCCTCTCTCCGCCGCGCGCCGCGCTGCTGCACGGGCGGGTGGCCGACGCGCTGTGCGAGACCGACCCGAGGGCGATGGAGTCGCGCCCGTACGTCGTCGCGGCCCACCTGTTGGCCGCCGCCGAGCATGGCCGCGACCCGGACAGGGTGAGCGCGGCGGCCGAGGCGGGCGTGCGGGCCGCCGAGCACGCGCTGGCCGGGCTGGCCCACCGCGAGGCGGTCACCTGGTACCAGCGGGTGCTCGACCTGCTGGCCGACTTCCCCGGCACCACGCCGGAGCGGCGCGCCGAGCTGCTCGTGGAGTGCGGGCGGGCGATGTGGCTGGCCGGCGACCCGGAGGCCAGGCCGACGCTGCTGCGGGCGGCCGACCTGGCCAGGGAGTGCGGGCGCGGCGACCTGATCGTCCTCGCGGCGCTCGGCGGCGACCGCGGGTTCTCCAGCGTCTCGGCGGCCCACGACGAGCGGCGCATCGCGCTGCTGACGGAGGCGCGGCAGGTGGTCGACTCGACCGACGTCAGCACCAGGGCGCTGCTGGCCGCCATGCTCGCCACGGAGCTCATCTGGGCGCCCGACGGCGAGCGGCGCTTCGCGCTGAGCGACGAGGCGGTGGCGCTGGCCCGCAAGTCGGGCGATCCGCGCACGCTGGCCAGCGTGCTGGGCATGCGCAGCCTGACCATCGTCCCGGCCGACCCGCTGCACCAGCGCCACCGCGACGGCGACGAGATGCTGGAGGCGGCCCGCCGCACGGGCGACGACCTGGCGCTGTTCCACGCGTACGTGCAGCGCACTCCCCCGGTGCTCGACAGCGGCGACGCCGAGAAGGCGGCGGCGCTGCTCGACCGGGCCGAGGAGCTGGCGCACCGGCTCGGGCAGCCGCACCTCGACTGGCTGCTCGGCTACTCCAGGGCGGGGCTGACCCTCATGCAGGGCGACCTGGCGCAGGCCGAGGCGGAGGCGGAGGCGGCCCTGCGGCTCGGCTCCCAGATCGGCCACCGGCTGGAGGCGGTGGCGATCTTCTCCGAGCAGATCGCGGAGATCCGGCGGCTGCAGGGCCGGCTGTGGGAGCTGCGCGACCGGCTGCGCCGCGCCGCGCGGGCGCCGCGGGTGGACCCGGTGCACGCGGTGCTGCGCTACCTGTGCGAGCTGGACGACGAGGAGGCCGTGCCGCTGCTGGAGCGCATCCTGGCCGGGGGCGGGGCCGAGCCGCCGCGCAACATGGCGCACCGGCCCGCGCTGGACAACCTGGCCGTGGCCGCCTCCCGGCTGGGGCGGGCGGAGCTGGCCGGTCGGCTGTACGACGCGCTGGCGGGCGACGGGGAGACGTTCGGGCACGGCACGGTGGCCCACCACTGCGGGCACCACTACCTGGCCCACCTGGGCGCGGCCATGGGCGACCCGGAGCGGGCAGCGGGGCACTTCGAGGCCGCGGCGGAGGTGCACGAACGGCGCGGGGTGCCGCTCATGCTGGCCGAGTCACTGCTCGACTGGGCCGACCTGCTGGACGGCGGCGGGGTTTCCGGGCCCAAGCCGGGCGACCTGCGCGCGTGGTGCCGCACGCTGCTGGCCGGCCGCGGCGCCCTGCTGCTGGAACGCCGGCTGCGCTGACCCGGGGACGCGACCCGGGGACGCTGACCGGGGACGCTAACCGGGGACGTGGCCGCGGCGGCGCCGACACGGGCGGCGCCGCAGGGCGCTGACCTGGACGGGGGTCGCTGCACGGACGGCGGAGCGTTCGGGCTCAAAGTGAGACCGAACGACTATCCCACGCCATTTGCCCCATCGCGGGACATGGCACCCGGCGCATCCTTGGACTCGTCCATCTCGCCAGTGGGAGTCGCGCCATGGGATACCCCTCCGACCCTTACCGCAAGCCGCAGGAGCAACAGCCCGCGTTCGGGCCGCCGCCGCCCGACCCGTACGGGCCGCGCAGGGAGCCTCCTCCGTCCGGCCAGGACCCGTACGGGCCGCGGCGGGAACCACCCGCGCTCGGCCACGACCCGTACGGACGCCCCGCGTACGCCTACCCGCAGCCCCGGCGGCACAGCGGGCTCGTCCTGGCCCTGGCCATCGGCCTGCCGCTGCTGCTGCTCGGCGGCTGCGCGACGGCCTGCGTCGTGCTGACGGCCCCGGGCGGCGGCACGAACGTCTCGGCCACCTCCGGCCCGCTCGACCTCGCTCCACCCGCCGAGCGGGTGCCGCCCCCGGTCCAGGAGCCCGCGGAACGGCCGCCAGAGCAGCCCGCCGAGCAGCCGCCCGAACAGCCCGCCGAGCAGCCCGCCGAGATCGGCGGGGAGAAGGCGCCGCTCACCGGAGAGACCGGCAGGACGCTGACGCTCAAGGGGATGCAGGAGGGCTCGATCATGGACGTGACGGTCGACCAGGTCTTCCGCGAGGTCCAGACGACCTACCCGACCGTCGTCCCGAGGAGCGGGAACCGGCTCATGGCCGTCCAGATCACGCTGACGAACAAGAGCAGCCTCGTCTACCGCGACACCCCGCACTCCGGCGCGTCGGTGGTCGACTCGCAGGACCAGGAGTACGAGGCCACCTGGGAGGAGCTCGCGAACGGCCGGCACTTCAAGGGCACGGTCACCATCGAGCCCGGCGACAGCGGCACGGGCCTGGTCGTCTTCCAGGTGCCGGAGAAGGCGGAGGTCGTGACGTTCACGTTCGGGCTGGACGGCGGCTGGGCCGAACAGCACGGCCGGTGGAAGCTCCGCTGACCGGCGCCCCCGCTCAGGGGGTCAGGGTGCGGCCCGCCTCGACGGCCTCGCGGACGCTTCTGGCCAGGGTCTCCTCCAGGGCCTCGCCCTGGGCCTCCAGCTGGCGCATCCCGTCCTCGTCGTCGATGCGGGCCAGCAGCTCACGGTACTTGTGGTTGTTGTCCAGCGCCTCGCGGGCCCGCAGGGCGGCGTCGGCCTCCTGGACGCGGCGGGCGTACCGTTCCAGGCTCTCCACCCTGGCGGTGACCCCCGCCAGGGAACGGCGCAGGGCCTCCTGCTGCGGCCGCAGCACGGCCTCCAGCTCGGGGGTCACCAGGCCGCGGCGGGCGCGGTCCTGCTCCTCCTGGAGGGTGGCCTGGGTGCGCAGCAGCAGGGCGAGCTCCCAGATCTGCCGCGGCAGCACCACCTCGTTCGCCAGGCCGTCGAGCAGCCTGCGGCGCATGACCTGCGAGGCGTAGACGGCCATCACGGCCCGTCTGGCCCGTTCCAGCAGGGCGCGCGCGTGCGGCGGCAGCTCCCGTACCAGCACGACCCGGTCCCGGTACGGCGGCCGCTCGCCGTGCGTCCCGAGCCTCGGGACGAAGGAGTCGATCACCGCGAGCCGTTCCCGCTCGGTCAGCTCCGGATCGGCGACGAAGTCGACCGTCCGCCTGACGTGGTCGCGTTCCCGGCCCAGCAGCCGCCGCTCCTCCTCGGCCTCCTCCCGCCGGCGCAGCATGTCGTACGTGAGCACGAGTCCGCACGGCGCCGCCAGGACGGTCACCAGGGCGATGACCGGGCTGGCGTACCCGGTCATCGCGCTGAGCAGCACGCCTACCACCAGAACGGACACGCAGAGCGCCGCCGCAGCCAGCGCGTATCCGCAGCTCTTGGCCACACCGTCCCCCTCGGAGCGAGTTCACGAAGTGCCCTGAGAGTTCACAATAAACCGCGATATGCCGGAGATCGCCAGATTGTGCCGAGTCGGGATAGGACGGTCAGCGGAGGTAGGAGGCTCCGTTCAGGTCGATGACGGTGCCGCTGGCCCATTCCGCGTCGGGTGAGGCCAGGTAGAGCACGGCCGCGGCGATCTCCTGGGGCCGGGCCACCCGCCCGAACGGGCTCTGGGCCCGGATCGCGTCGCCGCGCGGAGCCTTGAGGTGCTCGTTGGTCATGTCGGTCTCGACGAAGCCGGGCGCCACGGCGGCGACCGCGATGCCGCGCGGCGCGAGGGCGATGGCCAGCGACTGGGCCAGGGCGTTCATGCCCGCCTTGCTCGCCCCGTACGCGGGGCTGTCGGGCTCGCCGCGGAAGGCGCCGCGCGAGGTGACGTTGATCACCCGGCCTCCGGCGGGCATGTGCCGCAGCGCGCACCAGGTCGTGTTGGCCGCGCCGGTCAGGTTGACGCCGAGCGTGCGCCGCCAGGCGTCCTGCCACTCCTCGTACGAGGTCTCCATGACGGGGTGGTGCAGGAAGACCCCGGCGTTGTTCACCAGGACGTCGATCGCGCCGAGCGCCCCGGCCGCCTCGTCGACCATCCGCCGCACCGCCTCGGCGTCGGCCACGTCGCCCTGGACGATCGTGTGCCCTTCGCCGGGCAGCTCCTGGAGCAGGCTCTCGGCCTCCCTGACGGAGTCGCGATGGTGGATCGCGACCCGGTCGCCCTGAGCGGCGAAGGCCGCCGCCACCGCCCGCCCGATGCCGCGTGACGCCCCGGTGACAAGTACTCCACGTCCGTTCATCCCCCACACCCTAAAAGATCGTGTGCGGACGCCCGCCGCCGGGGCTCGCGCCGCCGTACATGAGACATGAAAGGTCTGCATTGCAAACCTCACGCCCGAGTCCTAGACTGCAAGAAAGGTCTGCACTGCAAACCGGAAGGGTCCGATGGTCAACTCGTACGAGCTCGATCGCCTCTATCGCATCCGCCGATCCACCGCCGAGTACGCCCGCCGCCGGGGGCTCTACCTGGCCGCCTTCGGCCTCTTCCTCGGGTACCTCGCGTTCGCCGGCGTCCGGGAGAACCTCGTCGTCCCCGTCCTGCTCTTCGCCGTTCTGCTCGCCGCTGTGGCCCGCTACTACCGCAAGAACTTCGGCACGGTCGTCCCGCGGCGCGACGGCGCCAGGTTCCACGCCTTCTGGCTCATCCCTGTGCTGCTGTCGGGCGTGCTCGTGGTGGTCACCGCCGCCAACGTCTCCGGGACGCCCGGGCATCTCACCGGCGGCCTGATTTTCGCCGTCCTCCTCGCGGTGATGGGCGGGCCGCCCTGGCCGGGCCGCGGACACTACCCGGCCTCGGCCGCGGTGCTCATGGCCCTCACCCTGGCCCCGCTCGGCGTACTCACCCCTTCGGGAGCACATCCGTTCGCCTCCGCCGATCCCCTCTGGCAACTGCTGGTCGTCGGCGCGCTGCTCGTCGTCAACGGCCTGCTCGACCACCGCGCTCTGGTGCGCTCGCTTCCGCGACCGGCTGGCGAGGAGGAATGAGGTGGGCACCCCATTCGCGGACATGACGGAACTCGACCGGCTGGTCCACGACCCCTCCCGGCTGGCGATCACCAGTACGCTGTGGGCCTGCGAAAGCGCCGACTTCCTCTACCTCCAGCGCGTCACCGGCCTGTCCAAAGGCAACCTGTCCAGCCATCTGGCCAAGCTGGAGAAGGGCGGGATCATCAAGATCGACAAGACCGCCGGACGCCGTCCCCGAACCGTCGTCAGCCTCACCGAGCCCGGCCGCACCACCGTCGCCGAACACTGGGACCGGCTGATACGCCTGCACGAGGCCGCCCGCGCCTGGGTCCCCTCCGAGTCTTGAACGCGATCGGCATCCGCTCCTGAAGCCGCTCAGGGGTGAGGTCGACGGCGGGCACGAACGCCAGATACGCGGGCACCGCGCCGTAGTAGAAGGCCGTGGGGTATTGAACGGTTTCCGACCCTCGCGCGGATCCGCCCGAACATCGACGATCTTGACCGGCCCGACCGCCGCGCCCGCCAGTGGCGCGCGACACGTGCGCGATGGCGTCGAACGCCTCGAACACCGGGAGGCCGACAAAACGGTCGGCCATGCGCGTGTGCTGGAAGGACGCCGCGTCATGGACGTGCGGACGTGCCGCGCGCAGGCCGGCGAGGGTATAGAACCGGCAAATTTCCGCTGTGCGACATAGGGACTCTTGATCTGTGGATAGGGGGACATGGAGTTCCTCGTCCATGAGGGAGGGATCATGACCGCCACTCAGCAGCGCGGAAGCGACACCGTCACGTCCGACGGGAAGGTGCCCAAGCAGTACACGCTGGACATGCCGATGGTCAGCGTGTCGGTCCACCGGCCCGACGTGCACATGCCGCACGTTCCGAAGCCGCACATTCCGCGGCCGCACATCAACCGGCAGGAGCTCGGCCACTACGCCGACGTCGCGCGGACGGTCCTGCCGCCGCCCGACCGCCTCGCCTACTACGGGGCGCTCGGCGCGATGGCGGCCTTCGGCGCCATCGACTGGCCGGTCGCGGCCGCCATCGGCGCGGGAATGGTCATCGTGCAGCGGCACCGGGACAAGGCACCGTCGCAGGAGCCCGCGGCGGCTCGGGAGCAGGAGCCGAAGAAGGAGACCGCGGCGGCTCAGGAGCACGAGCCGAAGAAGGAGACCGCGGCGGCTCAGGAGCACGAGCCGAAGAAGAAGACCGCGGCAGCCAAGCAGCGGGGAGCCGCCGGCAGGCGCAAGACCAAGTGATCGACGTACCCGCGCGGCCGTCAGGCTTCAGCGCCCGCCGCGCGGGTAGCGGCAAGCGGGTGCGAATCGAGGACTGGTTCCTCACGGAGGACGAGCGCGGCAACCCGGCCAGTGAGCTGGCGCCGTGGACATCGGGCAACGAGGTGCGGCCCCTGATCCACGGCGCGGCCTACTTCGCCGAGCTGCGCGCCTGCGTGGCGGAACTCGGCAAGGACGACTTATTACTGTTCGCCGACTGGCGCGGCGACCCCGACGAGCGCCTCGCCCCGGACGGGCCCACCGTGAGCGCGGCGTTCGCGCAGGCCGCCGAGCGGGGCGCCCACGTGCGCGGCCTCATCTGGCGCTCGCACCTGGACCTGCTCCGCTTCAGCTCCGCGGAGAACCGCCATCTCGGCCGGGAGATCGAGCAGGCCGGCGGACAGGCGCTGCTCGACACGCGCACCGCCGTGGGCGGCTGTCACCACCAGAAGTTCGTCGTCCTGCGCCGCGACCGCGACCCTGCGGCGGACGTCGCCTTCGTCGGCGGCATCGACCTGTGCCACGGCCGCCGCGACGACGCCGCCCACGAGGGCGATCCGCAGCCCGTCCCCATGCCC
>NZ_SMKQ01000192.1 GCF_004348995.1 Nonomuraea terrae
GCCCGAACCACCACCCGGGCTCGGCCGACGCTCCGCCCGCCGCCCACCCGGACGCGGGGATCAGCGCCGCAACCGCCACCCGGAAGCGCCGCACGAACGACGGCGGAGACGACACCGCACCCACCGACCGGCCGCAGGCGCCGGACGGCGCGACCGCCGACCTCACCGACCGGAAACCCCGCACGGATGACGGCGGAGACTCACCGGTGGGCGGCGCGGCGGCCGCCGCGACTGACCAGAGGCGCCGCGAACCGAGGCGGCGGGTGGACGGTGGTGGGGCGGTCGCGCATGTGTGGGCGCGGGCCGAGGGGCCGCTCCGGTTGGCCGCGGGGGTGGCGGCGCCCGCCGGGATGGCGCGGTTGACGCGGCCCGACTCCACCGGGCAGGCGCTGCCGGTGTGGCCCGACGGGGTGACGCCGTCACTCCTCGACGAGCACCAGGTGGCGCCCGTCCCCGTGGAGCGGTCCGGGGAGACGCGGCGGGTGCTGGCCGCGGTGCTCAAGTGCTGCTGGAACGACCTGTCGGCCGACCCGTGGCCGGGCGATCCGGCTCCGGTCGAGCTGGTGCTCGACACCTACCGCGCGCTGATCGGCCGCACCGACGACCTGATGCGCAACTGGGCGATCGGCGCGCTGCGCCGCCTGCACGACTCGGCGTGGGTCGTGCTCGACGACGGCGTGGTCTCGCTCGGCCCGCGCTGCGCCCTGTGGCCGGCCGAGTCCCACGCGCAGCTGCGCGAGCTGGTACGCCGCCTGCTCGAACCCGAGCGTCCTGAGCTCACTGTGGTGGCCGACGCCGACATCGTCGCCGCCGCCCGCCCCGCCGAGCCCGGGCACGACCCCGCGGCGGAAGGCGGCGGCCGGGTGGAGACGGCCGCGGCCGAGTTCGACGACCTGCTGGCCGGCTACGACGAGCGGCGCCGGGCCGAGCTGGTCGCGGCGTTCATGGTGGTCGAGCACGCCGCCGAGCCGGTGCAGGAGGTGCGCTTGGCCGCCCTGCGCGACCCGGCGCTGCGCCACACGCTGGGCGAGATGCTGGCCCGGCGCGGCCGTACGCTCATCCAGCACCGCGACCGTTGGATCTCCGGCTACGACGACGCCGTCGCCGCCCAGGCGCTCGCGGCGGGCGGCACCCGGCTGGGGGTCAGCGAGCGGGCGGTGCTGACGCTCGTGCTGGTGCACTCCGTGGCGATCCCGCGGGCAGAGGGGCTGCTGCCCGAGGATTCGTGGATGTCGCCGCACCCGACGCCGGTCGAGGAGCTGCGCCGCCACACCCAGCTCCCGATCGGTGAGCTGGAGGCGGCGTTGCGCACGCTGCGCCACGCCGGGCTGCTCGGACAGGTGAAGGCGGGCGAGGAGGCGGGCGGCTACGTGCCGGGGCCGCAGTTCCACCGGCTCACCCCGGCGGCCCGGAGGCGCCTGCAGGAGGAGCTGATCCTGGCCGCGGGGCCGAGCACACCGCTGGCGGCGGCCGTGCTCGCCCGCAGATCCGCCAGATGACCGCCCGCGACTCGCGGGGCGGGCCAACACAACGAAGGAAGGGTTACGGGGGGCAAGGTGTCGCAGGTGGAGAACGTCGTCGGAGACCGGGTGCTGATCGCCGTGCAGGCGGTCAACATCTCGCGGCTGTCGACGCATCCGGTGCCCACGGTCCCCGGAACGCTGATCGTGGTGGCGGGCGCGGGGCCGAAGGACTCCAACGGCGCGGGCAAGTCGTCGTTCATCGCGTCGATCACGGCGCTGCTCGGCGACGAGCAGTGGCGCTTCGCCTCGGGCGCCAAGGCGGTTTCGGAGCTGCTGTTCAACGCCGAGCTGGCCAGCGGGGCGGGCAGCCGCCAGTGGGCGAGCGCCGACCACGGCTACATCGTGGGCGTCTTCGCCCCGCCCGGCATGGAGGGTTTTCCCGCGCGGGAGCCGCACGGCGTGGCCTCCGGTCCCGCGTCCGCCGTGACGCCCGGTTCGGCGTCCGCTTCGGGGTCCGGTTCTGCGGAGGGTGACGCGTCCGGTTCCCCATCCTCCTTCGCCTCCGGTGAGGCGGCGGAGGGCGGTGGGGTGCTGCTCAGTGAGACGGTGCCCGGCGAGGCGGGCGGGGAGCTGTTCGAGGTGCCCGACACCTCCGGCGGCGCCCTCACCGTGTGGCTGCGGGTCAACCAGGAGGCGCCGCACCTGGAGATCCGCTGGCGCGATGGCGTGCACCTGGCGTCCTCGCCGTCCGAGGCCGAGCGGGTGGCGCGGGCCGACGAGATCTGGGCGTCGCTCCCCCGGTCGGCCGGCAAGCGCGACGTGGTGGCCCGCGACCTGACCAAAGTCCTCTACGGCGACCGCGTCAGGTGCGTGTCGTTCCTGTCGACGTCCGTACGCAGCAAGGTCGCCACCAACCTGCTGTCCCAGCCGCTCAACGAGATCTCCCCCGAACGCGTCTTCGAGGCCATCGCCGCGCTCACCGGCCTCGACGCCGAGCTGGAGCAGGAGCGCGAGGCCCGCCGCGACGAGCACGCCAGGCGGGTGCGCGCGGCGCAGGCGGGTGACCGGCTGGCGGAGTTCGAGGCGGAGTCGAAGGCGCTGCTGACCACGTTCGACCGGCGCGACCAGGCCCGGGTTCGCCTGGCCGAGGCGCTGCGCTGCTGGCGCGGCAGGCAGGCCCGCAAGCTGGCCGACGCCGCCGCCAAGGACGAGTCGCTGGCGGCCGACCTGGAGCGGCACCGCGCCGCCGGTGAGTCGGCGGCCGAGGCGGTCGCCCTGGTCCGCGCCGAGATCGCCACCCTGCGCGAGGACACCCTCGACCGGCAGGTGGCCGAGGCCCGCAAGGAGCTGGCGGCGTCGCAGGCGCGGGCGGCCAAGCTCGACGCCGACCGCGCGGTGACGGAGAACTCCGCCGACGAGCTGCGCGGCCTGATCCCGGCGCTGGAGGAGACCCGCCGCTTCGCCGACGGGCGCGACGTGCCGACGGCCGAACGGGAGCTGGCGGACGTCCGCGTCCGGCTCAACGAGGCGCTGAAGGCGCTCGGGGTGGCCGACCGGGAGGTGTCGTCGGCGCAGGCCGCCCTCGACGACGCCGAGGGCGGCCCGGCCGCGGCCCAGCTCAACGCGCTGGCGGCGGCGGGCATCGGCGCGACGGGCCTGCTCGACGCCCTCGACGTGGCCGAACAGGCCCGCGACGCCGCCCACACCCCCTCAGCCCCGTCGTCCGGCCAGGCCGGCGGCTCGAACGGCGGGACCGAGCAGGGCTCCGGCGTTGGTCCCGGTCAGGCCGGCGAAGCGGGCGCTGGGGCCGGGCAGGGCTCCAGGGGCGTTCCCGGGCAGGCGTTGGGTGAGGCGCTCAAGGCGCGCTATGGCAAGGCGGCGCAGTCCGCCGGGCTCGCGTTCGGCGAGTTGCGCGGGTGGCCCAACGAGCACGCCGTGATCGTCGACGCCTCTCAGCTCGACGCCGCCGTCGAGGCGCTGGCGGGGCTGCCCGGGTCGGTGCTGGTCAGCGCTGCCGGGGTGAGCGTCGTGGGGGCGTTCGACGGGGTGGCGACCGGGCGCGAGGCCCGCATCAAGGCGGCCGAGCAACGGCTCCACCGGGCCCGCGACGTCCAGGAGACGGCGGCACAGGCCGTACGCGACGGAGAGGAGGCCGTCGCCGTGGCGCAGCGGCGGCTCGAAGGGGCGAGGGCGGGCGTGCGGCTGGCCGAGCTGGAGGCCAGGCTGGGCGAGCGGCGCGCCAGGCTGGCCGAGCTCAACACGGCCGTCGCGGAGCTGGCCCCCAAGGTCGCCGAGGTCGAGCGGCTGGCGTCCGCGCTCGACTTCCGGGCGCGTACCCGTGACATGGAGATCGAGCGGCTGGAGGGCCGCAGGCAGCGGCACGAGTCCGAGCGGGCGCAGGCCCGCGAGCTGGAGACGAAGGTCACCGCCGAACGCGAGGCGCTCAAGCTCGACGCGCTGGCCGCCGACTGGGGCGGCACGGTCGAGACGGCCCGCGAGTGGCTCGCGGCCCTGCCCGAGGACGAGCGCTCAAGGGCGGCCGACGAATGGTGGCGGATCGCCGAGCGCCACCTCGACCAGGCGGTGCGTGACACGTTCCCCGAGGAGGAGGCGGAGCTGCCCGAGGAGCTGCGGTTCCTGCTGAGCGAGCGGGAGGGCAGCACGGCGCGCGAGCAGGCGACGTTCGCGGCGGTGTGCGGGTCGCTGGCGTCCTATCTGCGGGGCCAGGAGGAGTACGAACGCCACCAGCGCCGTCAGATCGAGGCGCAGATCGTGTCCCGCCAGCGTGACCTGGCGGCGGCGGCCAGGGGCGCGGAGGAGGCGGCGCAGTCGACGGCCGTGCACCGGGCGGCGCTGACGGCGGCGATCAAGGCCCGGCTGACGCGGGTGGCCGAGGAGTTCGACAAACTCGACACCTCCTACGGCGGCTACGGCGCGACCTTGGAGTTCCCGGTGCCGCCCGCGCCCGCCGATCCCGAGCAGCGCTGGCAGTGGCGGGTGACGCCGAAGTGGCGGCGCGGCGAGGGGCAGGGGTACGTGCCGTACAACCGGCGGGCCAACACGGCGCTGATGGACGAGAAGGCCGTCAAGCTGGTGTGCGCGGCGGCCATCGCGTCTTCCGGCGGCGGCCACCTGTGCCTGGTGCTCGACGAGCTGGGCCGCAACCTGGGCAAGGAGCACCGCAGGGAAGCGGTGGCGCTGTTCCGGCGGATCGGCGAGACGTACGGGATCACCGTGATCGGGGCGCTGCAGGACGACATGGAGCCGTACGCGATCGACGCCTGCGGCCAGTACGTCAAGCTGCGCCGGTCGTCGGACGCGATGCCGTACAACGAGCCACCGGTGATCGTCGGCCACGACCAGCACGCCGACCGGGTACGTGCGCTGGCCGCCTACGTCGATCGCACGGCGGCGGTGTGAGTCAGCCCGGCCGCCCGTTGACGAGGCCGGCCAGCAGGCTCAGGCCGGCGGCGGAGGATGAGCCGGGCTCGGCGTAGAAGACCGCCAGGCGTTGCCGGTCGTCGCCGGGCAGGCTCAGGGTCTCGTTGTGCAGGGTGAGCCGGCCCACGAGGGGGTGGTCCAGGTCGCGTACGTGGTGGGCGCAGGTGTGTACGGGGTGGGCCGACCACAGGGCGGCGAAGTCGCGGCTTTTCATGGCGAGTTCGCCGACGAGCTCGGCGAGCTCCCGGTCGTCCGGGTGCCGGGCCGCTGCCTGCCGCAGGTCGGCCACCGTGTCGCGGGCCTTGTCGCGCCAGCGGGCGTACAGCTCGCGGGTGTGCTCGTCGAGGAAGAGCAGGCGGGCGACGTTGGGCCGGCGGCCGGGCCGGTCGGGGGCGTCGGCGTCGAGGTGGCCGGCGAGCAGCGCGTGCCCCATGCGGTTCCAGGCGAGCACGTCGGCGGCGCGGCCCATGATCAGCGCGGGGGTGTCGGCGAAGGAGTCGAGCATCAGCCGCAGCGCGGGACGCACCCGTTCCGGACGGGCGCGCCTGCGAGCCGCCGGGGCCGCGGGGCGGGCCAGCGCGTACAGGTGTGCCCGCTCGTCGGCGTCCAGCCGCAGCACGCGGGCGATGGCGTCCAGGACCGAGTCGGACGCGTTGGGGCTGTTGCCCTGCTCCAGCCGCGTGTAGTAGCCGGCGCTGACCCCGGCGAGCTGGGCGAGCTCCTCCCGGCGCAGCCCCGGCACACGGCGACGACCGCCGTAGTCGGCCAGCCCCACATCGGCGGGCCGCAACCGAGCCCGGCGACTGCGCAGGAAATCCCCCAGTTCGGGCCGCACGTCCATGCCGTCCAGCATGCCGCACCCACCCCACCCCCGACCTGCCACTGCCAGGTACAGGCACCCGCCCGGCGCACGAGCGCCAGGCGCACCGTGTATCGGTGTACGGAGGCAGCCGTGCGAAACCTGGACACGCGGAGACTTGGCGCACGTAGACGGACCCGCCCTACGCCGGCATGCGGGCGCTCGGGCGGCCCGGCGGACCGGCCGCCGAGTCCGGCCACGTTCCGGAGGCCGAAGCACACCGAACCCGCGGGCATGAGGTCAAGCGCGGGGAGACCAGACGCGCGGAGCTGGGCGGGTTGGTGACATTGCGTGATGGTTGGCGCGTCCGTCGTCATCGATGGGGTGTCGTCGGCTTCCCGGGGATCAGGGTGCGGCCATGGGGGGCGCCTTCGATCGCCTCCATGTAGAGGCGAGCTACGTCGGCCACCGGAGTGCCGGGGGTCGGATCCATGCCGAGGGTCAGCAGGGTCTCGCGGATCCAGCCGGGGCTGACGACGTTCAGGCGGATGCCGGGCGGCGTCTCTACGGCGGCGGCGCGTACGAACGCCTCCAGGCCCGCGTTGACGAGATGGCCGAGCGCGCTGCCGGGTACGGGCTCGGCGAACCGTCCGCTGGTCAGCGTGACGGACGCCGGGGCGGTCAGGTGGGCGAGGGCCCGCCGTACGAGGTTCACCTGGCCGACGAGCTTGCCCCGCAGCCCGTCCCAGAAGGCCGCGTCCGAGGACCCGGCGAGCGGCGCCAGCGCACCGCTCGCGGCGCAGCACACCACCGCGTCGACCGGGCCCACCTCCGCGAAGAGGCGGTCGATGGAATCGACGTCCGTCATGTCCACGCGTACGTCCCCGCGGCGGGAGGCCCGTACCACCTCATGGCGCGCCTCCAGGGCGGCCGCCACCGCGCCGCCGACAGTCCCCGTCGCACCGATTACCAGCACCTTCACGTCGTCTTCCGTCTCCTCCGAGGTGTGCTGTCCGCTGCCCACGTTGCGGCATCGGGAAGGGCGGGACCAGCACACGGCCGGAGGTACACCCCACAGGTGCGGGGAATCCGTAAGGAGCTGCCGGCCGCATGACTGAGTGCCCTTCCGCAAGAGGTCGAAAGTCCCGAAACGCCGGGACTCACGACCATCCACCGCGGATGGCGGCGCCCGCGAGAATGCCACCCACAGTGACGATCACCTTTGGGTGGGCGCCGTGCCGACGGTGTTCGGCACGGCTGAGAAGGGAGAGCCGTGAAGAGCAGCCCGGAGGCGCCGGGAGGCGATGCCCGCGAGCTGAGGATGGGAGACCAGGAGCTCTTCTTCTCCACCACCGACCGGCGCGGGGTGATCCGGGAGGGAAACTCGGTCTTCGTCCGGATCTCCGGGTTCGAGCTGGAGGAGCTGGTCGGGGCGCCGCACAACACGGTGCGTCATCCGGACATGCCGGGCGGGCTGTTCCGGCTGGTCTGGGACGGGCTGCAGGCGGGGCGCCCGATGGGCGCCTACATGCGGAACCGCACCAAGGACGGCCGCTTCTACTGGGTGTTCGCGACCATGAGCCCGCTGCGCGACGGCTACGTCTCGGTGCGGATGGCCCCGCGCGGGCCGCTGTTCGAGCTCGCCAAGCGGGTGTACGCGCAGGCGGCGCACGCCGAGCGAACGGCGATCCAGACGAACGCGATGAACCGCCGCGACGCCGCCCTGCTCGGGAAGGCCCACATCGAGGACGCGCTGCGCCAGGGCGGCTTCTCCTCCTACGAGGAGTTCATGCTCCACGCGCTGCCCGAGGCGCTGACCGCCGTGCCGTCGCTCTGCGACGCCGCCGAGGCAGGCATCGTGGAGATGTCCGCTCAGGTGCAGCAGGTGAACGCGGCCCTGGACGACGGCGCCGAGCTGGTGGCGGAGGCGGGCGCGCGGCTGGAGAAGTTCCGTCTCTTCCTCGGCCAGTGGCGCAACCTCGTCCTGCGCCACCAGGCCGGTCACGTCCTCAGCGACCGGGTGCGCCCCATCGACGAGGAGCTCTTCACCGGCTGGGAGTCGGTCGAGCTCCTGCGCCGCGTCGGCCGCCGGTGCGAGTCGGCCGTCGTCCCCTTCGAGCCCGCCGCGTTGCGCACCCACCTGAACCGGATCAGAGTCGCGCTGAGCGGCCCGGCGCTCAGCTGACGGGCGGGCCGGTGTAGGAGGCGCGCAGACGCAGGAGGGTGCCGCGGTCGTACTCCTCCATGGCGTGGGCCAGCCACCCCGCCGTCCTGGCCACCGCGAAGACGGCCTCGCCCGCGCCCGGCACCATCCCGCTCACCGCGACGAGGGCGGCGAGGGCGAAGTCGATGTTGCGGTCGGGCAGGCGGCGCCGGCGCATCTCGGCCAGCAGGGCGTCGGCGGCGGCGATCCGCTCGTGGCCCGGCGCCGCCTCCTTGATCAGGTCGAGCAGGAGCGCGCCGCGGGCGTCGCCGTTCTTGTAGACGCTGTGGCCGAAGCCGGGGATGCGCTCGCCGCGGCGGACCCGCTCCGCGACGGCGCGGGCGGCCTGGCCGGGCAGGACGACCTCGCCCAGCAGGCGTTCGGCGGCGTACGACGCCCCGCCGTGCAGCGGGCCGCCGAGCACGCCGAGCCCGGTCAGGACGACGGCGTACGGGTCGGCCTTGGCGGAGGCGGCGACCCGGGCGGCCAGGGTGGAGGCGGCGAGCTCGTGGTCGGCGAGCAGGACGAGCGCGCCCCGCAGGGCCGCGAGCAGCCCGGGTGTGGCCGGGCGCGGGCACAGGCGTGACCACAGGCGTGCGGCGATCGACTCGTCCTGGGGCTCGCCGAGCGGCGGCAGCGCGTCGACCAGGCCCGCGATCAGGCGTCGCCCGGTGGCGGCGACGGAGGCGGGGTCGAGCTGGTGGCGCAAGGTGTCGGACGCACCGAGCACCGTGGTGACGACCTGGAGCCGATCGAGCGGCAGGAGGTCGTCCGGCAGCCCGCGCTGCGCGGCCACGGCGGCCCGCAACGCCTCCGGCTCACACCTCCATCCCTCGGGCCGCTCCCCTGCCGCACCCGTCACTGCCCCGGTGGGCGGCGGGCGGCGGGCGGTCCAGAGCCAGTCGGCGACCGGTTCGAAGGGACTCATGCGGGCCAGCTCCAGCGCGTCGATCCCCCGGTAGTACGGACGGTCGACGCCGAGCGCCGTGACGGAGGACTCGATGACCAGCTCCGGCGGCCGGTTGCGCGGCCGGCCGCGGCGGGCGAGGCGTTCGACCTCCTCGGCGGAGAACAGGCTGCGCCGCCCGTCGTCGCCGTGCCGCCGTCGCAGCACGCCCCGGCTCACGTACGCGTAGAGCGTCGCGGGCTTGACGCCGAGCCGCTCGGACGCCGTGGCCGCGTCGATCCACTCCACCCCGGGCCCCTCCATAGTTGACGAAAATCAATATTGATCCATGTTGAGCCGGCATGTCAACGTGAGCACATGCCACGCGTACATTTCCTTGATGTCACCAACCGGGACGGCGTGCAGACCGCGCGCACCGGCCTGTCCAAGTTCGGCAAGACCATGGTCAACTTCTATCTGGCCAAGCTGGGGGTGGCGCAGTCCGAGATCGGTTTCCCGTTCCTGTTCCACGAGGTTCCCTACGTCAAGGCGCAGGTGGCGCTGGCCGAGGCGGGGGCGTTCGGCGAGCTGCGGCTGTCCGGCTGGTGCCGGGGCGTGCCGCAGGACGTGGACAAGGCCGCGCCGCTCGGCCTGAAGCACTACAACCTGTCGATCTCGACGTCCGACTACATGATCCAGAACAAGTTCCGCGGCCGGCTGGACAGGGCGGCGATCATCAGGGAGATGACGGCCGCCGTCCGCGCCGCCAAGGACGCGGGCGCGCTGACCGTGGGCGTGAACGCCGAGGACGGCTCGCGTACCGACGACGGGTTCCTGCTGGAGTTCGCGCTGGCGGCGAAGGAGGCGGGCGCCGGCCGCGTCCGTTACTGCGACACGATCGGCGGCGACACGCCCGACCGCATCCGCGAGCGCTTCGCCAAACTGGCCGCCGGCACCGCGATGCCGGTCGAGACGCACTGCCACAACGACCTCGGCATGGCCGTGGCCAACTCGGTGTCGGGCGCGCTCGGCGACCTCGACGCGGGCCAGGACGCCTGGATCAACACCTGCGTCAACGGCATCGGCGAGCGCTCCGGCAACGCCGACCTGCTCTCCACGATCCTGGCGTTCCGCCACGGGTTCGGCCTCGACGCCGAGATCGGCGACGCGCTGGACCTGTCGTGGGCGCGCAGGTTCGCGCTGTGGGCGAGTTACGCGCTGGGTCAGCCGCTGCCGTACAACCAGGTCGGGACCGGCCGCAACGCGTTCGCGCACGAGTCGGGCATCCACGCCGACGGCGCGCTGAAGGACCACGGCAACTACGAGCTGTACGACGAGGCGACGCTGGGCCCGTTCCCCGAGGACTGGCACGCCCGGAACGGGCGGGTGGTGCTGACCGGCGAGTACGGCGGCAAGGCCGGGTTCCGCCACGTCATGGACGGCCTCGGCGTCGAGGTGGAGGACGAGGACCTGGCGTTCCGGCTGGTCCAGCTCTGCAACGCGATGACGGGCAGGCCGCTCACGGACGACGAGCTGTGCCTGATCGCGGGCTACCCGCGCGAGTTGTCGCTGATGTTCCCCGGCTACTGATTCACCTACTGATTCACAAAGTCCTGTCGCCTGTTTCCGGCAGGGCGAGCAGGCAGAGCAGGCTCAGCACGGCCATGGCGGAGACGTACCCGCCGATCGCCATCACCCCCAGGCCGCTCGCCTGCATGCTGGTCGCCACCAGCGGCGGCACCGCGCCGCCCAGCACACCGCCGAGGCTGTAGGCGACGGACGCGCCGCTGTAGCGGTACTCGGTGTCGAACAGCTCCGGCAGGTACGCCCCCATCGGCCCGAAGACCAGCCCCATCAGGCCGAGCGCCCCGGCCAGCGCCACCCCGACGAGGAACACCGACCTGGTCTCCATCAGCGGGAACATCACCAGCCCCCACGCGATGGCGACCACCGTGCCGGTGATCAGGGTGCGGCGGCGGCCCAGCCGGTCGGACACCATGGACGAGGCCACCGTGCCCGCCGCCATGAACAGCACGCCCACCATGGTCAGGGCGAGCATCGTCGTCCTGGAGATCTCCAGGGTTTCGGTGCCGTACGCCAGGCAGTAGGTGGTGGCGGTGTAGAAGAGCGTGTACGCGATCGTCATGGCGCCGGCGCCGAGGAGCACGCGCCGCCACTGGTGGCGCATGAGCCCGGCGAACGGCACGCGGGCGATCCGGCGCTGGTCCATGGCCTGCTGGAAGACGGGCGTCTCGGAGATCTTCAGCCGTACGTACAGGCCGACGACCACCAGCAGCAGGCTCGCCACGAACGGCAGCCGCCAGCCCCAGCTGTCGAACTGCGCGTCGCTGAGCGTCTCGCCCAGGATGAGGAACAGGCCGTTGGCCGCGATGAACCCGACCGACGGCCCGAGCTGCGGGAACATCGCGTACAGGCCGCGCTTGCCGGGCGGCGCGTGCTCGGTGGCGAGCAGCGCCGCGCCGCCCCACTCGCCGCCCAGCCCGATGCCCTGCGTGAAGCGCAGCAGCACGAGCAGCACAGGCGCGGCCACGCCGATCGCCGCGTAGCCGGGCAGCAGCCCGATCAGCACCGTGGACAGCCCCATGACCAGCAGCGACACGACCAGCATGGACTTGCGGCCGATCCGGTCACCCCAGTGGCCGAACACCGCCGAGCCGAGCGGCCGCGACACGAACGCCACGGCGAACGTCGAGAACGCCGCCAGGCTGCCCGCCACCGGGTCCATGCCGGGGAAGAACGCGGTGTTGAGCACCAGCGCGGCGGCGGTGCCGTAGATGTAGAAGTCGTAGAACTCGATCGCGGTGCCGACGAGGCTGGCGACCGCGATCCTGGAGCGGCTCGGGGCTTGGATCTGGGGGGATGTCGTCATACGTTGTCTCACTATGCGGACGGGCGTCTTGTGAAGCGATACGAAGACGCTATATCACACATCCCTGAGGCCGCACGGCGGCCGCCCGCCCCCAGGGCGGGCGGCCCTCTCAGCCGTTCATGGCGGTCAGCGCGAACACCTTGAGGTTCGGCATCGCCGGAGTGGTGAACGACACCGCCTCACGGGCCGGGTCGACGGGCAGGGTGACGTGCCAGATGCGGACGGCGCGGCCGTCGGCGCTCCCGTTGACGTTGTAACGGGTGTCGGCCGTGACCGCGGCCTGTTCGCCGAAGCGCGGCGACGGGCTCGCCCAGTCCGTCACCTTCAGCGGCGCCGTCGAGGTCGTCCCGTCGGCGTAGGCGATGGTGACGTCGGTCTGCTGGTCGCCGTTCACGGCGGTGACGAGCAGCTCCAGGGTGCCGTAGCGGCCCGGCGTCAGGTACGTCCGCTGACCACGCAGGCTCATGAAGTTGCCCGTCCTGCCGGTGGTCGCCGGGACCGCGTAGTCGTGCCCGGCCACGGTGCGCGGGCCGGGAGCGGGCAGCTGCTCGGCCGGGAAGCTCCAGCCCTTGCCGTCCAGGTTGCCCTCGGACTTCGCCTCGGCGCCGGCCACGCCGTCGATGTCGTACTGCAGCTCCTGGGCGCAGGACGACCCGGATCGCACGCACGGCCCCGGCAGGTTCGGCACCGGGGCGGCGGCCGTGGGCACGCGGTCGACGGGGAGGTCGGCGACGGCCGTGCCCCAGCTCTGGTCAGGGGTGGCGCCGAGGTCGACCTTGACCTCGCCGCCCCGGTTGACCAGGGACTCCGGCAGCCACGACCGGCTGCTGGGCTTCCCGTTCACCTGCACGCCGTGGACGTACACGGCGTCGGGGCCGGCCTCGGGCGCGATCACCGTGATGCTCGGGCCGTCGCCGCGCTTGATCCACGCCTTCGGGAACATCGGGCTGGACAGCAGCATCTCCGCGCGGCTCGGCGTCTGCGGGTACATGCCGAGCGCCGCGAACACGTACCACGCGGACATCGTGCCGAGGTCGTCGTTGCCCGGCAGGCCGCTCGGACCCGTCTTGTACACCAGCGACGCCATCGCGCGCACGGTCTCCTGGGTCTTCCACGGCTGTCCGAGCGCGTTGTACAGCCACGGGGTGTGGATGCCCGGCTCGTTGGTGGGGTCGTAGCGGAACGCGTCCCCGCCCGTCGCCCACGAACCGTCCGAGCGGTGGAAGAACGCGTCCAGCCGCTCGGCCGCCCGTTCCCTGCCGCCCATGGCCGCGGCGAGCCCGGACACGTCGTGCTGCACCATCCACGTGTAGGTCGCGCTGCTGCCCTGCGCGAACCCCGTGTCGGAGGTCGGCGAGAACGGCCACTGCCAGGTCCCGTCGGACCTGCGCGCCTGCTGGTAGCCGCCCTCGGCGCCGGCCGACGGGTTGAAGGTGTCACGCCACCAGCTCGCCCGCGGCAGCATCGTGGCGCGGACGTCGGCCCGGCCGAGCCGCCCGGCCCAGTCGGCGAGCGCGAAGTCGGCCGTCGCGTCCTCCAGGGTCTCGGCCGCGCCGCCCCAGCAGTGGCAGGTGTCCTGCGGCGCGTAGCCGAGCCGCAGGTACTCGGCCAGGTTCGGCCGCTGCCCCTCGCACTGCCCCGGGCAGCCCTTGTCGGACAGTCCCGACGGATGCGGCACGGTCGCCTGCCGCACCAGCGAGTCGAAGGCGCCGGGCACGTCGAAGTTCCGGACCCCCAGGGCGTAGAGGCCGGCCAGCGTCGGGGCGGACGGGTCGCCGGTCATCACGTGGGTGGGGCCGTTGACGTGGACCCAGCGGTCCCACACGCCGCCGTTCTGCCGGGCGAGGTTGTACAGGGACTGGGCGAAGTCGCCGGCGATCTTCGGTTCGAGCAGGGCGAGCAGCTGCGTGTGCGCGCGGTACTGATCCCAGCCGGAGAAGTTGCCGTACTGCGCGGCCTGCCCCTTCGCCAGCCGGTGCGCCTTGCCGTCAGCGCCGAGGTAGGTGCCGTCGACGTCGCTGGTGATGTTGGGCTGCAGGAACGAGTGGTACAGCGCGGTGTAGAAGGTGGTGAGCCGGTCAGGGGTGCCGCCCGCCACCTCGATCGAGCGGAGCTGCTCGTTCCACTGTCTGGTCGCGTCGGCGGCCACCGACGCGACGTCGTCCCGCTCCCGCACCTCGCGGGCGAGGTTCCGCTTCGCCGCCTCCAGGCTGGTGTACGAGATGCCGACCTTCATCCGCACGTCGGCGTCGGAGGTGGTGTCGAAGGTGACGTAGCCGCCCGATCCGCGGCCCGCGCGGTCCGCGCCCGTCGCGTACCCTTCGCCGCCGCTCGCCGTGGTGCCGCCGGGGTTCAGATCGCCGTCGACCCAGGTCCCCGTTCCCGAGAAGGCCCGGTCGAACGACGCGACGAAGTGCAGCCGGTAGTAGCTCTTGCGGTTGTTCTCGCCGCCGTTCGCGCGGCGGCCGCAGAACGCGCCGGTCAGCACCGAGCCCGTCACCGTACGGGAGTCCGGGTCGATCGTGATCTGCGCGTCCTCGCTGCCGTTCAGCGAGTTGGACACGCGGAAGAGCAGGCTGGCGGCGGAGCCCTTCGGGAAGGAGAACTCGCCGACGCCCGCCCGGGTGGTGACCGCGAGGTCGGCCTTGGTGCCGGAGTCGAGGGTGACGGTGTACCGGCCGGGCCGGGCGGACTCGTTGTCGTGGCTGAAGGTGCCGGCGTAGATCGCGTCGGTGGTGTCGGCCGTCGGCGACGACGTGACCGCCCCGGCGTACGGCATGATCGGGACGTCGCCGGCGGCTCCCGGGTGGCAACCCGCGCCGTTGACGTGCGTCAGCGCGAACCCACGGGTCCGGGGCGTGTTGTAGGCGTATCCGTTGGCGCCGGCGGCGTTCGTCTGGTCACCCGCCGTGGTGGTCGGGCTCCACGAGATCATGCCGAACGGCCGGACGGCGCCGGGGTAGGTGTTGCCGCCGCCCGCGGTGCCGATCAGCGGATCGACGTGGCTGACAGGATCGGACACTTTGTGCGGAGTGAGGTCGCCGACGGCGGTGGCCGACGCGGGCACCGCGATGACCAGCGAGCCGGCGATCGCGCCGGCCGCCGCCATGGCGAGATACGAACGAAGGGATAGCACAGCGAGATGACATCTGCCCGCCACGACCGAGACGTGAATGCCCACGGACGATCAGGCGACGGACGACCGACATCATCGCGTCGGGCTACGTCTCGCCGGCCGGCGGAAGGCAGACGGTGAGCGCTCCCGGGACCGCCTTGGCCTTGAGGCGGGTGGTCGCCCCGCGGTCTCCCCCGTCGAGCTCGTACGTCAGCGGCGACGCGAACCGGGCGGAGACCTTCCTGGCCCGGGTGACCCGGACGAACGGCGAACCGTCCGAACGTCCCGAGGCCATCCTGCCGAGCACCCGCGCCCACTGGACCGGCCCCTTGGCGGTGGAGACCCCGACCTCCAGCCAGCCGTCGTCCGGTCTGGCGTCGTCGAAGGCCTCGATGCCACCCGTGATCGTGCCGACGTTGCCCAGCAGCAGGCAGCTCGCCCGTCCCTCGAACCAGCTCGTCCCGTCGATCTTGATCTTCATCGGCACCCGCGGCCCGCCGACGTGCCGCACAGCCGCCCTGACGTAGCCCAGCCTGCCGAGCCGCTTCTTGGCCTGCCCGTCGACGTCGGCGATCATCTCGGCTTCGAACCCGGCGCCCGCCATGACGGCGAAGTGCTCGCCGTTCAGCAGTCCCAGGTCCAGCTGCTCGCGCCGCCCGTGGAAGCCGATCCGTACCGCCTCCTCCAGGTCGGCGGGGACGCCGAGGTTGGTGGCGAACAGGTTCGCGGTGCCGGCCGGGAGGATGGCCATCGGCACGCCCGAGCCCGCCATCGCGTCGGCGCACCTTTGCACCATGCCGTCGCCGCCCCAGACGAACACCAGCTCGGCGCCCTGGTCGAGGGCCTCGCGGACCTTCTTGCGCGTCTTCTTGCTCTTGGTGACCTCGTACCAGAGGAGGTCGCCGGCGCCCTGTTCGGCGATGAGCACGCGCAGTGCGTCCAGACCTGCGCCGAGGACCTTCTTGCGGTGCGCGACGACCGCCACGGTGGGGGACATGCGTTCCCGACTACCCCGGCTGATCGATCTCAGGCGGGCATCGGCGGCTCCCGCCGGGGCAGCGATGGAGGAATGCGCAACGAGGAAGGCCACCCCGGGCGCGTGCACCGGGTGAGCGACGTGGCCGGCGGGATGGTGCTGGGCGCGGCCGTGATCGCGGCCACGGCGGCGGCGTTCGACACGTGGCGGCGCGAGCTGGGACGCAGGCCCGCCGCGCCGCTGTCCGAAGGAGTGCAACCCGAGTCGCTGGAGGCGATCCGTGTCCGGAACTGAGCGTGTGAAGTACCACGCGTTGACGATCTTATGTCCGATGCTGCTGATGGCCGCGCTGACGTACGGCGCCGGCACACTGGTCTTCGCCCACCTGACCGGTGAGGCGGCCGTGAGCCGGGCCATGGCCGCCGGCCGCACGTCGCTGGGGAACGAGCTCACCGACTTCGGCAGCAGCCTGTCGGACACCCCCTACATCGTGGCGCTCACCGCGGTGACCGCGATCGTCCTCAGGCTCGTCCTCCGGCGGTGGCGCGAGCCGATCTTCCTGATCGCGGCGGTCTGGAGCCAGTCGCTGGTGTTCCTGGCCACCACCAACCTCGTCGGACGGCACCGGCCGCCGGTCCCACACCTCGACGAGGCGCCGCCCACCTCCAGCTTCCCGTCGGGACACGTCAGCGCCGCCGTCGCGTTCTACTGCGGGGTCGCGCTCGTCCTGACCACGCACGTCCGCAACCGCGCGCTCCAGGTGATGATCTGGACGCTCTCGGCCGCCGCCCCGCTGGCCGTCGGCTTCTCCCGCGTGTACCGCGGCATGCATTTCGTCACCGACGTCCTGTGGGGGCTGCTGCTCGGGATCGGCTGCGTCGTGATGGCGGCCCGGGCGATCCTCTACGCACGGCGCGTGCGAGGCGCTCAGCGCTCGCGGGCGCGGCCGTTGTCGTCGAGGTAGTCGCGCCACGAACGCTTCGGCTGCCAGCCCAGCAGCCGGTGCGCCTTGGCGCAGGAGATGCCCGAGGCGTCGGGACGGGCCGGCGGACGCAGCTCGATCCTGTCCCCGTAGTAGCGCCGCAGCACCTCGGCGAAGTCGTGCCCGCCCGCGTTGTCCGGCGAGGCGATGTAGAACACCTCGTGCCCGGGCAGGCTCGACTCGGTGGCCAGCACGATCGCGTCCGCCAGGTCGTACACGTCGATGTAGCTCCACAACCCCGCCCCGCTCTCGGCGGCGTCGCGGACCTGCGGGCCCAGGTTGCGCTCGTAGTTGCCCTCCCACTGCACCCAGCTCGGCCGCAGCGAGACGCACCTGATGCCGGACCGCCGCACCGCCGCGTCCATGAGCTGCTCACCGAAGTGCTTGGCCAGCGCGTACGGGTCCTGCGGCCGGATCGGGTGCTCCTCGTCCACCGGCGCGTAGTCGGGCAGGAACGGCCGCTCAGGGAAGAAGAACCCGGGGACGGTCTCACTGGAGATGTTCACGAACCGCGACACCCCGAGGCGTACCGCCGCCTCGATCATGTTGAACGTCGCCATCAGGTTGTTCTGGAACACCACGTGCGGCGGGTTGGAGGTGGGGTCGGGGATCGCCGCAGCGTGCACCACGGCCTCCGCCCCGACGGTCACGGCGTACGCCTGGCCCGCGTCGGTCAGATCCGCCTGCTGGTAGCGCGGGGCGCCCGGCTCCGGGCGCTCGAACACGGGACGCGTCACGTCCACCGCCGTCACCTCGTGCCCCGCCTCGGCCAGCGCCTTGACGGCCGCCCTGCCGACCTTGCCATGTGCTCCGGTCACCACCACGCGCATGAGCCGCTCCTCACCGGGACGTACGTGC
>NZ_SMKQ01000193.1 GCF_004348995.1 Nonomuraea terrae
CGATGGAGACGTTGAAGACGCCGACGAACAGCGCCGTGCCCAGCTCGCCGCCGCCCGTCCGCATGATCCACAGCTGCAGGGTCACCCCGATTCCGCCGTAGCCGAGGCCCCACACCATGAGGAGCACCAGGGGCAGGCCGGCGAGCGGGAGCAGCGCGGTGGCCGCCGCCATGAGCGCGGCCAGCACGACGAGGGTCGCCCGCGGGTTCCTGGCGGCCCGCGCGCCCGCGGCGAAGTTGCCGGCCACGCCGGCGGCGCCGTACAGGAGGAGGGCGGTGCCGACAAGGGCGGGGCCGGCGTGTGAGACCTGCTCCAGGAACGGACGGACGTAGGTGTAGGCGGCGAAGTGCCCGGAGACGGTCAGGGCCGTCAGGGTGAGGATCACCCTCAGCGGCCCTGAGAGCCACGTGGAGCGCTTTTCCGCCGTTTCCGCAGGAGCGTCACCCGCCGGCTGCCGCAGCGGCGGCAGCGTCGCGGCCAGCACTCCGACCAGAAGCAGCGCCAGCACCCCCGCGGCGGCGAACGCGCTGCGCCACCCGGCGTAGGACGAGACGAACGTCGCCGCCGGCACCCCCAGCACCGACGCCACGGACACCCCGCCCAAGATGATCGACGTGGCCCGGCCCACGTGGCGCGCGGGGACCAGGCGTTCGCCGAGACCGGCCGCGAAGGCCCAGAAACCGCCGATGCTCACCCCGGTCAGCACGCGGGCGGCCAGCATGACGGCGTGGTTCGGCGCGAGCGCCGCCGCCAGGTTCGCCACGGCCAGCACCGCCATCAGCGCCAGGAGGACCACGCGCCGGTCGAGCCGCCGCGCGGTGACCGCCAGGGCGGGCGCGGCGACGGCGGCGACCAGGCCGGGGGCCGACATGGTCAGCCCGGCCGTACCGGCGGACACGCCCAGGTCGGCGGCGATCGAGGTCAGCAGGCCGACCGGGAGCATCTCGCTGGTCACGATGGCGAACGTGCCCACCGCCACGGAGGCCACGGCGAGCGGGCGTGCCCGTACGGAAACATCAGTGATCGTCATGGCGTCCAGCCTGTTGCCGGGCAGCCAGGGGGAACAATGACGAACCCCGAAGGCTTGGTTTAACCGGGCTAAGCGATCAGCCGGAGGGGCCATGGAGTTCAGGGAACTGGAGTGCTTCGTCGTGCTCAGCGAGGAGCTGCACTTCGCGCGTACGGCGGAGTGCCTCTACCTGTCGCCGGGGAGGGTGAGCCAGCTCGTCCGCTCGCTGGAGACCAGGATCGGCGGGCGGCTCTTCCAGCGCACGAGCAGGCGGGTGCGACTCACGCCCCTCGGCGAGCGGTTCCTGGCCGACCTGCGTCCCGCGTACGACGGGCTGGAGAGCGCCGTGAGCCGGGCCAGGGCCGCGGCCAGGGAGGTGACCGGCGTGATCAGGGTCGGGTTCCTGGCCACGCCGACCGACGTGGTCACGGGGGCCGTACGCGTCTTCGAGCGGCGGCATCCGGGGTGCGTGGCCGAGCTGGTGGAGATCCCGCTGTCCGACCCCTTCGGCAAGCTGCGGGCCGGGCAGGTGGACGTCGCGTTCACGCTGCTGCCGGTGGACGAGCCCGACCTCGTCACGGGCGGCGGCCTGAACCGGGTCTCCCACCGGCTCGGCCTCTCCGTGCGCCACCCCCTCGCGGGCCGGGCGCGCATCGGCGCGGAGGAGCTGGCCGGCGTCCCGCTGATCGGGCTGGACGGTCCCGCGCCGCGCTTCTGGCACGAACGGATCGCTCCCTCCGTGACGCCTTCCGGCCGCCCGATTCCCCGGGCCGGTAAGGTGGCCACCACGCAGGAGGGCCTGACCCAGGTGGCGCTCGGCAGGGGCGGCATGGTGTTCTGCACGCCTTCGGCGGACCAGCACGGCCGGTCCGACATCCGCTTCGTGCCCGTCACCGGGCTGCCTCCTTCGATCCTCGGCCTGGCCTGGGTGAAGGCCGCAGAGACGGCCGCGGTGCGGGCGTTCGAGGCGGCGGCGGCCGAGCACGCCGCCGAGCCGCAGGCGGCGTGACGACCGACAGGGACGTCGTCTTCACGGCGCTTCGATCACTTGGGTCCGTAGGTCAGGACGACGATGCCGGACTCGAACCGCGTCGTCTCCAGCAGCTTCAGGTGCGTCACGTCCAGGCCGTCCAGGAGCCGGTCGCCGCTTCCCGCGATGGTGGGGAACGTCCAGAAGTGGAACTCGTCCACCAGATCGTGGGCGATCAACGTGCGGTCGAGCTCCCCGGTGCCGAACTTGAGGATGTTCTCGCCCGGCTGCCGCTTCAGCTCTGCCACCGCCGTCGCGACGTCGCCCTGGATCAGGGTGCCGTTCCAGGCGTCGGCCTCCTTCAGCGTGGTGGACGCCACATACTTCGGCAGGCTGTTGATCCGGTCGGCGTACGGGTCACCTGTCCGCGCCGGCCAGGACTGCGCGAACCCCTGGTACGTCTCACGGCCGAGGAGCAGCGCGTCGGCGGCGAACAGCAGCTTGCCCGCGTACTTGTGGTGCTCCTCGTTCCAGTACGGCGGTCCCCACACGTGCGGCGAGCTGATCACGCCGTCGAGGGTGACGAACGTCGACTCGATCAGCTTCCTCATGGCACATCCCCTTCGGTTGCGTTGTTGACTGGTGAGCACGACTTTGTCCGAGCCCGCTTACCGATTTCTGCTGATCCGCTTACGGTCGCCCGGGCAGGATGAGTTGGGCGACGTGGAGGGCGGCGGCCGGCGCGTCCAGGTCGCCGGTGCGGGTGTAGACCTCGGCCGCGGTGTCGGTGAACTTGATGACGTGCTCGTCGGCGTGGTCGACCGCCCGGGTCCAGGACCTCCGCGACGGCGCCCGGGCCGTCGGGCGGGGTGGGCAGTGACGAGCGCGGCGCGTAGGCGGAGTAGATCGCCGCGGTGGTCGTCCAGATCGCGGTCAGGCCGGGCGTCCACAGCTTCCGGGGCAGCGCGGGCAGGGTGTGCAGGACCGCGTTCGGCGCGGTGGCGGTGTGCACCAGGAGGACGGGCTGTCCGTGGCCGTGGTCGAGGTAGCGCCGCGTGGCCGCAGCCACCAGGTCCGCCAGGCGGGCCGGCACCTCCTCCGCGGTGGCCGCCGGCACGAGGCGGCCGTACGCGGTCCAGTCGCCGACCCGCCGCCCGTCACCGAGCGCCTCGACGAGGCGATCGAGCACGCCGAGCCGATGTGGCGGGCATGGCGGCGGGCATGGCGGCGGGCATGGCGGCGGTCCGGCATGCCGATCGCCTCCTGGCTCTCTCCCGCCGCCTCGGCGATCACGCTCGCCTGCGGCCTGCGCGGCGACCGGGTGGCCTACCGGCTCCGGCGAGCCCACGCCGAACGCGCCCTCGGCCCGGGCGGCCCGGGCCCGGCCTCCGATGCCATGATCTTCGCCGCCTTCGTGGACGCTCGCCTCGCCGCTGTCACAGGGGTGCCGAGGACGTGCCGGTCCTGGTCGCCCGGGCCTTCGCCGGCTCGCCCACGGCCTGGCCCGCCGCCTACGCCCGCGCCGCCGCGGCCGAGCCCTCCGTGATGGCCGGGCTGCCCGACGCGGACCGCCACTTGGCCTCCGCGGCCGAGACGGCCGGTGAGAACGACTGGGCGGCCGCCTGCCTGGCGCGCGCCCGCGCCGTCGCCGGGGAATGACCCGCACCCTCCATGACGCCTTCCGGACGGCCGATTCCCGGGCCGGTAAGGTGGCCACGACCCAGGGGGCGCCGGGCGCCTCTTCCGGGATCGAGATCGCGGAGACGGCGGACGGCGTGACGTCCGAAGGAGTTCGAGATGCCTGACGAGAGCGGGGACGTCCGGCTGACCGCCTGGGTGCGGGGCCGGGTCCAGGGCGTGGGCTTCCGGTGGTGGACGCGGGCGCGGGCGCTGGAGCTGGGCCTCGTGGGCTGGGCGCGCAACACCGACGACGGCCGGGTCGAGGTGGTGGCCGAGGGCCCGAGGGAGGCGTGCGTCAAGCTGCTGGAGTCGCTCCGGGGTTGCGACACGCCGGGCAGGGTGGATGGAGTAGTGGAACGTTGGAGCGAAGCCCGAGGTAGTTTGGCCGGTTTTGTAGAGCGGTAGCCGGTTTCGTTAAACAGCCCAAATAGGGTATAGTTGTATGTCGGGAGTGCCCATCAGTAGGGGCTCAGCGGTTCGATCGACTTGACCGCCCACACTGCCGGTGCGACTCTTGTTAGGTACCACGCGCACCCCTCCCGCGGAACAGAAGTGCGCGAACCAGTCTGGTCACTCAGCGTGGAGGACCCTTTACCATGGCGAAGGCTCTACTCGGCCACGTCGGCGGTCCTGACCCTCGAATGGTCTCGGAGATGCGCCGCCTGCAGCAGCGTATCCGGGATCTGGAGGCAGAACTCATCCGACTTCAGGCCACCAATGACGCTCTTGCAGCGCAAACCCGCGACGAGGCGCTAAGCCGCGTGCAGGAGCGCGAGCCGGCACTCACCTGAGAGTGATCGGAGCGCAAGATTCAGGGACGTCTCGAAGAGGCGTCCCTTGTTATTTGCCCCCTTCAGGAAAGACCTGGTCAAGCTGCCGCGCGGGCGCGGATGCCCGCGTGGGCTAGCCGGGACCAGTAGTCTTTTCCCTTGTCCGTACAGGGAGAGGGGGACGTGCTTTGTATTTGAAGACCCTGACCCTGCGCGGCTTCAAGTCCTTCGCCTCCGCGACCGCCCTGCGGTTCGAGCCGGGCATCACCTGTGTCGTCGGGCCCAACGGCTCCGGCAAGTCCAACGTCGTCGACGCCCTCGCCTGGGTGATGGGCGAGCACAGTGCCAAGTCGCTGCGCGGCGGCAAGATGGAAGACGTGATCTTCGCCGGCACCTCGTCCCGGCCGCCACTCGGCCGCGCCGAGGTGACGCTGACCATCGACAACTCCGACGGCGCGCTGCCGATCGACTACACCGAGGTCACGATCAGCCGGCTGATGTTCCGGTCGGGGCAGAGCGAATATGCGATCAACGGCGACACCTGCCGCCTGCTGGACATCCAGGAGCTGCTGTCCGACTCCGGCATCGGCCGTGAGATGCACGTCATCGTCGGCCAGGGCCAGCTCGACGCGGTGCTGCACGCGGGGCCGGAGGACCGCCGGGCGTTCATCGAAGAGGCCGCGGGCGTCCTGAAGCATCGCAAGCGCAAGGAGAAGGCGCTGCGCAAGCTCGACGCGATGCAGGCCAACCTCACCCGTGTGCAGGACCTCGCCACCGAGCTGCGGCGCCAGCTCAAGCCGCTGGGCCGCCAGGCCGAGATCGCCCGCAAGGCCGCCGTCATCCAGGCCGACCTGCGTGACGCCCGGCTGCGGCTGCTGGCCGACGACGTGTGCGTGCTGCGCGTGACGCTGGAGCGCGAGGCGGCCGACGAGGCCGCGATCACGCAGCGACGCCGGCAGGTCGAGGCCGAGCTCGCCGAGGGGCAGCAGCGGGAGGCCGCGCTGGAGGCCGCCGAGGCCGAGGCCCAGCCGCGGCTCGCGGCGGCGCAGGAGACGTACTTCCGGCTGTCGTCGCTGCGTGAGCGCATCAGCGGCCTGGAGCAGCTCGCCGCCGAACGCCATCGGCACGCCCTCGACGCCGCCGCCATCGAGCGCCGCGGCCGCGACCCGGAGGAGCTCGAACGCGAGGCCGCCGAGGTGCGCGAGCGGGAGCTGATCCTCAAGGCGGAGCTGGACCACGCGCGGGAGCTGCTGGAGGAGGCCGTTCAGGCGCGGGCCGAGGCCGAGGCCGAGCTGAGCGTCGAGGAGCAGCGGCTCGCCATGGCCGCGCGGGCCGCCGCCGACCGCCGCGAGGGGCTGGCCAAACTGCGCGGCCAGGTCGATTCCGTACGCAGCCGGGCCAGGGCCGCCGAGGAGGAGATCGGACGCCTCCGGCAGGCCGTGGCCGACGCGGCCGAGCGGCAGCGGCGGGCCGCGGAGGACCTGGAGGCCCAGCGGCTGGAGTCGCCGGCCGTCGATCCTGAGCTGGCCGAGGAGCTGGCCGCGGCGCAGGCCACGGTCGAGGAGGCCAAGGCGGTGGCCGACGAGGCGCGCGCGGGGCTGGAGGAGGCGACGTCGGCTCTTGACGCGCCGGGTGCCGCCCTGCGGGAGGCCAAGGCGGGGGTGAGCACCGCGCGGGCCGCCGACCAGGAGGCCCAGCGGGCGGTGGCAGCGCTCGCCGCTCGCCGCGACGCCCTGGAGCTGGGGCTGGCCAAGGGCGACGGCGGGGCAGCGCTGCTGGAGGCCGGCCTGGCCGGGGTGCTGGGGCCGCTGGCGGCCTCGATGCAGGTGACGCCGGGGGCCGAGCCGGCCGTCGCGGCGGTTCTCGGCCCGGTCGCGGAGGCGATCACCGTCCAGACACTCGACACGGCCGTGGAGGCCCTCGACCTGCTGCGCACGCGGAGCCTGGGCCAGGCGACGCTCCTCGTCGCGCTCGGCGGCGGCGCGAAGTCGGACGGCGCGAAGTCGGACGCGGGCGAGACGGACTCGCAGGGTGCGGCGGTCCCGGGTGACGGCGCCGCAGGGGACCCCACTCCGGGCGGGGCCGCCGGACGTCTCAGCGGGAGCATGCGTCGGCCGGCGCCCGAGGGCAGCCGGTGGGTGGCCGAGCTGGTCAGCGTGCCTGAGCATCTGCGGGCCGCTCTCGATCACGTGCTCGCCGGCGTGGCGGTCGTGGACGAGCTCGATGCCGCCAGGAAGCTGGTCGAGCGTCACCCCGAGCTGCGGGCCGTCACCAAGGCGGGTGATCTGGTCGGAGAGCCGCTGGCCAGCGGCGGGTCGGAGAGCGGGACCTCCGTGCTGCAGGTGCGGGCCGCGCTCGACGAGGCCGTCAGAGACCTGGAGGAGGCCGAGGCCAGGGCCGAGGAGACCGCGCTGGCGCTCGACGAGGCCGTCGCCGGCGAGCAGGCCGCTCAGAGCGCGCTGGAGGCCGCCCAGGCCCGCGTGAGTGAGGCACAGCACGCCGTCACCACCGCCCAGGCCGGTGTGAGCGCCGCGCAGGGCGCGCTCGACCAGGTACGCGGCCGCCAGCGCGAGGCCGATCAGCGCACCGCCGCCGCGGCCAAGCGGCTGGCCCAGCTGGAGGCGGCCGCGAACGCCGCCCGCGACGAGGCCGAGCGCCTGACCGCGAGCGTGGCCAGGGCGGAGGCGGCCCGCGCCGAAGGGCTGGAAGAGCTGGCCGAGCTGGAGGTCCGGCTGGCCGAGGCCGAATACGCCCAGGAGCTGGAGTCCGAGCCCACCACCGACCTGCGCGACGAGCTGGCGAGCGCCTGCGAGTCCGCCCGCCAGCGCGAGATGGACACCCGCCTGCAGGTCCGCACCGCCGAGGAGCGGGTCAAGGGCATCGAGGGCCGCGCCGACGGGCTGCTGCGCGCCGCGCGCCGCGAACGTGAGGAACGCGCCCAGGCGGCCGCCCAGCGCGACCGGCGCAGGCGTCAGGCCGCGCTGGCCGAGGCCGTCAGCAAGGGCGCCAAGCGGGTGCTCGCGGCGCTGGCCGAGTCCGTCCAGCTGGCCTCCAGGGAGCGTGACGAGGCCGACCTCGCCCGGGTGGCCGTCGACGCCGAGCTCAAGCAGGTACGCCTCCGCGTCCGCGAACTCGGCCAGGAGCTGGACAAACTGGTCAACCGAGTGCACGGCAACGAGGTGGCCCGCACGGAGCAGCGGCTGCGGCTGGAGCAGATGGAGCAGCGGGCGCTGGAGGAGTTCGGCGTCGAGGTCGAGTCCCTGATCTCCGAGTACGGCCCCGACGCGCCGGTCCCCGGCGACCCGCCGGTGCCGTACGTACGGGAGGAGCAGGAGAAGCGGGCCAGGATCGCCGAGAAGCAGATGAACCAGCTCGGCAAGGTCAACCCGCTCGCGCTGGAGGAGTTCGCGGCGCTGGAGGAGCGGCACGCGTTCCTCAACTCCCAGCTGGAAGACCTGAGGAAGACGCGGCGCGACCTGCTGACCGTGGTCAAGGAGGTCGACGAGCGGGTGGAGCAGATGTTCGCCTCGGCGTACGAGGACGTCGCCAGGGAGTTCGAGCAGATCTTCGGCCGGGTCTTCCCGGGCGGCGACGGCCGGCTGGTGCTGACCGATCCGTCCGACATGCTGACGACCGGCATCGAGGTCGAGGCGCGGCCGCCGGGCAAGAAGGTCAAGCGCCTGTCGCTGCTGTCGGGCGGTGAGCGGTCGCTGACGGCGGTGGCGTTCCTGATCTCGATCTTCAAGGCGCGGCCGTCGCCGTTCTACGTGATGGACGAGGTCGAGGCCGCGCTCGACGACACCAACACGCAGCGGCTGCTGACGCTCTTCGAGGAGTTGCGGCAGAGCTCGCAGCTCATCGTGATCACCCACAACAAGCGCACGATGGAGATCGCCGACGCGCTCTACGGCGTGTCGATGCGCGGTGACGGTGTGACGCAGGTGGTCAGCCAGCGGCTCAGGGAACGCGAATCGGCCTGATCGGTGTGGCCTTGGGCCTGACCACGCCGGATGATCTGGAAAACTGACGTGTTGTGGAAGGTTACCTCGCCGTCATCGTGATCGTGGCCGTCGTCGCCCTGCTGGCGGCCGGCGGCCTCTTCCTGCTTTTCCGGCCGGGCCGTAAAGCGCCCCCACCGGTCCTGCCGCCCGAGGCCCCGACGCTTCCCGAGGAGGAGGAGAAGCGGCCCGCCGCGGCGGGTGAGGAGGCCGAAGGCGCGACGACCACGCTTCCGCCGCCGGTCAAGCCGGCCGAGCCGGTCGTGGCGCCGCCCGAGATCGAGGTGCCGCCGCCGTCGGCGGGCCGGATGGTGCGGCTGCGCTCGCGCCTGGCCCGCTCGCAGAACGCGCTCGGGCGCGGGCTGCTGGAGCTGCTCTCGCGTGACCGGCTCGACGACGACGTCTGGGACGAGATCGAGGAGAGCCTGATCACCGCCGACGTGGGCGTCGCGCCCACGCAGGCCATCGTCGAGGAGCTGCGCACCCGGGTGAAGGTGCTCGGCAGCCGCTCCCACGACGAGGTCCGCGGCCTGCTGCGCGAGCGGCTGCTCGCCCAGATCAACCCCGACCTCGACCGCACGCTCAAGGTGACGGCGCCGGGCGAGCGCCCGGCGGTCGTCCTGGTCGTGGGCGTCAACGGCACCGGCAAGACCACCACCACCGGCAAGCTCGCCCGTTCGCTCATCGGCGACGGCAAGAAGGTCGTGCTCGGCGCGGCCGACACCTTCCGCGCCGCGGCGGCCGACCAGCTCCAGACCTGGGGCGAGCGGGTCGGCGCCGACACTGTACGCGGCCCCGAGGGCGGCGACCCGGCCTCCGTGGCGTTCGACGCGGTGGCCCGGGGCATCGAGGAGAAGGTCGACGTCGTCATCGTCGACACCGCCGGCCGCCTGCACACCAAGACCGGCCTGATGGACGAGCTGGGCAAGGTCAAGCGGGTCATCGAGAAGAAGGCCACCGTCGACGAGGTGCTGCTCGTCCTCGACGCGACCACCGGCCAGAACGGCATGCGCCAGGCCCAGGTTTTCGGCGAGGCGGTCAACATCACCGGCATCGCGCTGACCAAGCTCGACGGCACCGCCAAGGGCGGCATCGTGATCTCCGTGCAGCGGGAGCTCGGGGTTCCGGTGAAGCTCGTGGGGCTGGGTGAAGGGCCCGACGACCTGGCGCCGTTCGATCCGGAGGTCTTCGTCGACGCCATTCTGGGCGATTAGGTTACGGTCAGGCCCATAATTCACGCGGGATTAGCCCTTACCAGATAAATGTTGATCTGCGGCTTTTGTCTGTGGTCACATATATCGTCATCAATGATCGTTCGATCCCGCATGAACGCGAGAGGGCGCACATGAAGAAGATCGTTGTTCACCGGCCCGGAACCGTGAAGCCCACCGCCGCGGCCGCGCCGCGGCACTGCGGCTGATCCACTGAAGGCCGGCGCCCACTGCGCGGGCGTCGGCCGCCCGGGACCACGGGAAAGGCTTCACGTGGACACGATCTTCCTTGACGCGGACCGCCGGATCGGCGGCCCTTACACACTGGGCGCGGGGCTGCTCGCGCATCTCGTCCCGCCGGCGCTTGAGCGCTGGCCCGACCTGGTCACCGCACACGACATCGAGATCCGCGCCGCGGCACCCGGCCTGCACGACGCCGTGCCGGCCCGCCGCCGCTCACTGGCCGACTCCCTGCCCAGGGAGCAGCGCGTGCTCGTGCCGGGCGCGCGCCGCACCCTCAGGCTGGCCAACGGCATCGCGGAGTTCGTCCGAGACCATCTGAGCCGTACGGGGCCGCTCACCGTCACCGTGACCGGCCTCGGCGAGGCCGACCAGACCGACGCCGAGCTGGTGACCGTGCTGCGGCGCCGGATCGACCCCGGCCTGCTGATCATCCAGGAGGGGCCGTCGGCTCCCGGCCGGGGCCCCTTCCAGACCGACTTCGACCGATACCGTGACGAGGGCTTCCACCACGCGCTGACCGAGGCGGGGCTGGAGGCGCTGCGCGGCAGGGCGTACGAGGACGACCCCGAGGGGTGGCAGCGGCTCCTGCTGCGGGTCGCCGCGTCCCTGGAGGCCATCGAGCGCGAGGAGGAGGCCCGGGAGCTCTACGACCGGGCCCGGCGCAGGAGCACGCATCCGCGCTATCGCGCCACCGCCGCGTACGCCACCGCCATGATCCTCGTACGCCACCACGACCACGCGCGGCGCGACCCCGAGGAGGCGCTGGCCTGGATCAACGAGGCCATCACCATCACGTCGCTGATGCCCGACCGCCGGGAGCGTGCCTTCCACCTCGGGTTCGACCTCAACGGCAAGGCGTTGGTCGAGGTGCGCAGGGGCCGCCCGGAGGCCGCCATGGAGCTGGTGCGGCAGGCCATCGAGCTGGCCGAGACCGACCTGGCCGGCGAACACCCGATCCACCGGCTCGTCCTGTACGCCAACCGGGGGCAGCTGCTCGCCATGTCGGGGCGGAAGCGGGAGGCGCTGGCCGACTACACGCGGGCCATCGAGACCGACCCCGGCTACCCCGACTACTACCTCGACCGCGGCAATCTGCTGCAGGAGCTGGGGCGGACGGAGGAGGCGCTGGCCGACTACGAGGCGGTCATGCGGCTGAGTCCGCCGTTTCCCGAGGCGTACTACAACCGCTCCGAGATCCGTTACGCCGCGGGAGACCTGGAGGGGGCCCGCGCCGACCTCGACTACACGCTGGAGCTCGACCCCGAGTTCGCGCGCGCGTACGTGAACAGGTCCGGGCTGCGCGTGGCCGCCGGCGACCACGCGGCCGCCCGGCGGGACGTCGAGCGGGGGCTCGCGCTGACGCCCGCCGACCCCCATCTGCTGTGCGTGCTCGGGCAGGTCGAGCTGGCCGAACACCGCCACGCCGAGGCGCTGGCCGCCTTCGACCGGGCGCTGGAGCTGCACCCCGACCTGGCGGCGGCCTGGGCGGGGCGGGGTGAGCTGGCGTACGAGCGGGGCGACCACGAGGGGTCGCTGGCCGCCTTCGACCGGGCGCTGAAGCTGGAGGAGACGCCGGAGCTGCTGTTCAACCGCTCGATGGTCCACCGGGCCGCCGGGCGGGCGGCCGAGGCCCGCCGTGACCTCCTGCGGGCCGCGGAGCTGGCCCCCGGCGATCCCGACGTCGCGGCGGCGCTGTCGGCGCTCTGAGCCTTTACGGCGGGTCAGCCCCGTGCCGACAGAGGGGCGATCGGGATGACCAGGGGCGTGCCGGCCACCGGGTCGGCGATGACCTTGGCGTCCAGCTCGAAGACCTCCCGCAACAGGCCCTCGGTCAGCACCTCGTGCGGGGTGCCGGAGGAGATGACCTTGCCGGCGCGCATGGCGACCAGCCGGTCGGCGTAGCGGGCGGCCAGGTTGAGGTCGTGCAGGACCATGACGACCGTGCGCCCGGCCTCCTGGTGCAGGTGGCGTACGAGCTCCAGCACCTCCACCTGGTGCGCCAGGTCGAGGAACGTCGTCGGCTCGTCGAGCAGCAGCAGGTCGGTGCCCTGGGCCAGGGCCATGGAGATCCACGCCCGCTGCCGCTGCCCGCCCGACAGCTCGTCCAGGGGCCGCTCGGCGAGGTCGGCGAGGCCGGTCATGTCGAGCGCCGCGGCGACCGCGCCCTCGTCGTCGGAGGACCACTGGCGGTACCACGTCTGGTGCGGGTGCCGGCCCCGCGCCACCAGGTCGGCCACGGTCAGCCCCTCGGGCGCCGTGGGCGCCTGCGGCAGCATGCCGAGGACCTTGGCCACCTCGCGGGTGGGAGTCTTGTCGATGCGCTTGCCGTCCAGCAGCACCTCGCCGCCCTGCGGTTTGAGCAGCCGGCCCAGGGCGCGCAGCAAAGTGGACTTGCCGCAGCCGTTCGGGCCGATGATCGTGGTCACGGTGCCCGCCTCGATGCCGAGGTCGAGGCCGTCCACGATGAGGCGGTCGCCATACCCCAGCTTGACGCCGGAGGCCTGCAGTCTCACTTTCGCGACCTCCAGATGAGGTGGATCAGGTACGGAGCGCCCAGTACGGCCGTGACGATACCGACGGGCAGCTCGATCGGCGAGAACGCGGTCCGCGCGATCAGGTCGGCGCCCGTGGTGAGCACGGCGCCGATGACCGCCGAGCACAGCAGCGGGGGTTGCCCGGAGCGCGCGAGGCGCAGCGCGATCTGCGGCGCGGCCAGGGCCACGAACGCGATCGGCCCCGCCGACGCGGTGGCCACGGCGGCCAGCAGCACGGCCGCGAGGATCATCAGGGCGCGGGCCAGGTTCATCCGCACGCCGAGCGCGGTGACCGTGTCGTCGCCGAAGCGCAGGGCGTCGAGCGAACGTGTGCCGAGCAGGGTCACCGGCACCAGCACGGCCAGGGCCAGCGCCGTGGGCGTGACGTGCTCCCAGCCGCGGCCGTTCAGCGAGCCGCTGATCCAGACCATGGCGCGGCCGGTGTCGTTCACGTCGCCGATGGTCAGGAGCCAGAACTTGACGTTCGTGAACACCGCGGCCACGCCGATGCCGACCAGGACCAGGCGGTAGCCGTCGAGGCCGCGCCGCCAGGCCAGGCCGTAGACGACCGCGGCGCCGAGCAGGCCGCCGAGCAGGGCGAGCGCCGGGATGCCGAGCGTGGCCAGCAGGCCGCTGACGCCGCTGTTCACGCTGCCGCTGGCCACGACACCGGCCACCACGGCGACCGAGGCGCCGGTGGTGACGCCGAGGATCTCGGGGCTGGCCAGCGGATTGCGCGCGATCGACTGGATGATCGCGCCCGACAGCGCGAGTGCCGCGCCGACCAGGGCGCCGGTGAGCGCGCGCGGCAGGCGCAGCTCCATGATGACGAAGTGGGCCGGGCTGTTGACGTCGAACGTGCCGGCGACGACCTCGGCCAGTGACATGTCGATGTCGCCGATGCGCATGCTCAGGACCATCAGCAGGGCGAGCAGCACGAGGCCGGTCAGGGCGACCGTGACGCTGCGCAGCCGTATCTGCCAGGACATGCGGCCGACGCGCAGAGAGCGGGTGGTGAGCGTGGTCACAGGCGCACCGGCTTCCTGCGGCGTACCAGGAAGACGAAGAACGGGGCGCCGATCAGCGCGAGCACCACGCCGACCTCCAGCTCGCCCGGCGGTGCCACCACGCGGCCGATCACGTCGGCGAACAGCAGCAGCGCAGCGCCGATCAGCCCCGAGTACGGCAGCAGCCACCGGTGGTCGGTGCCCGACAGCGGCCGGGCGAGGTGGGGCACGATGAGCCCGACGAAGGCGAGCGAGCCGCAGGCGGCAACGGCCGCGCCCGACAGCAGGGTGACGGCGGCGACGCCGATGGTGCGGGTCAGGGCGATGTTCTGGCCGAGGCTGCGGGCGACGTCCTCGCCGAGCGACAGCGCGTTCAGCCCGGGGGCGTTGATCATCGCCAGCACGAGCCCTGCCAGGATGAACGGCAGAACCTGCCAGACCACGTCGGCGCCCCTGGCGGAGATCGAGCCGGCCTGCCAGAAGCGGAAGACGTCCATCGCCTGCTCGTCCAGGAGGACGACGGCCGAGGTCAGGGCGGCCAGGAAGGCGCTCACGGCGGTGCCGGCCAGGGCCAGCGTGACCGGCGTCGGGCCGCCTCTGCCGCCGACCATGCCGAGCGCGAACACGGCCACGCTCGCCACCAGCGCTCCCGCCAGGCCGAACCAGATGTAGACGAGCAGGCTGTCGACGCCGAGCAGGATGATCGAGGCCACCATCGCGAACGCGGCCCCCTGCGTGACGCCGAGCAGGCCGGGGTCGGCGAGCGGGTTGCGGGTGTGGCCCTGCATGAGCGCGCCCGACACGCCGAGCGCGAGGCCGGCGAGCACGCCTAAGACGGTCCTCGGGACGCGCAGCGAGCGGATCACGAGGTCGTTCTCGGTGCCGGTCGGTGCCGTCAGCGCGTGCCAGGCGTCGGAGACCGGTACGGACTTGGAGCCGATCGTGATGCTCAGCACCACGGTCACGGCCAGCGCGCCGAGCAGGACGACGAGCACGGTGAGCCGACGATGGCGGATGCCATGAAGCCGCGGGGCGACGGCCGTAGCGCTCACCCGTGTCCACCTCCCCATTTGCCCGATCTCGCTGAGTATGCCAGCTTAGGCAGGGCTAACCTAATTTAGGGTTGCCTTACTTCTGCGAAAGGCATCTGATGAGACCGTTGCGGGTGCTGGCCGGCGCTCTCCTCCTGGTGGGGCTCGCCGCCTGCGGCTCCACGCCGGACACGGCGGAGACCCCGCCGTCCAAGAGCGCGGCCCCGTTCAGGACCGTCGAGCACGCCATGGGCAAGACGGTCATCCCGGCGCAGCCCAAGCGGGTGGTGGCTCTCGACCAGAGCTTCGTGGACGCGGTGCTGACCCTGGAGACCCCGGTGGTGGGCTACACGACGTACCGCTCGATCGAGACCGAGCTGCCCGGCTACCTCGGCGCGGTCGCCGAGGCGTACGGCAAGGACGCGACCCCGGTCGGCACGCTGGAGGAGCCGAGCCTGGAGAAGATCATCTCGCTCAAGCCCGACCTCATCGTCTCGGCGAAGGTACGGCACGAGGCGCTCTACGACCAGCTCTCCAAGATCGCGCCGACCGTGTTCAGCGAGACCACCGGGGCCATCTGGAAGGACAACCTCCGCCTCATGGGCCAGGCCCTCGGCAAGGAGCAGCTCGCGGACACCCGGATCAAGGAGTTCGAGCAGCGCGCCGCCGCGATCGGCGCCTCCATCAAGGAGAAGGAGGGCGAGCTGCCGACGATCTCGATCGTCCGCTTCGCGGGAGAGCCGACCGTCCGGCTGTACGTGGAGAACTCCTACTCCGGTGTCGTCATGAAGGACGTCGGCTTCCCGCGCCCCGAGGATCAGCCCACCGCGGACGACGCGATCGCGGTGGACGTGAGCCAGGAGCGCATCGGCGAGCTGGACGCCGACCACATCTTCGTCGCGAGCTACCCGGACCCGGCGACCGACGAGCCCAAGGAGAAGTTCGTCGGCAACCCGTTGTGGGGCAAGCTCAAGGGCGACAAGCACGAGGTCAGCGACCTGACGTGGATGAGCGCGGTGGGCATCCAGGGCGCCCACGCCATCCTCGACGACCTGGCCGGGCTCTTCGCGGTGGACCCCGCCAAGCCGGTCTCCTGACGGGTCCCGTCCCGCCCGGGGCGGGACGGGCGTCAGTTCGTGGTGTCGGGGTCCGGGCCGGTGCGCTCTCTCGCTGCTCCACGGCAGGATCGAGTCGCATCTCGAACGCGTCCTGCAGAGCCGGCACGGCCTGAGCGCGCGCGAGTACTCGCTGCTCGACGTCCTCAGCCGGCAGCGCGACGGCGAGGGCGGGCACCTGCAGATGAAGCAGGTCGCCGACGCGGTGGTGCTCAGCCAGAGCGCCACCACGCCCCTGGTGACCCGCCTGGAGAACCGCGGTCTGCTGTCGTGCTATCTGTGCCCCACCGACCGGCGCGGCATCTACACCGACGTCACCGACGCCGGGCTCACCCTCCTGCGTCAGGCCCGCCCCACCCACGACGCCGCCCTGCGCGACGCCTTGGGCGAGGCCGTCCAGGACCCTCGGCTCGGGCCCCTGGTGCGAGCCCTGGGCTCAGTCCCGAGTCTGTCCGCCGGCTGACCCCGCCGCGCAGACCCATGGGGAATAGGTGGGGGTTGGTTGGTGTTGTAGTGAACCGAACGTAGGCAACAGCGCGTCTACCAGGGTGAGGTTTACTCCCCAGTGCCTGGGCAGGCGAAAAGACGTGCGGATGAGTGTCACACCAGCGGTCGGCGGCGGGTTCGCCCGCTCGCGGGACCGGCACCGGCCGATGGCGTGCGGCTCGTGCCGCGCCGGTCCACGAAGTTCGTCCATATACGCTATCCGATGTGACTCTAGCCACTATTCATGCAAATTTGGGTGGGTAGTGTTATGATAGCGAGACTTGTCCGGCCGTGGACGTGACGACGCACGCCGCGAGCACTTGGACCGAAACCCCTTCTGATTGGTGCGGAACCGCTCTAACGCGCCCCTTACTGAGGGCTTGCGATGATGGGACCGCTATCAGGCGGCTTGTGCCGATACGGGGGAGAGCGCAAGGGGGAATGAATTGATCTCGATGACCGATGAGCAGCGTCAGGACTGGTTCGAGCGCGATGTCGTGCCCGTGACGTCGCAGCTGTTCGCTTCCGCCATGCGCCTGACCCGTAACGCCGCCGACGCGGAGGACCTGGTGCAGGAGACCGTGGCCAAGGCGTACACGTCGTACCACCAGTTCCGCGAGGGCACCAACCTCAAGGCGTGGCTGCATCGCATCCTGACCAACAACTTCATCAACGACTACCGCAAGAAGCAGCGTTCTCCGAAGCTGTCGGCCGCCGAGGACATCGAGGACTGGCAGTTGCACGCCGCCGAGTCGCACACCTCGACCGGCCTGCGGTCGGCCGAGACCGAGGCGCTCGACCGGCTGCCCGACACCGTCGTGATGGACGCCCTGCGCTCCCTTCCCGAGGACTTCCGCGTGGCGGTCTACCTGGCCGACGTGGAGGGGTTCGCCTACAAGGAGATCGCCGAGCGCATGGGCACCCCGATCGGGACCGTCATGTCGCGACTCCACCGTGGCCGCCGTCAGCTGCGCGGCATGCTGGAGGAGTACGCCCGTGAGGAAGGCGCCGTACGCCTTCCCGCCCAGAGCGCCGCGTAGGCCCTACGACCCCAGAGACAGATGGAGGCGGACGCGTAACGCGCCGCCTCCGGAGCGCAGCTCCACCAGGTCGCACAGCTGTCTGCTGATCCAGAGCCCGTATCCCCGAGGGGATGCGGGCTCTGGTGGTATGCAGCCGGCTAAGGGATCGTCGAGCGCGCCGCCGGGCTCGGCGATCTCGCACACCAGCTCGCCGCCGGCGCGCCACATGGTGATCACGCCGTGGCCGGCGCCGTGTTCGATGCTGTTGGCGGCGATCTCCGAGGCGCTGATCACTAGGGAGGTGATCCGGTCGGGGTCCATGCCCACGACCCTGGCGTAGGCGGCGACGGCCTGGCGCGCCCGCCTCAGCCCGTGACCGCCGAAGCCGATCGTCACGGCGTCGCCGGG
>NZ_SMKQ01000194.1 GCF_004348995.1 Nonomuraea terrae
GACCTGGGGAGCGCCGGTCGGGAGAACGGCGGCGGCGCAGAGGGCTGCGGTTCAGCGGGCAGGGGCCTGGAGGGAATAAGGGCCGGGGACGGTCGGTTCCTCCGGTACGGCTGACCCGGCGCGGGCGGGTCGTGCTGGTGATGGCCATGGCGCTGCTGTCCCTGGGCGGGTTCTGGCTCGGCACGCGTGCCGCGAGTCATGCCGGTGTGCGGGTCGTGGTGACGGGTCATGCCGGTCTGCCCTGGGTGGAGGTCGAGAAGGGGGACACGCTGTGGGCGATCGCCGACGCGCTCACCGAGCGGGACGACACGGGGGCCATGGTGGAGGAGATCAAGCGTCTGAACGGCTTGCCCGACTCCCTCATCCGTTCCGGCACGCGACTCTACGTCCCGGCGAACACCGCCGCCCTACGTTGACCCCCATGCCGACCTGCCATCCGGCCTTACGGATGACCTTGCTGTAGGGGCGAGACCTCACAGACGGGGACGACCTCGCCTAAGGGTGTTCCGCTCAGGCGACGAGCGACGGCACGGGGAAGCAGGAGGGCGCGAAAGCCGCTCGGCAGGGGTCCGCCCAGACGCCACCGGCCCCGGCTGGCGCGGGACAGGCGGGGCTGCTTTCACCCGGAGCGCCGGTTCCCTGCGGGGAGCCGCTTCTGTTGGGGCTGGGTTCGTCCGCGGTTCCTCTGTGGGCTCGATTCTGTCTGCGGTGTGGGCGGCCCAGACTTGCCGGGCGGGCAGTTGCTCCCGTCCCGACAGGGCTTCTCACCGTGCGGGGTGGTTCCGGCCGTGGGGTGGGTCGGTCTGCGCCGTGGGAGTGCCGGACGGCGCCGGGTGGGCAGCTGCCCCCGTCCGCCGGGCGCAGGCCTCGCTCGGTCACCCGCCGATGGGACGGCCTGGGAGGTGGCCACCCTCCTTCTTGATCGCCTTCCATTCCTCGCCGCTTCCATGGGGCACGGGTGCTCGCCCCGGGCGGGCTGAGGGCGGTGGGTGTGTCGGCCGTTAGGATTGTGAGGTTTGTTCACCATCGAGGTCTCGAACAACTGCTGTGACGCCCTCACCTGCGGCGGGAGCACCCGCCCAGTGACGACACGCCGGGGGCTGCTGGTGTCGGTGGGCTGATCAGCGACTTCGTGCCGATGGGGTTGCTCAACTTGCGTTCATGGTCGCACGCTTCTACGGTTGGACCACAACATCTAGTAGTTACACCGATGTAGTTCACCACACCTTGTGTTTCTGTGACCGCTCCATGGCCGGCTGTGGAGTGTGCGCGAGCGTCCCCGTAATGACGGATTTGGCGCGTGTGGTGGCCGGACGTCTTGGAGGCGAACGCGTGCACTGTCCGTTCTGTCGCCACCCTGACACCAGGGTCATCGACAGTCGCTCCACCGACGACGGGGCCGCCATCAGGCGCCGCCGCACCTGCCCCGAATGCGGGCGCAGGTTCACCACGCAGGAGACCGTTCTGCTCATGGTGAGCAAGCGCAGCGGGGTGACGGAGCCGTTCTCACGGGACAAGGTGGTCGCGGGCGTGCGACGGGCGTGCCAGGGCAGGCCGGTCAGTGAGGACTCGCTGGCGCAGCTCGGGCAGCGGGTGGAGGAGGCGATCAGGGCGAAGGGCGCGGCCGAGATCCCCTCCAACGAGGTGGGTCTGGCCATCCTCGGCCCGTTGCGCGATCTCGACGAGGTCGCCTACCTGCGGTTCGCATCGGTTTATCGCGGTTTCGAGAGCCTGGCGGACTTCGAAGCCGAGATCTCACAGTTGAAGGCGGAGAAGGGGGAGTCATGACGGAGACGGCCAGCGGTTCAGTCGCGCGCGGGGGCAAGCGTCCGCGCAAGGGGCTGAAGATGAAGCGGATCTTCACCAAGCCCGGTGTGCACCCGTATGACGAGATCAAGTGGGAGCGCCGCGACGTCGTCATGACCAACTGGCGCGACGGGTCGATCAACTTTGAGCAGCGGGGTGTCGAGTTCCCCGAGTTCTGGTCGGTCAACGCCGCCAACATCGTGACGACGAAATACTTCCGGGGGGCGGTGGGCACCCCGCAGCGTGAGTGGAGCCTGAAGCAGCTGATCGACCGGGTCGTCGGCGTCTACACCACGACGGGCCTCGAGCACGGCTACTTCGCCAGCGACGAGGACGCCGAGATCTTCGACCACGAGCTGAAGCACGCGCTGGCGCACCAGGTGTTCGCGTTCAACTCGCCGGTCTGGTTCAACGTCGGCACCAAGTCGCCGCAGCAGGTGAGCGCCTGCTTCATCCTCTCCGTGGACGACCAGATGGAGTCGATCCTGGAGTGGTACAAGGAAGAGGGCGTGATCTTCAAGGGCGGTTCCGGGTCGGGTGTCAACCTGTCCCGCATCCGCTCGTCGAAGGAGTTGTTGTCGAGCGGCGGCACGGCCAGCGGCCCGGTGTCGTTCATGCGCGGTGCCGACGCGAGCGCCGGCACCATCAAGTCCGGCGGCGCCACCCGCCGGGCGGCCAAGATGGTCGTGCTCGACGTCGACCACCCCGACATCGAGGAGTTCATCGAGACCAAGGCGCGCGAGGAGGACAAGATCCGCGCGCTGCGCGACGCCGGCTTCGACATGGATCTCGGCGGCAAGGACATCGTCAGCGTCCAGTACCAGAACGCCAACAACTCCGTCCGGGTCTCCGACGAGTTCATGCGCGCGGTGGAGAAGGGCGGCGAGTTCGGGCTGCGGGCCCGCCTGACCGGCGAGGTCATCGAGACCGTCGACGCGCGCAACCTGTTCCGCAAGATGGCCAAGGCCGCGTGGGAATGCGCCGACCCCGGCGTCCAGTACGACGACACGATCAACGACTGGCACACCACCCCCGAGACCGGCCGCATCACCGCCAGCAACCCGTGCAGCGAGTACGTCCACCTCGACAACTCCTCCTGCAACCTGGCCAGCATCAACCTGCTGAAGTTCCTGAAGGACGACAACACCTTCAACGTCGGCGACTTCGTCAAGCTGACCGAGCTGATCATCACCGCGATGGACATCTCGATCGTGTTCGCCGACTTCCCGACGGAGAAGATCGGTGAGACGACGCGGGCCTACCGGCAGCTCGGCATCGGCTACGCCAACCTGGGCGCCCTGCTCATGGCCACGGGTCACGCGTACGACTCCGACGGCGGCCGTGCGGTGGCGGCGGCGATCACGTCGCTGATGACCGGTGTGTCCTACCGGCGCAGCGCCGAGCTGGCCGGCGTGGTCGGGCCGTACGACGGTTACGCCAGGAACGCCGAGCCGCACAAGCGCGTCATGCGCAAGCACGCCGCGGCCAACGACGACCTGCGCACGGTCGGCACCATGGACGCCAAGATCCACACCGAGGCGTCCCGCCAGTGGTCGGAGTGCCTGCGGCTCGGCGAGAAGAACGGCTACCGCAACGCCCAGGCCAGCCTGCTCGCGCCCACCGGCACGATCGGCCTGATGATGGACTGCGACACCACCGGCATCGAGCCCGACCTGGCGCTGGTCAAGTTCAAGAAGCTCGTCGGCGGCGGCTCCATGCAGATCGTCAACCAGACGATCCCGCGGGCGCTCAGGCAGCTCGGCTACCAGCAGGAGCAGATCGAGGCCATCGTCGAGTACATCGCCGAGCACAGCCACGTCGTCGACGCCCCCGGCCTGCGCCCCGAGCACTACGAGGTGTTCGACTGCGCGATGGGCGAGCGGGCGATCGCGCCCATGGGCCACGTGCGGATGATGGCGGCCACGCAGCCGTTCCTGTCCGGCGCCATCTCCAAGACGGTCAACCTGCCCGAGTCGGCCACGATCGACGACATCGAGCAGGTCTACCTGGAGGGCTGGAAGCTCGGCCTGAAGGCCCTCGCCGTCTACCGCGACAACTGCAAGGTCGGCCAGCCGCTGTCGGCGGGCGACGGCTCCAAGAAGGACGCCTCCGCCAAGCAGGAGGACGCGGAGCCCGAGGTCAAGGTCATCGAGGTCAACCGGCCGACCCGGCGGCGCATGCCCAACCAGCGGCCGAGCATGACCACCCGCTTCACGGTGGGCGGCGCCAAGGGCTACATGACCGCCTCGTCCTACCCTGACGACGGCCTCGGCGAGGTCTTCCTCAAGATGTCCAAGCAGGGCTCGACCCTGGCGGGCGTCATGGACGCCTTCTCGGTGGCGATCTCCATCGGCCTGCAGTACGGCGTGCCGCTGGAGACGTACATGAGCAAGTTCGTCAACATGCGCTTCGAGCCGGCCGGCATGACGGACGACCCGGACATCCGGATGGCCACGTCGGTGATGGACTACATCTTCCGCCGCCTGGCCCTTGACCACCTGCCGTACGACGAGCGGGCCGCGCTGGGCATCTTCTCGGCGGCCGAACGCGCCGCGCAGCAGCGCGGCGAGGACCCGGCGGCGCTGCAGGAGACGGTCGACCGAGAGGCGCTGGCCCAGTCCGCGCCCATCGAGGCCGCCCAGCCGAAGGCGGAGCAGCCGGAGGTCAAGGAGCTGACGCTGGAGAGCCACCAGCGCTTCACCGCCGACGCTCCGCTCTGCATGACCTGCGGTACGAAGATGCGCCCGGCCGGCAGCTGCTACGTCTGCGAGGGCTGCGGCTCCACCAGCGGCTGCAGCTGACCTGACGACCGGCGGCGGGGAGCCCGGCTCCCCGCCGCCGATCGCGGCCTCAGAAGAGGCAGGCTCCGGCGACGCCTCTTTCGAGGTCGAGCAACTGCTGCTTCGTTGCCAGGCCGCCGCCGTAACCGGTGAGGTGGCCGGTGGAGCCGACGACGCGGTGGCAGGGGACGATGATGCCGATCGGGTTCTTGCCGTTGGCCAGGCCCACGGCGCGGGCCGCGCCCGGCTGCCCGATCCGGTCGGCGAGCTGACCGTAGGTGATCGTCTCGCCGTACGGGATGTCCCGCAGGGCCGCCCAGACCCGTCGCTGGAACGGCGTGCCGTCGAAGACCATGGGCAGCTCGAAGGCGGTCAGCCGCCCGTCGAAGTAGGCCCGCAGCTGCTCCACGACTTCGGTGAAGGGTTCGGGGTCGGGTTCGCCGAAGGTCTCCTCCGGGGGGCGGTGCCGCTGGCGTCGCATGTAGAGACCGGCAAGGGTTCCACCGGCCGCGACGAGGGTGAGCGGGCCCACAGGGCTGTCCACCACGGTGTGCGTCCTGTGTCCGGCCAGGGTCATCGTGCGTCCTTTCGGGGGATCATCCGGTGGGCAGGCGGTTGATGGGGTGGTCGCCGGTGGCCCACAGGTACTGAACGGCGTACGCGCGCCATGGCCGCCACACCTCGGTACGGCGGGTGAGCGCCGCGGGGGTGACGGGCAGCCCGAGCTCGCGGGCGGCCACGCGGATGCCGAGATCGGTGGCGACGAAGGCGTCGGGGTCACCGAGCGCGCGCATCGCGACGGTCTCGACGGTCCAGGGGCCCAATCCCGGCAATGCCGACAGCTGACCTCGTGCCCGACCCCAGTCTCCTCCGACGCTGAGGTCGATCTCGCCGGCGGCCAGTGCGGCGACCAGCCCGGTGAGCGTGGTGCGGCGGGCCTGCGGGAGCGCGAGGGCCGCCGGGTCCAGGCCGGCCAGCGCGAGCGGATCGGGGAAGAGGTGGGTGAGGCCCCCGGCCGGGTCCCTGATCGGCTCACCATGGGCGGTGACCAGCCGGGCGGCGTGGGTACGGGCGGCCGCGGTGGACACCTGCTGCCCGAGCACCGCGCGCACCGCGAACTCGGCCGCGTCGACGGTGCGGGGCACCCGGCGGCCCGGGTCCTTGTCCACGAGGGGAGCCAGCACCGGGTCGCCGCGGAGCAGGTCGTCGACGGCGACCGGGTCGGCGTCGAGATCGAGGAGACGCCGGCACCGGCTGATCGCGGTGGCCAGGTCCCGCAGGTCGGTGAGCGACAGCCGGCAGCCGATGTGGTCGGGCTCCGGGCGCAGGGTGGCGATGCCGTGACCGTGGGGCAGGCGCAGGGTGCGGCGATAGGCGCCGTCGCTCCACTCCTCCACGCCGGGTACGGCGGTCGCGGCCAGGTGGCCGAACAGGTTCCCCGGGCACAGCGGGGCCCGGAACGGCAGCCGCAACGACAACACCCCGGACGGGCCGGTCCGGCGGCCACGGGCGACGCGCTCCCGTAGCTGCGTCGGCGTCAGCGCGAAGACCTCCCGCACGGTCTCGTTGAACGTCCGGATGCTGGTGAACCCGGCCGCGAAGGCGACATCACCCATCGGCAGATCCGTGGTCTCGATCAGCAGCCGGGCGGTCTGGGCCCGTTGCGCCTGGGCGAGCGCGAGCGGCCCCGCTCCGAGCTCCGCGAGCAGTTGCCGTTCGATCTGGCGGGCGCTGTAGCCGAGGTGCGCGGCCAGGCCGGGCACGCCCTCGCGGTCGACGACCCCGTCGGCGATCAGGCGCATCGCCCGAGCCACCACGTCGGCGCGCTCGTTCCACTCGGGAGAGCCCGGGCCGGCGTCGGGACGGCATCGCTTGCACGCCCGGAACCCGGCCTGCTGCGCCGCGGCGGCACTGGGATAGAAGCGCATGTTCTCGACCTTGGGCGGCACCGGGCAGCTGGGCCTGCAGTAGATCCCGGTGGTGATCACCGCGCCGAAGAACCAGCCGTCGAACCGGGCGTCCTTGGATCGTACGGCTCGCACGCACCGCTCCACGTCGTCGTACACATCGCCAGCATCGCGGGCGGCCGCCCGTTTCGGCTGGCGGAAATCCGACATGACCACATCGCGCGATGTCGTCGGGAACCCGCCAGACGATCACCTCTGCCCGCTGCTGGCCTGCTCACCATGCACCCCGGCGGAAAGGGAGTTCGATCATGGAATGCCTGCGCGAGATGTCCGATCCGTACTGCCGCTGGACGGCTACCGCGATCTGGGCGCCGCGGCACGCGTCGGCGCGCCCGTCCTTCAGCTGTCACAACCTGGGGAACGGGATCTGCGCACAGCCGAGATTCGCGAACGGCAACTGAGACGCGCGCTGGACCTGCGACCGCCCTGGTGATCGTCTCGGCCGGCGGCAACGACGCGCTGCGACGGTCGTTCGACGACGAGCGCTTCGGAGCCGACCTGACCTCCATCGTCGGGCCGCTCGTCGCCCAGGGGGTGCAGCTCGTCCCGATCGGGCTCTTCGACCTCGCGCGTTCCGGCCTCGTGCCGGACCCCTACGCCGGCCCGGTGGCGGAGCGATTCGACCGGCTGGACGCGCTCACCGGCCGGGTCGCGGCCGAACACGGCGGCGTCCACGTCGGCAACCACGCCCATCCTCTTGTCGCCGACCCTGGCATCTTCGCCGGCGACCGCATCCCCTGCAACGCGCGCGGCCACGCGACAGCGGCCGCGAACCTGGCCAGGACACTCAGCTCCCTGCTGACCAGATCCGAAGCCCAGGACACCGCGCCTCTCGAATGAGCGCGCACCACGGTGGCGAGGACGACGCGGCGGTGTCCGCACGTGACGCGGGTGCTCGACGGCCTGCACGCCTCCGGCGGCTGGCGGAGGTGCTGCCCGACCCCGCACGGGGGCGCCGGGGCCCGTTCTTCTCCCTGGCCGGCCGGGCGGGGCTACCGCCGGTGGGTGCCCGCGGTGGACGGTGAGCCGCAGTCGCGGGCGCCCGCTGCGGAGGCGCCCGGACTGAGCTCGCGAAGGGCCGACCGTCAGGAGCTGACCAGGTCGCTCAGCACGTCGGGCCGGTTGGTGATGACGCCGTCCACGCCGTAGCCGATCACCCGGCGCATGGCGTCCGGGTCGTCGACGGTCCAGGTGAGGATGTCCATGCCGAGCCGGTGCACGCGCCGCACGTACGCGGCCGTGAGCGTGCCGTACTGCGGGTTGATCTGCTCGGCGAAGCCGGCCAGCCCGGAAAGTTGCCCGGTCGAGGGCGTGCCGAGCAGCCCGACCGGCACGTCCGGCATCAGCCGGTCGAACGTCCGCATCGAGTCCCAGTCGAACGACTGCACCACCACCCGCCCGGCCGCCAGCCACGAGGAGTGCCGGCGCAGCTCGGCGGCGATGCGTTCCTCGATCCCGGGATACAGGTCCGGCGACTTCACCTCCAGCAGCAGGCCCATGTCTGAGCCGTCCATCATGCGCAGCGCCTCGCCTAGGGTCGGCACCCGCTCGCCCTCGTAGTCGGCAGACTTCCACGAGCCGGCGTCGAGTCTGCGGATCTGGTCGAGGGTGAAGTCGCCGACGTTCCAGGGGGAGCGGCCGGGGAAGACCTGCTCGGCGTCGGTGGTGCGGGCCAGCGTCGTGTCGTGCATGAGGACGAGCTCGTGGTCCTTGGTCTCCTGAACGTCCAGCTCGAACATGTCGGCCCCCTGCTCACCGGCCAGCTCGAAGGCGGCGATGGTGTTCTCGGGGGCGTACGCGGAGGCGCCGCGATGGGCGACGTTGGTGACGCCGGCGGCCGCGCTGGTGGTGGTGGCCAGCGCGGGTGCGGTGCCGGGGGTGGCGGCGAGGACGGCGAAGGACGTGGCGATGACGGCGGCGAGTCGCCCGAACATGGATCTCCTCTGGTGGGGAGAGGCATTGACGACCCGACAGTGACAAGGCCTTGTGACATCGAGTTGAGGGCAGAGTAGCCCGGCGGTGCCGCGCGGATGAGCATTCGACACGCGAGGGCGCGAAGGGGCCTGTTCGTAGGGGCCCACTCGAAGGGGCCTGTTCGAAGGGCCTATTCGAAGGGCACGGACAGGGCCGTGCCGTACAGCCGCGTCACGGGGAGCCTGATCACCAGCCGCCGGTCGGCCACCATCTGCCGCAGGAACGTCTGCTCGTCGACGGGTTCGGCGAAGGCCGGCTGCATGGCGAGCAGCTCGCGGCCCACCTCGTCACCAGGCTCGGCGCTCACCGGTGACAGCTCGGCCTCGCCCTCGGCCACGACGTACGACCAGAAGTCGTCGCTGGCAACGTAGAGGGCGCAGCGCGGATCGCCGTGGAGCTGGCGCACCTTGAGCCGGTCGGCGACGGTCGAGATCCGGATGACGTGCTGCTCGGCGTCCCAGTCGTACCGGACGGTGGACAGGTGCGGGTGGCCGCTGCTCCGGTTGGTCGCGAGCGCGCCGAACCGCTGGGCGGCCAGCAGCTTCGACAGCTCGTCGTCCGTCAGCGGCCTCGGCTCCGCGTTCTCCGCCATACACCGTCCTCTAGCCCAAATGGGGAAATGTCACCCTATACCGAGTTGTCTGCTGAACGTCTGGCCGTCGGAGATCACCCAGTACTCGGCGAATCTGCCGTCCCGGACGCGCAGGATGTCGTGCCCGCTGAAAGCGATCCTGGTGCCTTCCGCCACGGTCGCGCCCGGGATGCCGCCCCGGTAGGCGCCGCCGAACGTCCAGCGCGCCGACACCAGGTCGCCGTCCACGATCGGCCCCACGTCGAGGGTGACCGTCACGTCCGTGAACGGCTCGTGTCCCTGCCGGAGCGCCTCGACGAGCCCGCCGGGCCCGGAGACGTCCATGCCCGGCCAGTGACCGGTGAAGTCGGGCGTGACCAGCTCGTACGCCAGGTCGAAATCGCCGTTCCACAGCTCGAGCAGCCAACGCCGGTAGAGGTCCGCGATCATTCCGGTCTCCTACCCCCTGACCTGTAGGTTACTTGTCATGAATCTTGCCATTACCAGCGGATATGTCGTACCTGTCGACGGCGACCCCATCGACGGCGGGACCGTGCTCATCCAGGAGGGGAAGATCACCGCGGTCGGCCGCGACGTGACGGTCCCCGAGGGCACCCCGATCGTGGACGCCGCGGGCGGCTGGGTGCTGCCTGGCTTCGTCGAGGCCCACGGGCACCTCGGCGTCCACGAGGAGGCCGAGGGCTGGGCCGGCCAGGACACCAACGAGATGACCGACCCCAACGGCGCCCGCCTGCGCGCGCTCGACGCCATCAACCCGGCCGACCTGGCTTTCGCCGACGCGCTCTCGGGCGGTGTGACGACCGCGGTGATCAAGCCCGGCTCCGGCAACCCGATCGGCGGTCAGACGGTCGCGATCAAGTGCTGGGGCAGGTCCGTGGACGAGATGCTGCTCAAGGAGCCGGTCAGCGTCAAGAGCGCCCTCGGCGAGAACCCCAAGCGTGTCTACGGCGACCAGAAGAAGCTGCCGTCCACCCGGCAGGGCGTCGCCGCGGTGATCCGCGACGCGTTCATGAAGGCGCAGGACTACACGGCCAAGAAGGCCGCCGCCGAGGCCGAGGGCAAGCCGTTCGACCGCGACGGCACGCTGGAGATCCTGGCCCGCGTGCTGGACGGCGAGCTGCCCTGGTGCCAGCACACGCACCGGGCCGACGACATCGCCACCGCGCTCAGGTTGGCCGGCGAGTTCGGCTACCGGCTCGTGATCAACCACGGCACCGAGGGTCACCTGCTGGCCGACACCCTGGCCGAGCGGAACGTTCCGGTGATCATCGGCCCGCTGTTCACCAGCCGCTCCAAGGTCGAGCTGCGGCAGCGCTCGCTGCGCAACCCGGGCATCCTGGCGCGGGCCGGCGTCGAGGTGGCGATCACCACCGACCACCCGGTCGTGCCGATCCACTTCCTGGTCCACCAGGCCACGCTGGCGGTCAAGGAGGGGCTCGACCCGGCCGACGCGCTGCGCTCGATCACCGTGAACCCGGCCCGCATCATGGGCCTCGACGACCGGGTGGGCGCGCTCAAGCCGGGGCTGGACGGTGACGTGGTCATCTGGTCGGGCGACCCCCTCGACGTGATGAGCCGGGCGCTGAAGGTGTACGTCTCCGGCCGCGAGGTCTACACCTACGCCGACGGTGAGCCGGTCGTGGCGGATCCGTACTACCGCGAATCAAGCGACCGTTAAGCGCCTGTAGACGGGCCGGGCGCATAGTGGGCGGACCAGCCGGGAAGAGAGGCACCAACATGACAGCACCGTCCCTCGCCCAGCGCCCCAGCAAGGCCCTGCTCGTCGGCCTCGTCGTCTCCGGCGTCCTCGCGCTGATCGTGCTGGCCATCATGCTCTACTCCGGCGGCCCCATCGGGTTCGGCCTGTCCGCGCTGCTGGCCGTGGCGCCCCTTCCGGTGCTGCTGGCGGCCGTTCTCTCGCTCGACAGGCTCGAACCCGAGCCGAAGCTCCACCTCGCCTTCGCCTTCGCCTGGGGCGCCGGGGTGGCCATCGTGCTCGGCGTCGCGCTGACCGTGGCCGGTCAGCAGCTCTTCCTGCGGGCCGGCTACGGCAGCGCGGCCGTCGAGTACATCGGCACCGTCGTGCTGGCCCCGGTGGTCGAGGAGGCGCTCAAGGGCTCGGCCCTGCTGCTCCTGCTGCGCCGGCGGATGGAGATCGACGGCCTGACCGACGGCATCGTGTACGCCTCCATGGCCGGCCTCGGCTTCGCCGCCGTGGAGAACGTCGGCTACTACCTGCTCTCCTACGACCAGGACGGCATCAGCGCCGCCGTGCAGGTCTTCGTCGTCCGCGGGCTGATCGACCCCCTCGGCCACCCGATCTACACCTCGATGATCGGCCTCGGCGTCGCGTACGCGCTGACCCACAGAACCCCCGCCCGCTACGCCGCCATACCGCTCGGCTACGCGGCCGCGGTCTTCCTGCACGGCCTGTGGAACGGCGCCGCCAGCACCGGCTCGCTCGGTGTGCTCGGCGCCGCCTACCTGGTGATCATGGGTGCGCTGGTCCTGCTGGTCGTCGTGACCGTGCTCGAACGCCGCCAGCTCGTCGCCCGGATGGGCTACTACCTGCCCGCCTACGAGCCGACCGGCGTGATCAGCCCCGCCGATGTGCAGATGCTGACCACGCTGCCCGCCCGCAAGGCGGCCCGCCAGTGGGCCAGGCGGGTCGGGCTCGGCCGCGCCATGAGCGACTACCAACAGGCCGCCACCGAGCTGACCATGCTCCACGTACGCGCCGAGCGGCAGGCCGTCGACCCGATCAGGTTCCAGCTGGAGCGCGACCAGCACCTGAGGACCATGGCGCTGGCCCGCCGCTGGTAGCTATCCCGGCAGGAACTCGCGCAGGTGCGCGAGCACGGCCTCCGGCTGCTCCTCGGCCAGGAAGTGCCCGCAGTCGGGGATCTCGGCTCCCCGTACGTCGCGGGCGTACTCGCGCCAGATGTCGAGCACCGGCACCCTGCTGGGCAGCCCGGCCGCGCCCCACAGCGCGAGCAGCGGCATCTCCAGCCGCCGACCCGCCTCCCAGTCGGCGTCGTCGTGCTCGGCGTCGTGCGGGAACGAGGCCCGGTAGTCCTCGAACCCGGCCCGCAGCGCCCCTGGCTGCTCGAACGCCCGCATGTACTCCTCGACGTCCAGCCGGGCACGCTGCACCGTCCACTTCTCGAAGAAGTAGCCGAGGTAGCCGCGCACGTCCTTGCCCGCGAGCAGCTCCGGCAGGTCGGGTTGCAGGTGGAACGTCCAGTGCCAGGTGCCGGCGGCCAGGCCCGAGCGCATGTCGTAGCGCAGCCACATCTCGCGGGTCGGGATGATGTCCATGACCACCAGCCGCTGCACCTCGCCGGGGTGGTCGAGGGCGTACCGGTGGGCGACCCTGGCGCCGCGGTCGTGCCCGGCGAGCAGGACCTTCTCGTGGCCCAGCGAACGGGCGAGGGCCCGCACGTCGGCGGCCATCGTACGTTTGTCGTAGCCGGCGGTGGGTTTGTCGGTGCGGCCGTAGCCGCGCAGGTCGGGCGCGACGACGGTGAAGCGCTCGGCCAGCGCTGGCATGATCCCCCGCCAGCAGGCGGAGGTCTGCGGCCATCCGTGCAGCAGCACGAGCAGCGGGCCCGCGCCGTCGATCAAGTAGTGCATCCGCAGGCCGTCGAGGTCGGCCATCCTGGACATGGTCACGATCTCACTCCCATCCGGACGGAGGCCGGCGGCCCGGCCGCCCAACGGAAATCTCCTTCGGATCTTCCCCCGATTCCTGACAAGATGGGGGAAACCTCGAAGGGAGATCAGATGAGCTGGGCGGAGATCGGGTCGGAGGCCGAGCTACGCGAGCTGCTCGGCGAGGTCATGCCGCGAGCGGTCACCAAGGAGCGTGTACGCCTGCACGAGCGCGATCGGCAGTGGCTGGCGGCCTCCCCGTTCTGCCTCATCGCCACCTCGGACGACCGGGGCAACTGCGATGTCTCGCCCAAGGGCGACCCGGCCGGGTTCGTGCACGTCGTCGACGACACCACGATCGCGATCCCGGACCGGCCGGGGAACCGCCGAGCGGACGGATTCCTCAACATCCTGAAAAATCCGCACGTCGGGTTGATCTTCCTCATCCCGGGGCGCAACGAGACCCTCCGCGTCAACGGCCGCGCCCGGCTCGTCCGCGATGCCCCGTTCTTCGATGAGATGATCGTGAAGGGCCACCGCCCGCACCTCGCGCTCGTGGTCGAGATCGAGCAGATCTTCTTCCACTGCGCCAAGGCGTTCCTGCGCTCTTCGCTGTGGAAGCCCGACGCCTGGACCCCTGACGGGCTGCCTTCGCACGCCAGGCTGGTCAAGGAGGTGCAGACGGTGGAGGAAAGCCTCGAGGAGCTCGAGAAGTACTACGGCGAGGCGTATGCCCGGCGCCTCTACGGCTGACCGGACCGCCTCGTCGTGCGCCCCGGCCCTCAGGCTGCGGGGGTCGAGCCGCCGGGGAAGCGGATGACGTTGCGCCCGGCGTAGGCGCGCAGGTCGATCACCTTGGGATCCGTGGGTGGCTCGCGGCGGACGGCCGACCGGATGTCGCGGACCTTATGCCTGGCCGCATGTCGCGGCACCACCACAAACCTCTTCATCGTGAGCCCCCCGTGACGTGCTTGTTACCGATGTTACTTACAGATACCCCCGTAAGTTCGGTGTAAGGAACGCGCTAGTAGGGAAGCTGGCGGCCCGCCGGTGACCGCAGGTCGAGATCGATGACAGGCCTCGTGCGTCGCTTGGCCGACTTGCTGACTCTGACGCGTTTCATTGGCGTCCCCCTTCCGATGCGCGTCCCTTTACCCTTCGCAGATGGTGCGCCGCTCTGCTTGGCGGCGGCATGGCGGGCTCATTACCCGCCATGCGCGCCAACCTAACCGCCCTCGGCCGGCTCGCTCAACGCATTTCGGCCGGCAGGCTCGTCACGTTCCGGGCGTGAGCCGGGCGGCGACGCCGATGCGGTTCCAAGCGTTGATCATGGCGATGGACACGAGCAGCAGGGCGAGCTGCTGCTCGCTGTAGTGCTCGGCCGCCTGCTCCCACACCGCGTCCGGCACGGCCTCCCGATCGGCCAGCCGGGTCGCCTCTTCCGCCAGCGCCAGCGCCGCCCGCTCAGCCGGCGTGAACACCGTGGCCTCCCGCCAGGCGACCACCGACCAGAGCCGCTCGTCACTCTCGCCGGCCTTCTTCATGTCGCGGCTGTGCATGTCCACGCAGTAGCCGCAGCCGTTGATCTGGCTGACGCGCAGCTTGACCAGCTCGATGGTGCTGGTCGGCAGCTCACTGTCGCGCAGCAGCTTCTCCACGGCGAGAAAGTGGTGGTACGCCTCGGGGACGTGCTTGGCGACGTTCACACGCTGAGTCATCACATGCCTCCGTAGTTCGGGGTCGTTGCACACGGAGGACGGGACAGGCTGCTCGGATGTGACAGTCCCGGCGAGAAAGGCGGCAGTTTTCTTCCGCGTTCCTTCCCACGGGCCGGGCTCCCTGCTCTGGTCCTTCTGCGGTTGTCAGGGATTCCGGCCCTGCGGATCCCGTCGCGCGGTCCCGCCGGGCCGGTGGCGTGCGGCCCGGCGTGCCGTAAGCCGACCCCTACCCCCGATCGGCGCTGTTCTCCACGAGGTTTCCCCACGTGGCGGATCACGGTGGTGTGATCCTTGCTCTATGTCGGCCGCCGGGCCCGGCGGCCGACATAGATCTGACGGGTGCTTGACCGGACGTACGGAGGGCTGGACGGATGCCGTTGATCGCGGTCTGCGCGGTGTGGGCCGTGTTCTGGGGGTCGTGGTCGGTCCTGCTCCCCGCCGTCAAGCTGGAGGTCGGCATCTCCGCCGCCGACCTCGGGATCGCGCTGAGCGCCGTGCCCGTCGGGGCCCTGCCCGCGATGGCGCTGGCCGGGCGGCTGGCCCGCGGACGGGAGCGGCTCGCGCTGGCGTTGACCACGGTTCTGTTCGCGCTCAGCGTCGCCGGCATCGGGCTCGCCGCCACGGGCCGGCAGCTGGCCTTGGCCCTGCTGCTGGTCGGGGCCACCAGTGGCGCCCTCGACGTCGTGCTCAACCTCGCCACCGGGCGCGCCGAGCGCGACAGCGGCCGCCGCCTCTTCCAGGCGGTGCACGCGGCCTTCCCGCTCGCGGTCATCGTGGCGGCCCCGCTCACCGGCCTGGCCCGCTCGTACGGGCTGGGCGTCGACACGGTGCTCGTGCTCATCGCCCTCGTCGTGGCCGCCGCGTCCCTCACCCTGGTGGCGCTGCCGCTCGGCCGGGCGCTCCCGGAGCCGGCCGCGGTCTCCGAACGGCGGCGGCTGTGGGGCACGGCGGCCGTGCTCGGGGCGCTGGCGGCCTGCGTCCTGGTGATCGAGAACTCGGTCGAGCAGTGGTCGGTGCTGCTCCTGGAGGAGCACCGCGGCGCGACGCCCCTGGTGTCGAGCACCGCGCCCGCGGCGTACATGGCGGCGCTGACGGCCGGGCGGCTCCTCGCACAGGCGCTGCCGCGGGTGCGGCTGCGCACGTTGTACCTGGTGGCGGGGGTGGGCGGTGGCGCGGGCATCGCCCTGGCCGGCATGGGCGGCGGCGTGCCGGTCACCATCGCCGGGTTCGCGGTGACCGGGCTGGCGCTCGGCCCGATCGTGCCCGCCCTGCTCAGCCATGCGGCGGCCGGCGACTCCAGCGGGACGCTCGTGTGGGGCGTCTCGACGATCTCGTACACCGGCTTCGTGGTGAGCCCGCTGCTCGTGGCCGGGCTGAGCGGGTGGCTCGGCCTGCCCGCCGCGCTGGCCGTCCTCGGGCTGCTCGGCCTGCCGCTCGTGGCGCGATTTCTGGTGAAACGATCATAACGGGCGGAATATAACCCCCATTTGGGGAAAAGGGACCATGGAACGGGGTATCCCGACGGCGGATCAACGGCGAAGGGGATCACCATGGCGATCTGTGAGACGTGTGGCAACGACTACGACATGGCGTTCGAGGTGCACGCGCAGGGGGCTGTGCACACGTTCGACTGCTTCCAGTGCGCGATCGAGGCGATGGCGCCCATCTGTGAGCACTGCGGCACCAAGGTCATCGGCCATGGGGTGCAGTCAGGCGAGCACTGGTTCTGCTGCGCCCACTGCGCCCGCGAGGAGGGCACCCAGGGCCTCGTGGACCGCGTGAAAGCGGGCGCCTCGGCCTGACCCTCACCACGCCTGACCGGCCGGCCTGCTATCGCCGGTCGGCCAGGTCACGTTACGCGGCGAGTAACGCGCGCATGCGCTCGACCGCCTCGGCGAGAGGCCCGCTCGGCACGGTGCCGGCCAGGTCGAGGGTGATGTCGCGGCCCTTGGCGTCCCACACCCCGGCGACCCGCCCGCCGTGCACGACCACGGGTGAGATCCACCCGGCCTGCCTGCTGACCTTGGGCCTGAGCTCAGGCGGGAGGAGCGGGGCGAGGGAGCGCGGGGCCGCCAGGATGTACTGGTCGAACCCCGGCAGCAGGTGCACTGCCGAGGTCTCGGCCGTGCCGGCGAGGTCGTCGAGGTGTTCGGCTGGCAGCAGCAGGGTCATGCCGTCGTCGGTCTCGACCTCGGCGAGCTCGGGCGCCAGCTCGCGGAACCAACCCTTGAGCACGGCCTTCCTGGCCACCCCGCCGAACAGCCAGGCGTCGAACATCTCCGGCGTGGCCGGCCCGTACGCGCTCAGGAAGGCCCGCAGCACCCGCACCCCCGCCTTCTCGTGCGGCGGCAGCGTGCCCGGCCAGCCCGGCACCCAGCGGGCCGGTGCGGTGAAGGTCACCCGGCCGTCGCGGGGCGGGCCGTAGCACAGCTCGCCCAGCCGGCTCAGCGGCTTGAGCAGCGCGCCCCACCCGGACGTGAGCGCCTCACGCAGATGCTCGTCACCCGTCTTCGCCACGACGGCGTCGACCAGCTCCTCCCGCGTCAGGGGGTCACCGGTCAGCACCAAGGGGACGGCGTCGATGACGGCCGCGATCTCGTCGGCGGTGACGCCGTGGCCGCGCTGCCACGAGCCCTTCTCCCAGAAGCGCAGGGTGGCCAGGGTCGCGCAGTGGTCGGCCAGCTCGCCGGCGGCCACGAGGTGGAGGGTGCCGCGCATGAGCCACGTCTTGACCAGCGTGCGCTCCGACCACAACGCCCGGTCGACCTCGGCGGCGTCGGGCCGGGCGCTCCTGACCGCCACCGCGAGCCGTGCGGAGGAGGCGACCTGCGCCTGCACCCCGCACAACCGCCGCACGACCGCCACGGCGTCCGGGCCGTCGGCCCCGGTCACGAACTGCCGCCGCAACCGCCAGGCGAGGATCTGCGACCACGTCACTTTCGTCACCCGCCCAGTTCTACAC
>NZ_SMKQ01000195.1 GCF_004348995.1 Nonomuraea terrae
GTGTATAAGTAAGAGACAGGGGCGGCGGTGCGGGCTGCGGTGCGGGTTCGTCCGTTGACGGGGGCGGCCATGACGTCCTCTTTCCGTTGGAGTGGCTCGTCGTGTGCGCTTCCAGCACACCGCCTGCGCGCTCCTCACGGCAGTGCCGTACGGCCTTGTGTCACCGGGACCTTCGTCCCGGCCGATCCCTACAGCGGGACCGTCCAGCACAGCCGGGTCCCGCCCTCCGGCGGTGTGTCGATGTCGGCGGTGCCGCCCAGCCCTTCGGCCCGCTGCTCGATGTTGCTCAGGCCGCTGCGGCGTACGACCTCGCCCACGCCGACGCCGTTGTCGGTGACGATGAGGGTGAGGATGCCGTCCGCGGCCTCGACGGAGACCTCGGCGCGGCCGGCCCGCGAGTGGCGTACGACATTGGACAGCGCCTCGCGGAGCACGGCCAGCAGGTGCTCGGCGACGGATTCGGCCACCAGGGTGTCGATCTGCCCTTCCATGCGCAGCCCCGGCATGAACCCCAGATGCCCGCCGGCCCCCTCCACCAGGGCGACGATCTGGCCGCGCAGGCTGGGCATGTCGTCCTCGGGGCCGGCCTGCAGGGCGAAGATGGTCGAGCGGATCTGGCGGATGGTCTCGTCCAGCTCGTCGATGCCGTGCTGCAGTCGTTTGGCCGCCTCGGGCCGCTCCACCAGCCGCAGTGTGCTCATCAGCGTCATCGCGGTGGCGAACAGGCGCTGGATCACCACGTCGTGCAGGTCCTTGGCGATCCGGTCGCGGTCTTCGAGCAGGCTGAGGCGTTCGGCGTCGCGGCGCGCCTCGGCCAGCTCCAGCGCGATGGCCGCCTGCCCGGCGAACGCGTGCAACATTCGCTGGTCCGCGGCGCTGAACGGCAGCCGTCCGCTCCGCTTGGCCAGCACCAGCACTCCTCGGACGTGCGGCGGGGCACCCAGCGGCACGGTGAGCTCCGGCCCGAAGCCGGGTCGCCGGCGGGTGTCGGCCTCGCCGCGCGGCTCACCGCTGGTGAGCACGTCGCCCACGGCGGACGCGTCGACGGCGGTGCCGAGCAGCCCGTCGGCGCCCTCCCCTTCGGCGGCCTCGACGCGCAGCGCGTCGCCCGCCAGGTCGGGCAGCAACATCTGGACGAGGTCGGCGTCGGTCATCTGGCGGGCCCGGGCGGCGACCACGCTGAGCACCTGGCGGGGGTCGGCGCCCGACAACAGGCTCGTGGTCACCTCCGACGACGCCTCCAGCCAGGTCTCACGCCGGCGCGTCTCCTCGTACAGGCGGGCGTTCTCGACGGCGACGCCGGCCGCGGTGGCCAGCGCGATGACGATGGCCTCGTCCTCCTCGTCGAACTCGCCGCCGCCGCGCTTCTCGGTCAGGTAGAGGTTGCCGAACACCTCGTCGCGCACCCGGATCGGCACGCCGAGGAACGTCCCCATCGGCGGGTGGCCGGGCGGGAAACCGTACGACTCGGGGTGGTCGGAGATGCGGCCCAGCCGCAGCGGACGGGTGTCCTTGATCAGCAGGCCGAGCAGGCCGAGCCCGTGCGGCCAGTGCTCGATCCTGGCGATCTCCTCCTCGCTCAGCCCCACCGGGATGAACTGCATGAGCGTGTTGCCCTGCCCGACCACGCCCAGCGCGCCGTAACTGGCGTCCACGAGCTCGGTCGCGGTCCTGACGATGCGGCGCAGCACCGTCTCCAGGTCCAGGTCGCTTCCCACCGACACCACCGCGTCGAGCAGCGCGTGGACCCGGTCGCGGGTCGACAGCACGGCGTTGAGCCGCACCTGCAGCTCGGCCAGCAGCTCATCGAGCCGCATCTGGGGCAGCAACTGACGATGCTCGCTTTCCATGGCGATCAGTCTGGCATCGGACGGCGCCTCTTCGCGCGGGCCGCCCGTAGGCGGAAACGGCCGTCAAGTGACTAAAGGCCCTGAAAATACGCGATTCCGCCACGAATTCCACCCCCGGATTCGGGGACTTTCGCGACTTTCGGCGCACGCCGCCGCTCGGATACCGTCAAGGCATGATTCGCGTCTTCCTCCTCGACGATCACGAAGTCGTCCGCCGGGGCGTGGCCGCCCTGCTCGAGTCCGAAGACGACATCGAGGTCATCGGCGAGGCGGGCACCGCGGAGTCGGCCGTCGCCCGCATCACGGCGCTGCGGCCCGACGTGGCGGTCCTCGACGTACGGCTGCCCGACGGCAACGGCGTGGACGTGTGCCGCGAGGTCCGCTCCCGTCTCCCCCAGCTGGCCTGCCTGATGCTGACGTCGTTCGCCGACGACGACGCCCTGTTCGACGCGGTGATGGCCGGCGCCGCCGGCTACGTGCTCAAGCAGATCCACGGCTCCGACCTGGTCGGCGCCGTCCGCACGGTCGCCTCGGGCCAGTCGCTGCTCGACCCGCAGACCACCGCTTCCATGCTGCAGCGCCTGCGCGACCAGAGCGCCAGGAAGGACCCGCTGGCGGCGCTGACCGAGCAGGAACGCCACATTCTCGACCTGATCGGCGAGGGCCTGACCAACCGCCAGATCGGCGAACGGCTCTTCCTGGCCGAGAAGACGGTCAAGAACTACGTCTCCAACCTGCTGTCAAAGCTGAGCATGCAGCGCCGCACCCAGGCCGCCGCCCTCGCCGCCCGCCTCCGCGCCGACCGCCACAGCTGAGAGCCGAGTAGGGGGACGAAGCCGCCCGCACGCACCGACCGCCGCGGCCGGGCCTCAGTGGGTGACGAGGTCGGCGAGGGTGGTCTCGCCGAGCAGGCGGTCCTGGTGGGCGCGGAGCTCGGCCCAGATGCCCGCCAGCGGCGCCGCCGCCTTCGGTAAGGGGCGGCTGACCGGCTCCATGCCCTCGGTGACGCGGATGACGTCGGCGAGGGCGATCTCGGCGGCCGGGCGGGCGAGCCAGTAACCGCCGTCGGGCCCGCGCTGGCTCTGGATGAGACCGGCCCGGCGCAGCTGCAGCAGGATGTTGTCGCAGAAGCGGCGGGGGATGTCCTGGGAGACGGCGATCTGCTCGGCGTGCAGGGGGCCGTCGGCCGCGGCGAGCGCCAGCATGGCGCCGAGGGCGTACTGCGTACGGGCGGAGATTCTCATAGGCGTGAGAGCGCCGGGACCCGGTTCCCGGGCCCGGCGCGCACGGCCTCACGCGGAGGCCTGCTCCTCCTCACCGGCTCGGGCGCGCAGCTCACCTTCGACGGCTTCGACCGACTCGCGCGCCTTGTCGCGCCGGTACTCGCGGACGGAATAGACGATGGCGGCGACCCAGATGACGGCGATCGCGATGTAGGACACCGTCTGGACGCCGCCGGAGGCGTCGACCCAGTCGCTGCGCAGCAGCGTGCGGACGTTGGTGAGGATGATCACGCCGCCGACGGCCGAGCCCAGGATGCGCGGCGGGATGTGCCGCACCAGCCAGGCCGCGATCGGCGCGGCGATCACGCCGCCGACCAGCAGGACGGCGACCCAGGCGAAGTCGATGTTCTCCGAGCCGATGCCGACGAAGAAGCCGATGCTGGCCGCGATCGCGACCAGGAACTCGCTGGCGTCGATGGAGCCGATCACCTTGCGCGGGGCCATCCGGCCGCTGGCCAGGATCGCGGGGGTGCCGACCGGGCCCCAGCCGCCGCCGCCGGTGGCGTCCACGAAGCCGGCCACCACGCCGAGCGGGGCCAGGAACCGCTTGCGCAGCGGCTTGCCCAGGTTGCCGCGCGGCAGCCCGAACGCGGTGAACCGGACCAGGATGTACGCCCCGAGCGCCAGCAGGATCAGCGACATGATCGGCGCGGCCACTTCGGTGGACAGGCTGGACAGGAACGTGGCGCCGGCGAAGGCGCCGGCCGCGCCGGGGATGCCGATCTTGGCGACGACCTTCCAGTCCACATTCCCGAAGCGCCAGTGGGAGATGCCCGAGGCGAGCGTGGTGCCGATCTCGGCCAGGTGGACGGTGGCCGACGCGGCTGCCGCGTTGGTGCCGATGGCCAGCAGCAGCGTGCTGGAGGTGACGCCGTAGGCCATGCCCAGGCTGCCGTCGACGAGCTGGGCGACGAAGCCGACCAGCCCCAGGAGGATGAGCGCCCGCACAATCTCGCCTTTCTCTACTTTATAAGTAGGGATAATCATTTATGATCGGAAGGCGTTCGTCAAGCGGGGATCTCCGGGAGGCTGGGCCGGCTCCGAGCCCGGACATGGGGCGGGGCCCGGGCGGCAGGATGCCCGGGCCCCGTCACTCATTCTGCGCGCAGGTCAGCAGCGTGGCGCCACCGCGTCGATCCTGCCGCCGAAGTCGTTGTCGTAGACCCTGCGGTAGTCACCGTTGCGGACGACGCGTGTCTCCTTCTGGGAGCCTGGGCGGATCCAGTTGATGAAGCAGCCGGCCGCCTCGGCTCGGAAGGATCCCACGTTGTCGTGCAGGGCCGGGGGCACGTCCACGTAGCCGTTGCCCGGATTCCAGCACCAGGACGCGCCCTTGTAGTCCCGCTGGCTCCACATGCAGATGTCACCGGAGCGCGCGGCGGCCGAGGCCGGGGCGGCGAAGGTGATCATGGTGAGGGCCGTGGCGCCCGCGGCGGCGGCGATGCGCATACCGTTCATGGCTGTCTTCTCCTCGTTGTCGTGCCGGCTGGGGGTTCCAGCGGCGGCTCGGTCACATGATGGAGCAGAGCGAACACGGAGCGCGTCCACCGTCGCGATACAAGATCGGGGACTCAAGGTCGCGGAGAAGTGGCGGCAGCGCCACATCCTGCGGAAACACCGGCGTCCGACCGACTGCACAACGTCACCATGGGTAACGTCATGCAGTCGTCGCTGGTCGCGCGAGCGCCGTGCCCGAGCTCTCTCGCCCGCGCTGCCTCATGCCCTGATCGCCCGATCCGCCGGCGGCCCGGCCCGGCGGCGGCCCGGCCCGGCGGCGGCCCGGCCCGGCGGCGGGAACCCCCAAGCACAGGCCAAGATCTCGTCAGTTCTTTGTCATATCCGGCCACGTCGATCTCGCGGCACGCATACATCCGCCCCTTTCGCGGCATATGCCATACCTCTGCGGCCAGAGCATCGAAGGCCGGAGCCCGGACGCGAGAGCGAGGACGAGGATGATCGAGGTGATCGGGGCCGGGTTGCCCCGCACCGGCACCCTGTCGCTCAAGGCCGCGCTGGAGCGGCTCGGATTCGGCCCGTGCTACCACATGTTCGAGCTCTACGATCATCTGGAGCTCATCGACCGCTGGCTTCCCGGAGTGCCGGACACGCGGGAGGGCTGGGAGCGGCTGTTCGCCGGCTACCGGTCATGCGCCGACTGGCCGGCCGGCTTCTTCTGGCGCCCGCTGGCCGAGGCGTTCCCGGAGGCCAGGGTGATCCTCACCGTCCGCGACCCGCGGAGCTGGTACGACAGCTTCCGCAGCATGATCAGACTGCGGGTCGCGTCCATGGCGCAGGAGGCACCGTCGCCGGAGGAGCTGGAGTTCCGTACGAGGTTCGCCCGCATCCAGCCGCTGCTGCGGCGCATCGCCGAGGAGACGTTCGGCGCCGGCGGCTTCCCGTACCGGATGCCCGCGCCGCAGCCGGCCGTCAGGGCGTTCGAGCGGCACATCACGACGGTCGAGGAGTCCCTGCCGCCCGACCGGCTGCTGGTGTTCGACGTGCGCGAGGGGTGGGAGCCGCTCTGCGCCTTCCTGGGAGTGGCCGTCCCCGAGGGTGAACCGTTCCCCCGGCTGAACGACCTCGACGCCGTCAGGGAGAGGTTCGCCGCGCTCAAGACCAGCCTGTAAGAAGCGTGCACTACGGGGGTACATCGCATGGTGCGGGTTCGCCTTGACGGTGGCGACGCTGATGACCAGTTCGGCGGCTATTTCCGTGTTGGTCAGACCGCGATGACCGGGGCGAGCGCTCCGGCGCACAGGCCGTCGGTGAGGGCTGCGGCACGCCGGCGAGCTGCTCGGCGACCCGCTGATCGCCACGGACGCCGACACCGCGCCCGCCCTGCCGCCGCTCCCGGGCCGGCCGCTGCGCGGCACCAAGCAGGAGTGGCTGGACCACGAGCTGCGCAGGTGGGACGGCTTCACCCGTGGCGAGAACCGCTACGTCGAAGTGCCCGGCGAGCACTACACGCTCATGAACGCCGACCACGTCGGCACGTTCCAGCACATCCTGCGCCGGGAGCTGGACCGGGCCCTGCGCGGGCGGTGAGCGTTCAGCGGCCGGCCAGGCCCAGGCCGTCGGCCGCCGCCGGCGACAGCGCCGGCTCCTCCAGGCCCGAGAGCGCCGGCCAGGCGACCTCGGCGGTGGATCCGCCGGACTCGGTGACGACCGCGCTGGGACTCTACCGGACGGGGTCAGGGGGCCAGGCTGGAGCTGCGGAGGACGAGCTCGGTGGCGAGCTCGATGTGGCGCGACTCGATGGTCTCGCCGGCGGCCAGGCGCAGCGCCGTGCGCAGGGCGACGATGCCCATCTCGCGCAGGGGCTGGCGGACGGTCGTCAGCGGGGGCGAGGTCAGGGTGGCGATCTCGGTGTCGTCGAAGCCGACCACGCTGAGGTCGTCGGGGACGCGCAGGCCGCGCTCCCTGGCCAGCTGCATGAGCGCGAGCGCGATCTCGTCGCTGGCGGCGAAGACCGCCGTCGGCCGCGGCTCGACGTCGAGCAGGCCGGCGCCCTCCCGCAGCCCGTCCGGGTAGCAGAAGCCCGCGGTGCGTACGTATCCGGGCAGCACGGGCACGCCCGCGGTCTCCATGGCGGCGCGGTAGCCGTGCATGCGCGCCTGACTGCTGGCGGCGTCGGCCGGGCCGCCGAGGCAGGCGATGCGGCGGTGGCCGAGGGCCAGCAGGTGCTGGGTGGCGGACATGCCGCCGGCGAAGTTGGTGGCGCCGATGCTGGTCACGGGCGGGGGCGGCGGGTTGACCGGGTTGACGACGACCACCGGCAGGCCGGCCCGGGTCAGGGAGGCCAGCTGGCGCCGGTTCGGCTCGTCGGTGAGCAGGATCATGGCCTGCCACCCGCCGGCGGCCAGGCCGCGCGCCCACGCGTCCCCGGAGGGCGGCTCGCCCTTGACGTTGGTGATGACGACCGGCACGCGCGCCTCGGCTCCGGCCTCCAGCGTGCCCTTGATGATCTCGGTGGAGTACGCGCACAGGTCGCCGCTCACCTGCAGCTCCACCATGGCCGGCGCCCGCTGGGCCGGCCGGGCGGCGTATCCCTGCTTCACCAGCAGCGACTGCACCCGCCGGCGGGTGTCCGGCGCGACGTCGCTGCGGCCGTTGAGCACCTTGGAGACGGTGGCCACGGACACCCCGGCGGAGGCCGCCACGGTGGCCAGAGTGGCCCGCCTGCGACTGCTCGGCATCGATTTCCTCCCCAAGACCCGGCTTCTTACCTTAGAGGCCGGAGGCGTACGGCGTCAGACGCGCGTACGGGCGAGGAGGAGGGCGATGTCGTCCTCGGCGGGCCGCTCGCCCACCATGGCGTCGATGACGGCGACGCACAGCCGGTCCAGCGGCAGCGAGTACCCGCCGAGGACGGCGCCGAGGCGTTCCATGCCCGCGTCGAGGTCGGCCTCGCGGGTCTCGATGAGCCCGTCGGTGTAGAGGGCGAGCACGCTGCCCGCGGCCAGCTCCAGCTCGACCGACTGGTAGGCGCCGAAGCCGACCCCGATCGGGGTGCCGCTGGGCAGCCGGACGAAGCCGACCTCGCCCGAGGGGTGGATGATCGCGGGCGGCGGGTGCCCGGCGGCGGCCATGGTGCAGCGCCGCGTGGCCGGGTCGTAGACGGCGTACACGCAGGTGGCCCCGGTGGCGTTGGCCGGCAGGCCGTCGGCGCCGGCGTCCTCCTCCGACAGGCGTACGACGAGGTCGTCGAGGTGGGCGAGCACCTCGTCGGGCGGCAGGCCCACGTAGGACAGGGTGCGGACGGCGGTGCGCAGGCGTCCCATCGTGGCGGCGGCGTTGATGCCGTGGCCGGTGACGTCGCCCACGACGAGGGCCACCCGGCCGCCGGCCAGCGGGATGGTGTCGAACCAGTCGCCGCCGACGCCGTCGCGGGTGCCGGACGGCAGGTAGTGCGAGGCCACGTCGAGGGCGTCGCCGCCCCTGAGGTTGCGGGGCAGGAGGTTGCGCTGCAGCGCGAGGGCGGCGGCGCGCTCGCGGGTGTACTGGCGCGCGTTGTCCAGGCTGAGCGCGGCGCGGGCGGCGAGTTCCTCGGCGACGACCACGTCGTCGGGGGTGAAGGCGGCCGGGTTGTCGTGGCGGGTCAGCACGGTGACGCCGAGGATGTCCCCGCGGGCCTTCAGCGGCACGACGATCAGGCTGTGCATCCCCGAGTCCCTGACCGCCTTGGCCCGCGTCGGATCCTGGTCGAGCCAGCCGCCGGGCGGGGGGTCGAACACCGGCTCGAAGTGCGACCTGCCGCTGGCCAGGGTCCGGGCGAACGGCGAGGACTCGGGGACGAAGACGGGCTCCCCGATCGCGAAGACGGATTCGGGGACGCCCTCGCGGATCGAGGCCACGCCCGCCCGGCGGAACACGGGCCCGCCCGGCTCCGCGCCCTGCAGGCGCTGCGCGGCCTCCTCGTCGGCCATGACCGCCTCGGCGAGGTCGACCGTGACGAAGTCGGCGAGCACCGGCACCGCCAGGAGGGCCAGCTCCTGGGCGGTCTTGATGATGTCGAGCGTGGTGCCGATGCGGATGCTGGCCTCGCGGATGAGGGCGAGCTGGTCGCGCGCCACGCTGTTGGTGATGTCGAGGGCCAGCGAGCACACGCCGAGCGGGCGGCCGTCCAGCCCTTCGATGCGGAAGAGCGAGGTCGACAGGGTGCGTTCCTCGCTGTCGTCGGGCGCCTTCCACCGGGCCTCCCGGTCGATCATGGGTGTGCCGTCGGCGAGGACCTTGCGCATGGCGTGGCGGGCCGCTTCGACGTCCACGCCGGGCAGCGGCTCCGCCAGCGAGACGCCGACCCGGTAGTGCGGGAAGACCCGCCGCAGGGTCTGCGCCGCCTCGTTCAGCCAGACGACCCGCAGGTCACGGTCCCAGATGGCCATCGCCACGGGGAAGTGGCTGACGAGCGCCTCCAGCACCGAGCTCCTGCGGCGGGCGACGTCGCCGGCCAACGGCGTCGGCCGCAGGATCCAGCCGGGTCGCTCGGCGGAGCACAGGAAGCGGGTGGCCTCGATGTGCACGACGATCTTGCCGCCGTCGCGGTGGCGCATCTCGGCCACGCCCGACCAGCGCTCCTCACCGCTGAACCGCCGTAGCCACGTCCGCATGCCGGCCATGCCGTCGCCGGGCAGCAGGATCGCGCTGGGCCGGTGGAGGGTCTCGGCGGCGCGGTAACCGAAGAGCTCCTCGGCGAACGGCGTCCAGCCGACGATGGTGCCGTCGGCGTCGGTCACGAAGATCGCCGGAAACGTCTCCCCTACCACACCGCCTGGAATGCCGCCGGACGCGGTCACGCTCAAGGTCCGCTCCGCGGCCGGGCGCCGCGCTCGACAGGATCCGTGCATGCCACGGTTATCCGAGCGCCTGGTCGAGGTTGAAGGCGGCACTGATCAGGGCGAGGTGGGTGATCGCTTGCGGGAAGTTGCCGAGCTGCTCGCCGGTGTGCCCGATCTCCTCGGCGTACAGGCCGAGGTGGTTGGCGTAGGTCAGCATCTTCTCGAAGGCGAGGCGCGCCTCGTCGAGGCGGCCGGCGCGGGACAGCGCCTCGACGTACCAGAAGGAGCAGATCGAGAACGTGCCCTCGGGGCCCTCCAGCCCGTCGGGGCTGACCTCGGGGTCGTAGCGGTAGACCAGCGAGTCGGAGACCAGGCCGTCGCCGAGCGCGTCCAGGGTGGACAGCCACTTGGGGTCGGTCGGGGAGACGAACTTCGCCAGCGGCATCATGAGCAGCGAGGCGTCCAGGACCTCGTCGGCGAAGTGCTGGACGAACGCCTGCAGGCGGCCCGACCAGCCCTGCCGCATGATGCCGCGGTAGATGGAGTCGCGTGCGCGCCGCCAGCGCGGGATGTCGGCGGGCAGGCCGCGCTGGGCGGCCATCCGCATGGCGCGTTCGATGGCGACCCAGCACATCAGCCGCGAGTAGACGAAGTCCTTACGCCCGCCGCGTGTCTCCCAGATGCCCTCGTCGGGCTGGTCCCAGTTGTCGCAGACCCAGTTGACCAGCGTGCACACCTCGTCCCAGCGGTCGCTGGAGATCGGCCGGCCCCACTTGTTGTAGAGGTAGATGGAGTCGATGAGGGCCCCGTAGATGTCGAGCTGGAGCTGGTCGGCGGCGGCGTTGCCGATGCGCACGGGCGCCGACTTGCGGTAGCCCTCCAGGTGGGTGAGCTCCTGCTCGGGCAGGTCGCTGCGGCCGTCGATGCCGTACATGATCTGCAGGGGCGGGGTGGGGTCGCCCGGGCAGCAGTCGATCGAGACGTGCTCCGACAGGAAGCCCATGAACGCCTCGGCCTCGTCGGTGAAGCCGAGCCTGAGCAGGGCGTAGACGCAGAAGGCGGCGTCGCGCACCCACACGTACCGGTAGTCCCAGTTGCGCTCGCCGCCGAGCCGCTCGGGGAGGCTGGTCGTGGGCGCGGCGACGATGCCGCCGGTCGGGGCGTACGTGAGCAGCTTCAGCGTCAGGGCTGAGCGGTGGACGACCTCGCGCCAGCGGCCCCGGTAGCGGGAGTGCGACAGCCAGCCGCGCCAGAACCGCACCGTGGCGACGAACTCCGCCTCGGCCTCCTCGATCGGGCACCCGCGCACCTCGACGCCGGGCGCGAGCCGGTCGAGGGCGAACACCGCGTGGTCGCCCTCGCGCAGCAGGAAGTGGCTCCAGGCGTCCTGCCCGTCGGTCTCGAGCGGCACGCTGGCGAACAGGGCGAGGTCCATGGACGGCGAGGAGAACGTGATCCTGGAGCCGTTCTTGTGCGCGGTGTGGGGCTGGCGGGCGTAGTCGAAACGGGGGGCGATCCTGGCGCGGAACGGGATCGAGCCGCGCACGCAGGCGACCCGGCGGATCAGCCGGTGCCGGTCCACTTCGCGGGGGTTCTCCGCGATCGGCATGAAGTCCTGGATCTCGCCCACGCCGTCGCCGGCGAAGAAGCGGGTGATGAGGACGTTGGTGTCGGGGAAGTAGAACTGTTTCGTGGTCGCCGGGATGTCGGCGCACAGTTCGAACGACCCGCCCCGGTCGGCGTCGAGGAGCGAGCCGAACACGCTGGGCGCGTCGAACCTGGGGCAGCAGTACCAGTCGATGGTGCCGTCGGTCCCCACGAGCGCGACCGTGCGCAGGTCGCCGATCAGGCCGTGCTCGCCGATGGGCAGGTACCGGCAGTCACCTGGCTCGTCGCGCGTCCCATTTGTCCGCATGACATAAAAATAGGCAGTTCAAGGGACGCTCCATGTCACCTCCGTGTCAAGGAGCGGCAGATCTTCGTAGATCCCGCATGGTGGCTCACAGGTCGATTTGACCTGGAGTGCGCTCCAGCGGAGAGGCTGGGCGTCATGCACAATGCCATGAGAACGCGCGCCATCGGAAAGCGCCAGGTCGGCGTCATCGGGCTGGGCGCCATGCCCATGTCGGTGGCCGGGCACATGCCCGACGAGAACCAGTCGATCCGTACCATTCTCGCGGCCCTGGACGCGGGCGTCACGCTCGTCGACACCGCGGACGCCTACACCCCCTCGCACACCGACGTCGGTCACAACGAGCGCCTGGTCGCCCGCGCCCTGTCGCTATGGGGCGGCGACACCGGCTCGGTGCTGGTGGCGACCAAGGGCGGCCACACCCGCACGCCCGAAGGCTGGGGCCGCGACGGCAGCCTCGACTACCTGAGGAAGGCGTGCGACCGCTCGCTCAAGGCGCTCGGGGTCGACAGCATCGGCCTCTACCAGCACCACCGGCCCGACCCGAACGTGCCGTACGAGGAGACCATGGGGGCGCTCAAGGAGCTGCACGACGCCGGCAAGATCCAGATGGCCGGAATCTCGAACGCGAATCCCGAGCAGATCAGGCTCGCCCGCGCGATCCTCGGCGACCGCCTGGTGAGCGTCCAGAACGAGTACTCCCCGCGCTTCCGCAGCAGCGAGCCGGAGATCGACGTGTGCGAGGAGCTGGGCCTGGCGTTCCTTCCCTGGTCGCCGCTCGGCGGCATCGGCCGCACCGGGGAGACGACCGAGCGCAACGCCGTCTTCACCGGGATCGCCGCGGCGCGCGGCGTCTCGCCGTACCAGGTCTGCCTGGCCTGGGAGCTGGCCCGCAGCCCCGTGGTGATCCCGATCCCGGGCGCGAGCCGGCCGGAGAGCATCCTCGACTCCGTCCGTGCCGCGGACCTGGAGCTGACCGCGGAGGAACTGGCCCGCCTCAACGGCTGACCGCCGGGGGGCTTGGGCATGCTCGGCGTAAAGAACAAGGCGACAATTGTCCTAGACTCCGACAAATGTCCCAAGCCCCCGCCCGGCTGGCCTGGCTGGACGCCCTGCGGGGGCCGGCAGCGCTGGCCGTCACCCTGCACCACGCCGGCTGGACGTTCGTGCCCGGTCTCTGGGCGGCGGTGGACGGCCGCGTCGACCTCGGCACGTGCGGGGTCTTCGTGTTCTTCCTGGTCAGCGGCTACATCATCCCGGCCTCGCTGGAACGGCGCGGTGACCTGAGCGCGTTCTGGACCGGACGCGCCTTCCGTCTGCTGCCGCTGCTGCTGGCCGCCTTCGCGCTGGTGCTCGCGCTCGCCGGGGCGGGCGCGCTGCCCCTGCCGCCGGAGCTGGCCGACCGGCCGCTGCCGGTGGTCGTGCTCGGCAACGTGACGATGCTGCAGGAGTTGCTCAACCTGCCCGCCGTCATCGACGTCACCTGGACGCTCTCCTACGAGATGGCGTTCTACCTGATGTGCGTGGCGTTGTTCGCGGTGCGGCAGGGGCACCGGTCGGCCGGGATCGCGGGAGGGCTGGCGGTGGCGGCCGTGCCGCTGGGCCTGCTGCTGCCCGGGGCCACGATCGGCGGCGGCGCCGACGCGGCCGCCGTGCTGCTCGGCCTCGCCGTCGCCGCCGCCATCGCGGTGACCGTGCTCGGCCGGGGGCGGGTGCGTACGGCCGCGGCGGTGGCCGGGGGGCTGCTCGGGCTGGCGCTGGCGGTGCTGGGCAGCCGGGGCGGCACCTGGCAGGGCGTGATCATTGTGGCCACGATGTTCGCGGGCACCGCCGTGTACCGGGCCGAACGAGGCCAGATCCCGCCGCGGGCCGCCGTGCTCGCGGTCGCGGCGGTGCTGGCCTGCGGGCTCCCGGCCAAGGACGACCCGGGCTGGGCGCCCGCGCTGGCGCTGGCGTTCGGTGTGTTCGCGGCGGCGTTCGCGCTGCGCGGGCGGGTGTTCCCGCGCTGGCTGGCCTGGCTGGGCACGATCAGCTTCTCGCTCTACCTGCTGCACCCGCTCCTGCTGCACGTGGCGCCGGGCCTGACCGTGTTCTACGCGGTCCTGATCCCGCTGAGCGCCGTGACGTACCACCTGATCGAGACGCCGGGGCGGCGGCTCGGCCGCTTCCTCATCCGGCGCAGCGGTCCGCGGCCTCCCGGATGACGGCGAGGGCCTCGGCAACGCGGTCGGCGTGGGTGCGGAAGCTCAGCACGCACAGGCGCAGGAAGAACCGCCCGCCGATGGTCGTGCTGCTCAGGTAGACCCGCCGGCTGTCGTTGACGGCGGCGAGCAGCCGCCGGTTGGGCTCGTCGCCGCCGCGCAGCCGGAAGACGATCACCGTCAGGTCCGGCTCCCAGGGCGCCTCGAAGCGCGGGTCGCCGGCCAGCTCCGCGTAGGCGTGCGCGGCCAGGTCGAGCTTCTCGTCCAGTTCCTCCTCGAAGGCCCGTACGCCGTGCAGGTGCAGCGGCAGCCACAGGCGCAGGCCGCGGAACTCCCGGGTCAGCTCGATGCCGAGGTTGCCGAAGTCGGGCAGGTCGTCCATCCGGCCGATGTCCTGCAGGTACTGGCCGTCGGCGGCGTGCGCCTCCCGCAGCAGGGCGGGGTCGCGCACCAGCAGCAGCCCGGTGCCGTACGGCAGGAAGAGACTCTTGTGCGGGTCGAGCGCGAGCGAGTCGGCCTCCCCGACGCCGGCGAGCGCGGCGCGGCCCCGTCGCGTCAGCTGGAACCCGCCACCGTACGCCGCGTCGACGTGGAACCACATCCCCTCCCGCCGGGCGAGCTCCGCCAGCTCGGGCAGCGGGTCGATCGTCCCGGTGTCGGTGGTGCCCGCCGTTCCCACCAGCAGGAACGGGCGCAACCCCGCCTCCCGGTCGGCGGCGATCATCTCGGCGGCGGCGGCCACGTCCATGCGCAGGCGGCCGGTCGCCGGAACCGTGCGGACGCGGCCGGCGGGCAGCCCCGCGATGCGGGCGGCCTTGGCGACGCAGTAGTGCGTGTGCTCGGTGACGTACAGGGTGCCGCCGGCGATGTCCTCGCCGAGCCGGTGCTGCCGCGCGGCCAGCACCGCCGACAGCGTGGCAGGCGACGCGCCGGTGGTCACCAGCCCGCCCGCGCCGGCCGGCAGCCCGAACAGGTCGCAGAACCAGGTCAGCACCCCCTGCTCCATCGCGACCAGCGCGGGCGCCGTCTGGGCCACGCCGGTGTAGCGGTTGGCGGCCTGGGCCAGCATCTCGGCGAGCGCGGCCGAGACCAGCCCGCCCGCCGGGAAGTACGCGAGATAGCCGGGGCCCGCGGTGTCCACGCCCTGCCCGGCGGCCCGGCGGAACGTCTCCAGCAGCGCGCCGAAGTCGCCCGGTGCGCCGGACGGCGGGCGGCGCACCAGGGCGGACAGCTCCGCCGCGTGGTCGTAGTCGCTGGCCGGGGCCGAGCCGAGCTCCGCGAGCCAGCCGGCCAGGAACTCCACGGCCTCCCGGCCGAGCTTCTCGATGGCGGTCCGGTCGAGATCGAGGGGATATGCACCGATCGTCATCCCGGCAGCGTAAGCCGACCGGTTGGCGCGTGTCCTCAGTGTCGCGGGAGGCGGCGGGGGTAGGGGCCGGGCCATGTCCGAGCTGCTGACCGGGGACTTCTACGCGTTCGAGAACCTGCTCTCCGAGGAGGAGCGGGCCATTCTGCTGCGGGTGCGGGAGTTCCTGAAGGAGAAGGTCGTCCCCATCGCCAACGACTGCTGGGCCCGCGCCGAGTTCCCGCTCGACCTGGTCAAGGGGTACGCCGAGCTGGGCATCGCCGGCCTGGCCTACCCCGAGTGCCCGGGCCCCAAGCCGAGCGGCCTGCTCAGCGGCTTCCTGGCGCTGGAGATGGCGCACGCCGACCCGTCGATGGCCACCTTCTTCGGCGTGCACACCGGCCTGGCCATGGGCAGCATCGCCGCGTGCGGCTCGGCCGAGCAGCGTCAGCGGTGGCTGCCGGAGATGAGCAGGATGGAGCGGATCGGCGCGTTCGCGCTGACGGAGCCGACCGGCGGCTCGGACGTGGCGGGCGGGCTGCGCACGACAGCCAGGCGCGAGGGCGACACGTGGCTGCTCGACGGGTCCAAGCGCTGGATCGGCAACGGCACGTTCGCGGACCTCGTCGTCGTCTGGGCGCGTGACACCGAGGACGGGAAGGTCAAGGGTTTCGTGGTGGAGAAGGGCACGCCCGGCTTCACCGCCACGAAGATCGAGAACAAGATGGCGCTGCGCACCGTGCAGAACGCCGACATCGCCCTGAGCGGCTGCCGCGTCCCCGAGGCCAACCGGCTGCAGGACGCCCGTTCCTTCCGCGACACGGCGCGGATCCTGCGCAGGACCCGCAGCGGCGTCGCCTGGCAGGCCGTCGGGGTCATGCTGGCCGCGTACGAGATCGCGCTGCGTTACTCCAAGGAGCGCGAGCAGTTCGGCCGGCCCATCGCCAAGTTCCAGCTCGTGCAGGACCTGCTGGTCAGGATGCTGGGCAACGCCACCGCCTGCCTCGGCATGGTGGTGCGCCTGGCCCAGCTCCAGGACGAGGGCGTCTTCCACGACGAGCACTCGGCGCTGGCCAAGGCGTACTGCACGACGCAGATGCGCCAGGTCGTCGGCTGGGCGCGGGAACTGCTCGCGGGCAACGGGATCATCCTCGACTACGACATCGCCCGCTTCGTCGCCGACGCCGAGGCCATCTACTCCTACGAGGGCACCCGCGAGATCAACACGCTGATCGTCGGCCGGGCCGTCACGGGGATGGGCGCGTTCGTCACGTGACCTGCGCCGATGCGTGGGTAAAAGGAGCGGACACGCCACCCCGGGAGGAAACATGCGCTCCTCGATCTCTCTGGGCACCATCGGAGGCGTCCGCGTCGGGCTGAACGTCAGCGTGCTCGTCATCGTCGCGATCCTCGTGGTGGGCCTGGCCTTCGGCCGGTTCCCGGTGGTCTTCCCCGGTCATTCGGTGCTCGTCTACGTGCTGGCCGGCCTGGTCTCCGCCGTGTTGTTCCTGCTGTCGCTGCTCGCCCACGAACTCGCGCACGCCATGACGGCGCGACGGCACGGCATCGAGGTGTCCGGCATCACGTTGTGGCTGCTCGGCGGAGTGGCCGAGCTGCGCGGGGAGCCCCGCTCGCCCGGCGCCGACCTGCGGATCGCGATCGTGGGGCCGGTGGCGAGTCTGCTGTGCGGGGTGCTGTTCGGCGCGGTGGCGTGGCTCGTCGGCGCCCTGGCGGGGGCGCCGCTGGTGGCCGGGATCTTCGTCTACCTGGCCGCGGTGAACGTGCTGCTGGCCGTGTTCAACCTGATCCCCGCCGCGCCGCTGGACGGCGGGCGGGTGCTGCGCGCCGCCCTGTGGGCGCGCTGGCACGACCGCACGCGGGCCGCGATCACCGCCGCGCGCGCCGGCCGGATCTTCGGGTACGCGCTCATCGCCCTGGGTTTCCTCGAGCTTGTCACCGGCGTCGGGTTCCAGGGTCTGTGGCTCGCGCTGATCGGATGGTTCCTGGTGAACGCGGCCAGCGCGGAGGAGCAGCACACCCAGCTCGGCACCGCCCTGTACGGGCTGCGGGTGAGCGACGTGATGTCCGGGCAGCCGGTCACCGCTCATCCGGACGAGACCGTGGCCGGGCTGGTCGAACGGGTGGTGATGCGGCGGCGGCTGTCGACGTACCCGCTGGTGGACGACGGCGGCCGGTTCGCCGGGCTGGTGACGCTCAACCGCATCCGCCAGGTGGACCCGCGCGACCGCGAAGTCACGAAATTGCGTGATATCGCCTGCCCGGCCGCGGAGGTGCCGCAGGCGCGGGCCGACGAGCCGCTGATGGACCTGCTGGAGCGGATGCGCGGCTCCGCCGACGGGCGCGCCGTGGTCCTGGCCCCGGACGGCTGCCTGATCGGGCTGCTGACGCCGAGCGACATCAGCCGGGTGGTGGCCACGGCCGGCCTGCGAGCCACGGACCCGATGGGCTCGCGCGGCGCCGACCTCACCGTCTGTCTCTTATACACAACTGA
>NZ_SMKQ01000196.1 GCF_004348995.1 Nonomuraea terrae
ACCCAGGACTGACGGGACCCTTCGCGCAGCCGGCCTGGAACCGGCGGGAACCCCTGTCGCTCACCCCGTACTCCCCCGGACACGCGCCGACTCCGGCTCCACGGCACCCGCCCCGCGGGCACTCGTCGGCAGAGAGACGCGGGCGAGCGCCGTCCGCTTGACGGCGCTCCCATGCGCCAAGACCGCGTCAGGGGGTGAGCATGTCCACCGTGAGGTTCGCCTCGGTGTTGGGGATGCCCATGTCGGAGGCCCGCTTGTCGGCCATCGCCAGCAGCCGCCGGATCCGCCCCGCGATGGCGTCCTTCGTCAGCGGCGGGTCGGCGATCTGCCCCAGCTCCTCCAGAGACGCCTGCTTGTGCTCGACCCGCAGCCGCCCGGCCACCACGAGGTGCTCAGGCGCCTCGTCCCCGAGGATCTCCAGCGCCCGCTGCACCCGCGCCCCGGCCGCCACCGCGGCCCGCGCCGACCGCCGCAGGTTGGCGTCGTCGAAGTTGGCCAGCCGGTTCGCCGTGGCCCGCACCTCGCGGCGCATGCGCCGCTCCTCCCAGGCCAGCACACTGTCGTGCGCCCCGAGCCGGGTGAGCAGCGCGCTGATCGCGTCACCGTCGCGTACCACGACGCGGTCGACGCCGCGCACCTCGCGCGCCTTGGCGTGGATCTTCAGCCGCCGCGCGGACCCGACCAGCGCCAGCGCCGCCTCCGGCCCCGGGCAGGTGACCTCCAGCGACATGGACCTGCCCGGCTCGGTCAGCGAGCCGTGCGCCAGGAAAGCGCCACGCCAGGCCGCCTCGGCGTCGCAGGCGGCGCCCGCCACGACCTGGCGGGGCAGGCCGCGCACCGGGCGGCCGTGGTTGTCGATGAGACCCGTCTGCCGGGCCAGCGCCTCGCCGTCGCGGTAGACGCGTACGACGTAGCGCGAGCCCTTGCGCAGGCCGGCGGGCGCGAGCACGAGCACTTCCGCCTTGTGCCCGAACACCTCGCCGATGTCCTTGATCAGCCGCCGTGCGGTGGCGTTGGTGTCGAGTTCGGCCTCGATCACGATCCGCCCGCCCACCAGGTGCAGGCCGCTGGCGAACCGCAGCAGCGTAGAAACCTCCGCCTTACGGCAGCACGGCTTGAGCACCGGCAGGCGGCTCAGTTCGTCTTTGACCACACCTGTCATCGCCATGCGATAGTCCTCTCCCCCATTCAGACCGGCTCTCTTGAGTCTCTCGCACCTTCGCGCCACGCCGACCAGGATCAACGCTTCTGGAGGAAAATCTCGTCCAGGACGGAGGCAAGACGTCGTGGGTCATGCCTCGGCGAGCCGTCACCGGCGGCCACATCGGCCATGACGAGCCGGGCGCCGAGCGCGGCGGCCGACTTCTCCAGAGCGCCGGGGTCGTCCACGATCCCGGTGTCGGCGAGCACGACGTCGATCGACAGATCGGGAGCGTGCTGCCCGAGCACCTCCAGATGCTGCTGGGGGGAGAAATCGTCGGTCTCGCCCGGTTGCGGCGCCAGATTGAGCGTGACCAGCCGCTTGGCCTTGGTCGCGTGCAGCGCCCTGGCCAGCTCGGGCACCTTGAGGTGTGGCAGCACGCTGGTGAACCACGACCCGGGCCCGAACACCACCCAGTCCGCCTCCAGCACCGCCGCGACGGCCTCAGGACGCGCGGGCGGGTCCTCGGGCACGAGCGAGATCGCCTGCACCCGTCCCGGTGTCAAAGCGCACGCCACCTGCCCGCGGATGGTCGAGACGACGCCGTCGAGCTCCACCTCGGCCACGATGTCGAGCGGTACGGAGGCCATCGGCAGCACCCTGCCGTGCGCGCCGAGCAGCCGGCCGACCCAGTCGAGCCCTGTCACGGGGTCGCCGAGCAGCTCCCACAACGCCACGATCAGCAGGTTGCCGACCGCGTGCCCGTGCAGCTCGCCCTCGCTGCGGAAGCGGTGCTGGACGACCTCGCTCCAGGTGCTGCCCCACTCGTCGTCGCCGCACAGCGCGGCCAGCGCCATGCGCAGGTCGCCGGGGGGCAGCACGCCGAGCTCGCGGCGCAGCCGGCCGCTGGAGCCGCCGTCGTCGGCCACCGTCACGACCGCGGTCAGGCGGTCGGTGACCATCCGTAATGCCGACAGGGAGGCGTAGAGGCCATGCCCGCCGCCCAGTGCCACGACCTGCGGACCGAACCCGGAGTGTCCGGGTTCAGCACGGCGAATCGCCCGGGCCCCGACCTCTTCCCGCAAAACGCGCTCACCGCTCTCTCATGCGCCCGGTCCCGGTCTGCCCGGGCGGGCGTCTCGTCCATGTCCAGGTCGTGCTCGCGCACGCCCCGCTCACCACTCCCCCGTACGGGGAAGCCACCATCTGCGCCCGGCCCCCAAGGGGATGCGCCACCATAACCGACCGGCCGAACTCCGTTACCCCGCCCAGCGGATCGAGAACCCTCATCGCGCCCACCAGACCGAACTCCAGCCGGTCGGCGATGGACGCGGGGGCCGGCCGAAGGAACGCCGTCAGGGCCCTCATCACCGCCACCAACCGAGCGGATCCCACCGGAGCCGCCACAGCGCCCCACCGGGAGAACCCCTCCGGCCGAGCGGAACTCACTCCGCCCGGCCGAACAGGGTCCGTCACCGTGATGGGCCGGTAGGGGGCCCACGTCGAAGGCGGACGCGACCGGCTCGTCGCCCTGCGGAGGAGGCGAGCCGGCTTCGACGGCACCATCGGTCACTCGCGGCCCACATCCCGGTGGCTGACCTGGACCTCCACCCCGCGATCACGCAACCGAGCGGCGATCTGCTCGGCCATGGCGACACTGCGGTGCTTGCCGCCCGTGCAGCCCACGGCGAGCGTCGCGTAGCTCTTGCCCTCGCGCCCGTATCCGGCGGCGACCACCTGCAGGACCTCCTCGTACGCGTCGAGGAACTCCTTGGCACCCGGCTGCCCGAGGACGTATTCGCTGACGGCCGGGTCGAGCCCGTTCATCGGCCGCAGGTCGGGCACCCAGTGCGGGTTGGGCAGGAAGCGGCAGTCGACCACGAGATCGGCGTCGACCGGCAGGCCGTACTTGAAGCCGAAGGACACGACGTTGAGCCGCAGCCCGGGCCGGTCGTCCCCGCCGAAGTACGTAACGATCTTGTTGCGCAGCTCGTGGACGTTGTGCGTCGAGGTGTCGATCACCAGGTCGGCGTTGGCCCGCACCTCGCGCAGGATGCCGCGCTCACGGGCGATGCCGTCGACCAGCCGCCCCTCGCCCTGCAACGGGTGGGGCCGGCGGACGTTCTCGAACCTGCGCACCAGCTCCTCGTCGCTGGCCTCGAGGAACACCACCCGCACCCGCACGCCGCGGGCTTCGAGCTCCTCGATGGCGGCGTTGAGGTCGGTGGTGAAGGCGAGGCTGCGCACGTCGACGACGGCGGCCACCTTGTCGGCGGCGAGCTTGACCTTGCCCGCCTCCTCGGCCATCGCGAACAGCAGCCCCGGCGGCAGGTTGTCGATGACGAACCAGCCGAGGTCCTCAAGGGCCTTGGCCGCGGTGCTGCGGCCCGCCCCCGACATGCCGGTGACGATGACGAACGCCGTCTCGGTGCGCACGCCCTCACCGGGCTCGGCGCCGGGCCTGGCGCTCATGTCGTCGTCCTGCCCGGGGGCCGGCCCGCCGGCGTGGTCGGCGCTCATCGGCTCACCCCGCCCGACGGCCCGCCCGGCGCGACGGCCCGGCGGCTCTCACGGCTCTCCACGGCGGCGCCGCGTACGGCGCGGCCGCCTGATGCTCCTGCGTGAACACCCTGGCATCCTGACGAGATCAAGGTGACTCTCCCTTCAGCGTCGACACGATGACCTCGGCGATGGACGGGCCGATGCCGGGAACCGCACAGATCTCGGCGGCAGTGGCATCGCGCAGCTTTTTCACGGAGCCGAAGTGTCTGAGCAACGCCTGCCGCCGGGCCGGCCCCAGGCCGGGCACGCCGTCGAGCGCGCTCTCCTTCACCGTCTTGGACCTCTTCGAACGATGGTAGGTGATGGCGAAGCGGTGTGCTTCGTCCCGCACGCGTTGCAGCAGGTAGAGACCCTCGCTTGAACGAGGCATGATCACCGGCTGGTCGTCGCCCGGCAGCCACACCTCCTCCAGCCGCTTGGCCAGCCCGCACACCGCCACGTCGTCGATGCCGAGCTCGTCGAGCGCCCGCTGCGCCGCGGCCGCCTGGGGGCCGGCGCCGTCGACCACGACGAGGTTGGGCGGGTAGGCGAACTTGCGCGGCTTGCCCGTCTCGGGGTCGATGGGGCCGTGGGCGTCGTCGTCGGGCGCGAGCTCGCCGGTCGCCGAGCGTTCCTCCAGGTAGCGGCGGAAGCGGCGGGAGATCACCTCGTGGATCGAGGCGACGTCGCCTTCCTTGGTCTTGACGGCGAAGCGGCGGTATTCGCTCTTGCGCGCCAGGCCGTCCTCGAACACCACCATGGACGCCACGACGTTCTCGCCCTGCAGGTGGGAGACGTCGTAACACTCGATGCGCAGCGGCGCCTGGTCGAGGTCGAGCGCCTCGGCGATCTCCTGCAGCGCCTTGCTGCGGGTGGTCAGGTCGCTGGCGCGGCGGATCTTGTGCTGGGCCAGCGACTCCTTGGCATTGCGCTCGACGGTCTCCATGAGCGCCTTCTTGTCGCCGCGCTGCGGCACGCGTACGTCGACGCGGGCGCGACGCTGCTCGCTGAGCAGCTCGGTCACCGCGTCGCTGTCGGGCGGCAGCGCGGCCACGAGCACCTCACGGGGCATCGCCTCGGGGCTCGCCTCGGCGTACATCTGCAGCAGGAACTGCTCGACCAGCTCGCCCGGCGAGGTCTCCTCGACCTTGTCGACCACCCAGCCGCGCTGGCCGCGGATGCGCCCGCCGCGTACGTAGAAGACCTGGACGGCGGCTTCGAGCGGGTCTTCGGCCAGCGCGATCACGTCGGCGTCGGTGCCTTCGCCGAGCACGACCGCCTGCTTCTCCAGCGCCCGCTGCAGCGCCTGGATGTCGTCGCGCAGCCGGGCGGCCCGCTCGTATTCCTGCTCGGCGGCGGCCTCGCGCATCTCCTTCTCCAGCCGCTTGATGAAGCGGCTGGTGTTGCCCCCCATGAAGTCGCAGAAGTCTTCGGCGAGCGCGCGGTGCTCCTCGGGGGTGACCCGGGCAACGCACGGCGCCGAGCACTTGTCGATGTAGCCCAGCAGGCACGGCCGGCCGATCTGCCCGGCCCGCTTGAAGACCCCGGCGCTGCACGTGCGCACGGGGAAGACGCGCAGCAGCAGGTCGACGGTCTCGCGGATGGCCCAGGCGTGGGAGTAGGGGCCGAAGTAGCGCGTGCCCTTGCGCTTGGCGCCGCGCATGACCTGCACGCGCGGGAAGTCCTCGCCCATGGTGACGGCGAGGTACGGGTAGGACTTGTCGTCGCGGTACTTGACGTTGAAGCGCGGGTCGAACTCCTTGATCCAGGAGTATTCGAGCTGCAGCGCCTCCACCTCGGTGCCGACCACCGTCCAGTCGACGCCGGCGGCCGTGGTGAGCATGGTCTGCGTGCGCGGGTGCAGGGCGGAGAAGTCGGCGAAGTAGGAGTTGAGCCGCTGGCGCAGGCTCTTGGCCTTGCCGACGTAGATCACCCTGCCACCGGCGTCCCTGAACCGGTAGACCCCTGGGGATTCGGGGATCGAACCCGGCTTGGGCCGGAAACTCAAGGTGTTGCCCGCTGATCTCGCCACGTTTCAAGCCTAGTAGCCCGCACCGACAAGGTGGCCCGCCGTACTTTGCGTGAACGTACGGCGGGCATGCCCTGACAGCGTGAGTGCTCCCGCTCAGGCGAGCATGATCTGGTCGCCCTCGACGGTGATCTGCTGAGCCGCCAGCGGCTGCTCGGCCGGGCCGTTCGTCACCGCGCCGTCGGCGATGGCGAACGTGCTGCCGTGGCAGGGGCAGACGATCGCCCCATCCTCGACGCTGCCGACCGCGCAACCCTGGTGGGTGCAGGTGGCGCTGAACGCCTTGAACTCGCCCGCCGCCGGCTGCGTCACCACGATCTTCTGGTCCTTGAAGATCGTGCCGCCGCCGACCGGGATGTCGGCCGTCTTGGCCAGAGCGGTGCCGCCCTGCGGGGCGCTCGACTGCGGCGCCCCGGACTGCGCGGCGCTGGACTCGGTGGCGGGGGCGCTGGCGGCAGGCTGCGCGGTATCGGTGCCGCCGCACGCGGTGACCGCCAGCGCCAGGCCACCGGCTCCGACGCTCGCGATCATCGCCCTGCGGCTCTTCAGGTCTTGTCCCATAAGTCCACCCAAACGCACCCAGGTGAAAAATTCATGAGACGCGTCTCAAGCGAGCCTGATCTTCTCACCGTCCACGGTGATCTGCTTCTCCTCCAGCGGCTCGCTCGCCGGGCCGTTGGCGACGGAACCGTCCTGGATGCTGAACTTGCTGCCGTGGCAGGGGCAGTTGATCGTGCCGTTCGACACGCCGGCGACCGCGCAGCCCTGGTGGGTGCAGGTGGCGCTGAACGCCTTGTACTCGCCCGCCGCCGGCTGCGTCACCACGACGTTCTGGTTCTTGAAGACCTTGCCGCCGCCCTCGGGGATGTCGGAGATGTCGGCCAGCGCCTTGGGCTTGGCACCGCCCTTCTGCTCGGGGGCGCTCTTCTCGGGGGCCGCGGACGCCGGCTCGTCGGCCTGCACGTTCGCGTCCGTCGTCGGCGCGCCGTAGCTCGCGCACGCCGTCAGCACCGCCGCGAGCCCGGCGCCTCCGGCGCCGAACACCACTGTCCGCCGCGTCGTTTCCGTCATGGTGCGTCCTCTCAGATCTGCTCTTGCTGTCAGGTACGGCCAGCGCACTGGCGCCGGTTCAGCCTGTACGAGCCCGATCCGGGAAACTACGCACTATTACCGGTTCAGACCGCCACGATGCCGTCGCCTTCGAGCTTGACCTGGAAGGAGGCCAGCGGGGCGGTGGCCGGGCCCTTGGTGGCCTGGCCGGTGTCGGCGGCGAACTCGCTGCCGTGGCACGCGCACCTGATGACGTTGTCCTTCGGCGTGCTCACCTTGCAACCCTTGTGCGTGCAGCGCGCACTGAACGCCTTGTAGACGCCCTGCGCGGGCTGCGTCACCACGACCTGCAGGTCGTCTACCAGCGTGCCGCCGCCCACGGGCACGTCGGCGGCCTTGGCGATGACCTTGCCCTTGAGGCTCGGCGGCTCCTGCGCCTGCCCCGCGCCGCAGGCGGTGAGCGCCAGCCCGCACGCCGCGACCCCCGCCGCACCCAGCATCTCGCGACGTCCCAACCCGTTGTCGGACATGGCTCCGCCCCGCTCCGTGTCGATCTCCCCTGCCCGCCCTCCGTGTCGCTGTTGACCCCGAGGAGGTGCGGTCGTTACCTGGTCTCAACCTTATTGACGGCAACCCTCGGTCCGGCCATCGGGTGCGGTGCGCGACGTGGCCCCGGCGGTCAGCGCGCGGTAGGTCTCCGGTCAGCGGCGGGCCGCAGGCTGCGCGCATGACACTTTCTACCGCGCCCTCGCCCGCCGGCCCCGCGCGATCGGCCCGTCCCCGGTGGTGGCGGCGTCCCTGGGTGGCGCCGCTGATGGTGGTGGCGGCGGCTTTTCTGGCGTTCTCGCTGCCGCCGTACCTGTCGCTGGATCCGAGTCAGTCGCGCGTGCCCGCCCCTGACTTCTTCCCGCCGCACTTCGTGGTGCTCTCCCTGCACGTGGTGTTCGGGTCGGTGGCGATGGTGACGTGCTGCCTGCAGATCTGGCCGTGGTTCCGTGGCCGCCATCCGCGTGCGCACCGCATCATCGGCCGCGCGTACGTCTTCGGCGGCTGTCTGCCGAGCGGGCTGCTGGGCCTGGTGGCCGGGCTGGCGACGCCGTGGGGCCCGGTCACGATGGTGAGCAACGTGCTGCTGGCGCTGCTCTGGCTGGGCTGCACGCTGGCGGGATGGCGGATGGCCCGGCAGCGCAGGTTCGTCGACCACCGCCGCTGGATGGTGCGCAGCTTCGCCCTGACGATGTCGATCATCACCAACCGGCTCTACGGCGTCCTGTTCACGATCCTGCTGCTGCCGCAGTTCGAGACGACCTTCCACGGCGACGAGGCCCTCATGGGCAGCACCGTGGCGGCACTGTCGGCGTGGCTCGGCTGGGTGCTGCCGCTGCTGGTGGCCGAGTGGTGGCTGGAACGCGGCGACGCCGCCAAACGCCGCCGCCGCGCCACCCGCTCCCCCGTGCCGGCCGCCGCCCGACCGGCCGACACGGCCCTGCGGCCCTGAGCCCGCCGTGGCCCGTCTCCGCTCCACTCCGGCGCGGAGACGGCCACGTGCCCGTCAGAGGCGGCGAGCGGCCGTCACAGGGAGAGGATCTTCCGCAGGAAGCGTCCCGTGTGGCTCTCGTCCACCAGCGCGATCTCCTCCGGCGTGCCGTTGGCGACCAGTGTGCCGCCGCGCGCCCCGCCCTCGGGACCCATGTCGATGACCCAGTCGGCGGTCTTGATGACGTCGAGGTTGTGCTCGATGACGATCACCGTGTTGCCGCCGTCGACCAGCCGCCCCAGCACGCCGAGCAGCCGCCGGATGTCCTCGAAGTGCAGGCCGGTGGTCGGCTCGTCGAGCACGTAGACCGTCCGCCCGGTCTGCCGCCGCTGCAGCTCGGAGGCGAGCTTGACGCGCTGCGCCTCGCCGCCGGACAGCGTCGTGGCCGGCTGCCCGAGGCGTACGTAGCCGAGCCCCACGTCGTGGAGCGTCTGCAGGTGGCGCTTGATCGCGGGGATCGCGTCGAAGAAGCCCAGCGCCTCCTCGATCGGCATGTCGAGCACCTCGGAGATCGTCTTGCCCTTGTAGTGGACCTCCAGCGTCTCCCGGTTGTAACGGGCGCCGTGGCAGACCTCACAGGGGACGTAGACGTCCGGCAGGAAGTTCATCTCGATCTTGATGGTGCCGTCGCCCGCGCACGCCTCGCAGCGCCCGCCCTTGACGTTGAAGCTGAAGCGCCCCGGCTGGTAACCGCGCACCTTCGCCTCTGCCGTGGCCGCGAACAGCTTGCGGACGTGGTCGAAGACCCCGGTGTAGGTGGCCGGGTTGGAGCGCGGGGTGCGGCCGATCGGCGACTGGTCGACGTGGACCACCTTGTCGACCTGGTCCATGCCGTTGATCCGCGAGTGCCGGCCGGGCACCGTGCGGGCGCCGTTGAGCTCCTTGGCCAGCGCGTTGTAGAGGATGTCGTTGACCAGCGTCGACTTGCCCGACCCCGACACGCCCGTGACCGCGGTGAACACGCCCAGCGGGAAGTCGATGTCGACGCCCTTGAGGTTGTGCTGGCGCGCGCCCTTGACGGTGATCTGCCGCTTCTTGTCGCGCTTGCGGCGCTGGGCGGGGATCGGGATGCTCCTGCGCCCGGACAGGTACTGGCCGGTGATGGACTCCTCGCTGGTGAGGAGGTCCTGCACGGTGCCGGAGACGACCACCTGGCCGCCGTGCTCGCCGGCGCCGGGCCCGATGTCGACCACCCAGTCGGCCGCGGCGATGGTGTCTTCGTCGTGCTCGACGACGATCAGCGTGTTGCCCATGTCCCGCAGCCGGACGAGCGTGTCGAGCAGGCGCATGTTGTCGCGCTGGTGCAGGCCGATGGACGGCTCGTCCAGCACGTAGAGGACGCCGACCAGGCCGGAGCCGATCTGCGTGGCCAGCCGGATGCGCTGCGCCTCGCCGCCGGCGAGGGTGGCGGCGGCGCGGTCCATGCTCAGGTAGTCGAGGCCGACGTCGAGCAGGAAGCCCATGCGGGCGTTGATCTCCTTGACCACCTGCTCGGCGATCTGCATGTCGCGGTCGGACAGCTTGAGCGCGGCGAGGAACTTCGCGCACTCGCCGATCGACATGGACGACACCTCGGCGATCGACTTGCCGGCGACCGCCACCGCGAGACTGACCGGCTTGAGCCTGGCCCCCTTACAGGCCGGGCACGGGATCTCGCGCATGTAGCCCTCGAACCGCTCGCGCGCGGAGTCGCTCTCGGCCTCGGCGTGCCGGCGCTGCACCCACGGGATGACGGGGGTGAACGTCGTGTAGTAGGAGCGCCTGCGGCCGAAGCGGTTGCTGTAGCTGACGTGAACCTGCTCGTCGTGGCCGTACAGCAGGGCCTTCTGGGCCTTCTTCGGCAGCTTCTCCCACGGCGTGTCGAGGGTGAACCCGACCGTGTGGCCGAGCGCCTCGACCAGCCTGGTGAAGTATTCGCTGGCGTGGCCACCGGACCACGGGTGGATCGCGCCCTCGGCGAGCGTGCGCTCGGGGTCGGGCACCACCAGCTCGGGATCGACCTCCATCTTCGTGCCCAGGCCCGTGCACTCGGGACAGGCGCCGAACGGCGAGTTGAAGGAGAACGAACGCGGCTCCAGCTCCTCGAACGACAGGTCGTCGTAGGGGCAGTAGAGGTGCTCGGAGTAGAAGCGCTCGCGGTTGGGGTCGTCTTCCGGCAGGTCGACGAACTCGAGCGTGATCGTGCCGCCGGACAGCTGCAACGCCGTCTCGACCGAGTCGTTGAGCCTGCGTCGCGCCGACTCCTTGACCGACAGGCGGTCGACGATGACCTCGATGTCGTGCTTCTCGTACTTCTTCAGCGTCGGCGGCTCCTCCAGCCGGACGACGGTGCCGTCGACCCTGGCCCTGGCGTAGCCCTTGCTCTGCAGCTCACGGAACAGCTCGCCGTATTCGCCCTTGCGGCCCCTGATGACCGGCGCCAGCACCTGGAACCGGGTGCCCTCCTCCAGATCCATCACGCGGTCGACGATCTGCTGCGGCGACTGCCTGGCGATCGGACGGGCGCACACCGGGCAGTGCGGCTTGCCGATGCGCGCCCACAGCAGCCGCAGGTAGTCGTAGACCTCCGTGATCGTGCCGACGGTGGAGCGCGGGTTCTTGCTGGTGGACTTCTGGTCGATGGACACGGCCGGCGACAGGCCCTCGATGAAGTCGACGTCGGGCTTGTCCATCTGGCCGAGGAACTGGCGGGCGTACGCCGACAGCGACTCGACGTAGCGCCGCTGCCCCTCAGCGAAGATCGTGTCGAAGGCCAGACTCGACTTGCCCGAGCCGGACAGGCCGGTGAAGACGATCAGCGAGTCTCGCGGCAGGTCGAGCGAGACGTCCTTGAGGTTGTGTTCTCGTGCACCACGCACGATCAGGCGGTCTGCCACGGCGATCCCGGAAGTCGAAAGGCGGATAGGTCCACGGGGATGGTAGACGGGGGCTCCGACAGTTTCGGGCCGGCGCCGACTCCGTCCGCCGAGAACCTGTCCCTCTCAGGGTACGGCCATCTCCCGCCGTGCCAGGAGCCCTTCAACGTTCAACCTCCTGACCTGGGGTTTTATGCCCCTAGGCCAATTCACCTTAAACGATGAAATATCGAGGTATGACCGTTTTGCCGAGGCTCCAGGGCGAGCTGACCCGCGCCACGAACCGGTTTCTGGCCACGGCCGCCGCCCTCTCCGACACCGACCTCACAGCCCCGTCCCTCATGCCCGGCTGGACCAGGGGGCACGTCCTCGCCCACGTCGCCGGCACCACCGATTCCCACCTGAACCTCCTCACCTGGGCGAGGACCGGCGTCCGCACCCCCCAGTACGCCTCGTACGCGGCCCGCGCCGCCGAGATCGAGGCCGGATCCACCCGATCCGCCTCCCAGCACCTGGCCGCGCTGGAGGACGGCGCCGCCCGCCTGGCCACCGCCGTCCGCGACCTGCCCGAGCACGCCTGGTCCGCGCAGGTGGAGGGCATGCGCCCACCACCCCATCCCGCCTGGTACGTCCTCGTACGCCGCCTACGAGAGATCGGCTTGCACCACGTGGACCTGGCCGCCGGGTACGGTCCCGCGGACTGGCCGCAGGCGTTCGTGCGCCGGGAGCTGCACGACTGCCGCAGGTCGTGGCCCCGGGAACGCAGCACGGTGAGCGAGGTCGTGCTCATGGGCGGCGGCCGGGAGGCCGAGCGGTGGCGCGACCTCGGCCCCGGCCCGGCGGTCGCCGGCACGCCCGCCGACATGCTGGCCTGGCTCACCGGCCGCTCCGGTGGCGAGGGGGTTAGGCTGGTACCAGTGGGGCGATCGTGCACACCGGGCCCCGGGGGCGCACGCCTTCCAGAGCCGCCACCGTGGCTGACGATGCCGGCCCCCGCTGATCTGCCCGCGACGCCCCCAGAGGACTACCCATGACGTACACAGGTGACGTCCAGGTCGGCGGTCCCGCCGACGTGCGTGAGCTGCCGGCTCTGACGATCTGCAAGCTCGCCGTCGGCCCGTTCGACAACAACGCCTATCTGCTGCGCTGTACCGCCACCGGTGAGGGCCTGCTCATCGACGCCGCGGCCGAGGCCGACCGTCTGCTCGCGCTCATCGCCGACCAGGCGGTCCGCTCGATCGCCACCACCCACCAGCACGGCGACCACTGGCAGGCGCTGGAGCAGGTCGCCAAGGTCACGGGGGCCGAGGTGATCGCCCACCCGCTCGACGCCCCCGCGCTGCCGGTGCCGGTCGCCCACCCGGTCGAGCACGGCGACACGATCAGCGTCGGCGAGGTGAGCCTGGAGGTCATCCACCTGCGGGGCCACACGCCGGGCTCGATCGCCCTGCTGTACGACGGCGGGCCGGCGGGCCTCCACCTGTTCACCGGCGACTCCCTGTTCCCGGGCGGCGTCGGCAACACGCAGAAGGACGCCGAGCGCTTCACCCAGCTCTACACCGACGTGGTGGAGCGGATCTTCGACCGCCTGCCCGACGAGACCTGGGTCTACCCGGGCCATGGCAAGGACACCACCCTGGGCGCCGAGCGCCCGGCCCTTCCGGAGTGGAAGGCCCGGGGCTGGTAGAAACCGCAGCGCCCGCCGGGCGATCACCGGCGGGCGGTCAGCACGTGCACGATGCGCTCGGCCGCGAGGGCGGGGTCGTCGGCCGGTCCGACCGGGTCACCCCATGACCACCGGTAGTACCACCCCTCGGCGAGCGGCGCGCAGTCGATCGTCTCGGCGAGCATGATCGTGCCGTCCGGATCGCTGATGCGCAACGCGGGCGGATACGGCCGCAATGCGGCCGTCAGCCCGCGCTGCTCCAGCTCGGCGGCCAGTTTGCCGAGGTAGTACGTGCGCGTGTGCTCGCGCGGCGTAGCTGACATGGATCCATCAAAGCCGAAATATGCCGAAAAATCCCGCCGTCAGTGCGCTGTCAGTTGCTGACGTGCTCCACGCCCTCGGCCTCACGGCGCTTGTTGTACTGGCGCTGCTCACGCTTGTAGAAGAGCATCCGCAGCGGAATCGCCGCCACCAGCGCGATCTGCATGGTCGCCCCGATCTTGATCGGCAGGTCGCCGCCTTCGGGCCAGGCCACCCAGAAAGTGAGGAAGGCCACATTGACCATGATCCACCCGAGGACGACCGCCGCGAGCTGCCCCTTGGGCTTCGGGTACTCGATGCGGCTGACCATCAGCCAGGCCACGCCCAGCACGCCCACCAGGGCCCAGATGCTCGGCTGGAACAGCAGCACGATCGAGATCACGCTCATGGCGCCCATCGGAATGGGCAGCCCCATGAAGTCGCCGCTCTTGGTCTTGACGCAGGCGAACCTGGCCAGGCGCACGACACCGGCCACCAGCACGGCCGCCGCCGCGACGAGCACCGCCGCGAAGGGGACCCTGTCGCTGAAGCCCATGCCCCAGATCACGACCATGAAGGCCGGCGCGAACCCGAAGCTGATGACGTCGGCCAGATTGTCGAGCTCGGCGCCCATCGCGGAAGCGCGGAAGCGCCGGGCCACGAGGCCGTCGAACAGGTCGCACGTGGCGCCGATCAGCAGCAGCACGATGGCGGTGGCGAAGTAGCTCGGGTCCGGTGTGAACCGACCGGGCGCGACCTGGAGCTGCTGGATCGCGGAGTAGGCCAGGACGCACACCGCGAGGAAGCCGCAGACGGCGTTGCCCAGCGAGAGCGAGTCGGCGGCCGACAGGCGGAACGCCTTGCCGACGGGCCCACGAGGCTCTTCGTTCTCCGCCTGCCAGCTGCCGGCGTCAGCCGTGGTCAATTCTGGTCACCCCCGCAACCGTCTTCTCCCCCACGGACACCGCAGGAGAGATGCCTTCGGGAAGGTAGATGTCGACCCGCGAACCGAACCGGATGAGCCCGATGCGCTCGGCCTGCGCGACCTTCACGCCCGCGTTCACGTACGGCACGATCCTGCGCGCCACGGCGCCCGCGATCTGCACCATCTCGATGTCGCCCAGCGCGGTCTCGAAATGCCACACCACGCGCTCGTTCTGGTCGCTGTCCTTGTTGAACGCCGGCAGGAACCCACCTGCCACATGCTGCACGGAGGTGACATTTCCCGCAAGAGGGGCACGGTTGACGTGCACGTTCAGCGGGCTCATGAAGATGGCGATCCTGGTGCGCCCGTCCGGCCACGGATCGATGCTCTGCACCACGCCGTCGGCGGGAGACAGGATGCGCCCCTCGCCCGCCGTGCGGTCGGGGTCGCGGAAGAACCAGAGCATGGCCCCGGTGAGCGCGCTCAGCGGCACCGCCGCGAGCGCCCATCGACGGTCTCGGCGCGTCAGCAGCGCGGTGGCGACCGTCGTGGCCGCCGTCGGGAGGAGCCACGGGGAGACCCCCCGTGCGAGCCTGATGCGGCTCGGCTTGGCAGAATCGTCTGACACGTACAACCTTATGGTGGTGACTGGACTAGGCGCTTTGCCGCGCTGTTACGGAACCAGTAACTATTACACGGCCTAACTACACAAGCAAAGCGCCCTGAGGTCCATTTCGCTAGACCTGTTCCGGTTGCGTCTCCTCGCCCTTGCGCATGTCGATGCGGGCTTTGATCAGGCTGGCCACGGTGGTGATGACCATGGTGGCGCCGATGACCGAGAGCGACACCCAGATGGGAATGGCGGGCGCCCAGGAGACATGGCTGGCATGCAACGCCTCCAATACGAGCTTAACCCCGATGAACCCCAGGATGAACGCCAAACCATAGCTGATGTAGACCAGTCGCTGCAGCAGACCGCCCAGCAGGAAGTAGAGCTGACGCAGTCCCATCAGGGCGAACGCGTTGGCGGTGAAGACGATGAACGGGTCCTTCGTCAGGCCGAAGATCGCCGGAATCGAGTCGAGCGCGAACAGCAGGTCGGTGCTGCCGATGGCGACCATCACGATGAGCATCGGCGTGACCATGCGCTTGCCGTCGACCTTGACGGTGACCTTGGAGCCGACGTAGCCGTCGGTGGTGGGGAAGGCCCTGCGCACCCAGCGCAGCACGATGTTCTCGTTGAACTCCTCGTCATCGCCCTTGAGATGGTCGCGGACGATGGTGATCGCCGTGTAGACGAGGAACGCACCGAAAACGTAGAACAGCCAGCTGAACCGCTCGAGCGCGGCGGCGCCCAGCGCGATGAAGATGCCTCGCATCACGAGCGCGAGCAGGATGCCGACGAGCAACACCTTGTGCTGGTAGGCCCGCGGGACCGCGAACCGGCTCATGATGATGAGGAAGACGAAGAGGTTGTCGATACTGAGGCTGTATTCGGTGATGTAGCCGGCGAAGAACTCTCCGGCCTTCACACCCCCGACCGTCATCCACAACACCACTCCGAACGCCACGGCGAGTATGACGTAGAACGTCACCCAGTAACTCGCCTGACGCATGGAGAATTCTCGGGCTTCGCCTCGGTCGACGATCCACAGGTCGATCGCGAGGACAAGGAGGAGACCGCCGATGACGACGATCCAGGCCCACAAAGGTTCGTTCACTCAACCCTCCGGCATGCGCGGTTCATAGCCGGAGGTCTCTCCCGCCCGCGAGAAGCGGCGAGCCGGCAGCCCCGGGGGCCCCATGGGGCGGGGCTGCACCGTGATGACGAGGCTGTCGCGAAGGGATACTCCCCTCCCTAACCCCGGCAGTATATGAGAACGCATCGACCCCACCTAACCGCCGGGTGGCGCGCTACCGCTGATAAACCGCGAGCACGCTCTCCACGACGTCGTCGCCGCCGGGCATCTCCCGGCCCCGCCGCGCCGCCGCCGCGGCCAGTCTTTCCGTGGTCGCGGCGTCCGTCAGCAGCGTCCGTACGGCCGCGCGGAACCCTTCGGCGTCGCCGTACGGCACCAGAATTCCAGCATCTGCCAAGATTTCCGGAATGCCGCCCACGTCGGAGGCGATGGCCGGCGTACCGGTCATGAGGGCCTCCCGCAGGGTGAGCGGCTGTCCCTCCCACCGGCTCGGCATCACCAGCGCGACAGCGGCCCCGAGCAGGTCGGGCACGTCGTCGCGGTTGCCCAGGAGCGTGACGGGAAGTCGTTCGGCGTCGATGCGGCGCCGCAACCCCTCGCGCAGCGGCCCCTCTCCCGCGACCGCGAACAGCGGCGCGCCGGCGGGCCCGCCCGGCCATGGCCCGGCCGCGACGTCGAGCAGCGTCTCCAGCCCCTTCTGCTGGGCCAGCCGGGCGACGGTCAGCAGGAGGGGGCGCTCCCCGGCGCCCAGGTCGTCCTTGACCTCCTGAGGCGTGCGCTTGGCCGGCGGCGGCGCCTGCGCGGCCACCAGCGCGGCGCGCACGTCACGGGCGCCGAGCCGGGTCATCCGCTCGCCGAGGTCGGGTGAGACGACCAGCACGCGCCCGGCCCGCCGGGCCACGATCCGCTCCAGCACGCCGTAGACGAATCCCACGAAACCGCCCGCCGTCAGCGCGTTGTGCAGCGTCACCACCGGCCCGCGGCGCCCGAGCGCGGTCAGCGCCCCGGCGCGCAACCCGTGGGCGTGCACGACGTCGGCGTCACGCGTCAGCCGCCGGATGGCCAGCACCGCGCGCAGGTCGCCGAGGGGCTGCGGCCGGTCGGACACGGCCACCTCGGCGAAGACCGCCCCCGCCGCCTCGAACCGGAACCGCTCCTCCACGCTGCGCGGCCCCGCCACGACCACCCGATGTCCGCGCCGTAGGAGCCCCTCGACCAGCATCAGCACATGCCGCCCCGTCCCACCGGACGTCGTCCCCAGCACAAAGGCCACCCGCACAACCCACTCCTTCCTCAGCCGGCCGCTCGGGGCCCGCACACCGTCCACCCGACCCCTCGGGGCCGTACACCGGCCACCCGGCCGCTCGCGCCGCACACCGACCACCGGGCGCTTGCGACACCGGCCAGCCGGCCGGTCGCTCGGGGCGCACACCGTTCAGCCGGAGCCGCCGCGGCGCAGCAGCGCGGTAAGCGCGCCCGCGTCGGGACGGTCGGCCAGCGCCACCACCGCGGCCCCCACGCCCAGCGCCACGACGGCGGCCAGGACGGTCGCGCCCGCGCTGGGCCACACCCCGCTC
>NZ_SMKQ01000197.1 GCF_004348995.1 Nonomuraea terrae
GGGACAGGGCGCGCGCGACGTTCGGCCTGCTAGGCGACGGCGGCCGGTTCCTCACCATCGGCAACGCCTCCCACCAGCCGGTCGACCCGGACCCTCGGCTGCTGGACGAGCGGGCCCTGACCGTGACCGATGCCCTGCTGCTCATCCTCGAACGCGGCCATGAACGCCCCGAGTACGAGGCCAGGGCTCTGGCGGCGGCGGCCGACGGCAGGCTCGTCCCCGCCGTCCAGACGTTCCCGCTGGCCGAGGCCGCCACCGCGCACGCCGCCCTGGAATCCCGGCGCACCACGGGCAAGGTCGTGCTCGTCCCGTGAGCGGTCATGGGCCGCCCCGCCGATCGGCCGGGTGGCCCATGACCAGGACGAGCGCGTCCAGCAGGCGTTGCCAGTCGGCCTCGGGCAGCTCCCGCCCGAGCGGCGCGGCGGCGCCGGCCAGCGCGTCGAACAGCCTGGTCCGCACGGCCCGGTCGTCCTCACCCAGCAGCCCGGCCAGCGCTCCGACCGCGTGCCGGAAACGGCGGCCGCGCGCGAACTCCAGCAGGGACGGCGGCACGACCGGGGCGGCCGGGCCCTCGTCCGCGCCGGGCTCCGCCATGGTGATCACCAGACGGGTGCCGAGCGCCTCGGCCAGCCGGTCTAGGGCGGCGACGGTCGGGTTTCCGCGGCCGTTCTCCAGGTTGGCCACGTAGGGCACCGACAGGGCGGCGTCGGTGGCCACCGACGCGACGGTCCGGCCGAGTGCCGCCCGGCGGCGGCGCAACCGCCGCCCCAGCTCCGTATGATCGACGCTCATATTTTGACAGGATACTCGCTCCTCTGTTTCTCTTCTGACAGGAGAAGACTCTGGAGGAACGATGGTGCCGCCGGCTCTGCGCGTACGGGACTTCCGGCTTCTCTGGACGGCGCGAGGGATCGCGGGGCTCGGCACGAGCATGCTGGTCGTCGCCATCCCCGCCCATGTCCACGCCGTCACCGGCTCGGTGCTGGCCACGGGCGTCACCCTCGCCTTCGAGTACCTGCCGTCGCTGCTGCTGGGGCCGTTCGCCGGGGTCATGGCCGACCGGTGGGACCGCCGCCGGCTGATGATCGCCACCGATCTCGGTCACGCGCTGGCCATCTCGGTGGCGCTGCTCGCCGTGACGCCCGAGACGATCTGGCTCGTGTACCTGGCGGTGCTCGGGCAAGGCTCGGCCGCCGTCGTCTTCCGGCCCGCCGCGCAGGCCCACATCCCGGCCGTGGTGGGCACCGGACCGGTGCTGACCAGCGCGAACTCGCTCAGCGCCGTCACCACCGGCGTGGTCGGGCTCGTCGGGCCGCCGGTCGGTGGGCTGGTGTTCGCGTTTGCGGGGATCGGCGCGGTCGTCGCCGCCAGCGCCGCCGCCGGGCTCCTGTCCGCGGCCACCATCGCCCGAACCTCCGCCCGCCGTACGCCCCCGGATCCGACGGCCGCCCCACGGCGGGTGCTCGACGAGATCCGTCATGGGCTCCGGTACGTCCGGCGCGCCGCCGCCACCCGGGGCCTGCTGGTCGCCAACAGCGTCTACCTGCTGGCCAACGCCGCGCTCACCGCCCTGCTCGTCCCGTTCGGCGTGACCCAGCTGGGCGGCAGCGTCCAGGTCGGCTATCTGCTCTCCGCGCTCGGGCTGGGGTTCCTCGCCGGCGCGCCCGTCAGCCGCCGGCTCGCCGACCGCGGCGCCGCCAGGACGACCGTCGCCGCCGGTCAGGTGCTCGTCGCCGGAGCGTTCGCGCTGCTGTTCAACAGCACCGCGCTCCCCGTCGCGCTGGCCGCCGCGTTCCTGCTCGGCCTGCCGGCGGTGACCGTGCTGGTCTCCGTGCACACCTGGGTGCAGCGGACGACCCCCGAGGGGCTGCTCGGCCGGGTCAGCGCGGCTTTCCTGACTCTGGAGGCCGTCGCGACGATGCTCGGCGCCCTCGCGGGCCCCGCCGTCAGCGAGGCGTCCGGCCTGCGGGTGGCGCTCAACGCCGCCTGCGTGGTCGCGCTGCTGTCCGCGCCGCTCACTCTCTGGCTCGTCCCCCGGCGCCTGACCGTGTCAGACGAACCCGTCAAGAAGTGAAGAATGTCTTCGCAAAGATCTCGCCTGCGAAGGAAAATATTGAGATCGTGAACCACGACGCCGCGCCCCCAGCCCAAGGAGTGGTTCATGCGCAGATTACTGGCGATCTCCCTCGTCGCCGCGTTGCCGTTGAGCACCATGACGGCGGCCCATGCTCAGGAACCCGGCGACCGCCAGCAGGCCTTCGCCGCCGCCGCGGAAGAGTTCCAGGTGCCCGAGAGCGTGCTGCTCGGCGTCTCGTACCTCGAGTCACGCTGGGACGGCCACGCCGGTCAGCCGTCCGGCGACGCCGGGTTCGGGCCGATGCACCTGACCGACGCCGCCGCGTTCACCGGCTCCAACCACCACCACGAAGGCTCGGAGGACGCCCGCGGCGACGAGAGCCGCCCCCTGCCCGTCACCTCGCCGCCGGCCCCCGCCGACATCCCCGCCTCGCTGCGCACGATGGAGAAGGCCGCCGAGCTCACCGGTGAGACCCGCGAACGCCTGCGCACGGACCCCGCCGCCAACATCCGCGGCGGGGCGGCGCTGCTGGCCGACCACCAGAAGTCGCTCGGCGCCCCGCTGAGCGACGACCCCGCCGAGTGGTACGGCGCCGTCGCCAAGTACTCCGGCGCCGAGGAGGCCGGCGCGGCGAAGTTCTTCGCCGACGAGGTCTACGCGACGATCCGCCAGGGCGTCCAGCGCACGACCGACGACGGGCATCGGGTGAGCCTGCCGGCCGTACCGGATCTGGGCAAGATCGAGCGGTGGCTGGAGAAGCTCAAGCTGCGGCCCACGCGCACCGACGGCGTGGAGTGCCCGGCCTCGGTCTCCTGCGAGTGGATCCCGGCCGCCTACGAGCAGCTCCCGAATGACGACTACGGCCACTACGACCTGGCGAACCGCCCGGTCAGCCAGAAGATCGACTACATCATCATTCATGACATGGAGGGATATTTCCTCCCGTCCATCCGCCTCAACCAGGACCCCAACTACGGCGCCAGCTGGCAGTACTCCATCCGCTCCTCCGACGGCCACATCGCCCAGCACATCAAGGCCAAGGACATCGGCTGGCAGGCCGGCAACTGGTACGTCAACGCCAAGTCCATCGGCCTGGAGCACGAGGGCTTCCTGGCGGAGGGCGGCACCTGGTACACCGAGGCGATGTACCGCTCGTCGGCCCGCCTGGTGCGCTACCTCGCGCAGCGGTTCGACGTGCCGCTCGACCGCGCCCACATCCTCGGCCACGACAACGTCCCCGGCACGCTCCCCTCGACCGTCCAGGACATGCACGAGGACCCGGGGCCGTTCTGGGACTGGACCCACTACTTCCAGCTCCTGGGCGCGCCGCTGCACCAGGTCGGCGGCCCCGGGTCCGGCGCGATCATGATCAAGCCGGACTTCGCCACGAACAAGCCCTACTTCTACGGCTGCGACCGCGCGAACCCGTCGGCCGACTGCCCGCCGCTCAGCGCCCACACCGTCTGGCTGCGCACCGAGCCGCGGGAGGACGCCCCGCTGGTCAAGGACATCGGCAAGCACCCCACCGGCGAGTCCCTCTACAGCGTGTACGACCACAGCGCGCGCGCCAGCACCGGCCAGCGCTTCGCCGTGGCCGACCGGCAGGGTGACTGGACGGCCATCTGGTACCTCGGTCAGAAGGCGTGGTTCCACAACCCGGCCGACGCGCCGACCGCCGTGCCGTCGAAGGGCCTCGTGGTCACCCCGAAGCCGGGCAAGGCGACCGTCCCGGTCTACGGCCGGGCGTATCCGGAGCAGGAGGCGTACCCGGAAGGCGTGCCGTACCAGGCGGTGACACCGCTGCAGTACACGTTCTCGGCGGGCGAGAAGTACACCCTCGGCGGCCCGGCCGCCACGGAGTACTACCGCGCGGTCACCTACGACCTGGCCGACCACCAGGTGGTCCGCGGCAAGACGAAGTACCTGCAGATCCAGTTCGGCCACCGGGTGATGTACGTCAAGGCTGACGACGTGCTGGTGATGCCCTCCGGTTGAACTCCTCGACGGCGTGCCTGGTGCTCGCGAGAGCCTCCTGGGAGGAGTCGAACGTGCGCTGGGCGACGCCGACGAACACGCAGTCGACGACGAGGAGCTGGCTGATACGGCTGGCCAGGGCGCCGGGACGGAACTCCGTCTCGCGGCCGGCGGAGATCAGCACGTGTTCGGCCAGCTCCGCGATGGACGAGCGCGGGTTGTTGGTGATCGCGACCGTGGTGGCCCCGGTCTCCCTCGCCCGCGTCAGCGGCTCGATCACGTCGGGCGTCTCCCCCGACGTGCTGATGCCGATCGCCACGTCTCCGGGGCGCAGCAGCACCGCGCTGGTGAGCGCCAGGTGGGCGTCCTGGAAGGCGTGGCTGGACAGGCCGATGCGCAGCAGCTTCTGGGCGACGTCCTCGGCGACCAGGCCGGAGGCGCCGACCCCGTAGGCGTCGACCCGCCGGGCCCCGACGATGGCCTCGACCACCAGGCCGAGGCGTTCGGAGGTGAGCTGGGCGACGGTGTCGTTGATCGCCTCGGACTCGGCCCGCGCGACCTTGTGGATGACCTCCGACAGGGGGTCGTCGGGGGCGAGGTCGCCGGGCACCAGCCGGTCGGGCTGGGCGGCGGCGGCGGCTAAGGCCAGCCGCAGCTGCGGATATCCGGCGAACCCGAGCAGCCGCGCGGTGCGCACGATGGTGGCCTCGCTGGTGCCGGAGGCCGCGGAGAGCTCCGTGATGGTGCTCCTCGCCACCGTCGCCGGATCTTCGAGGATGAGCCGGGCGACGGTCTGGGCGGCAGGCGTCAGCGAAGGCAGCACACCGCGGACCGTGGCCACCAGAGTGTCGGCCCGCAGGCCGTTCCCGCTGTCGTCCACGGTCCTGATTATGCCGCCTGGACCAGTATTGACGAGCAGATCGGCGATCTACCGCAACGTACCGTTCGTCATGCCCGCCGGCTCCTCCGGGACCGCGATGAGTCCCAGCTCCGCCGTGGTCGCGGCCAGCGGGTGGTACGGCACCACCCGCACCGTGTAGCCGAACGCCCCCGTGCGGTCGAGCGGCACCGTGCCCGTGTAGTGGGCCCGCCCGTCGTCGTCCACCGACCCGGGGGTCAGCGGCGCGTACGCCGGGTGCACCAGTTCGTCGTGCGGCCCGACCTTGCCGTACGCGGCCTCGACCCGGACGTCGCCGGGCTCCAGGTCGCCGAGCGCGATCGTGGCGTGCAGCTCGATCGAGGCCCCGACCTCGGGATCGCTCACCCCTGTTGCCTCGACGTGCTCGACCCGCACCCCCGGCCAGGCCCTGGTCACCCGCACCCGCCAGGCGGCGAACGCCTTGGCCGGCGCGTACGCGTCGGCGCACAGCGCGCGGGCGGAGGCGGCGGCCGGGTTGTACAGCGTGAGGACGTAGTCGCGCAGCATCCGCCCGGCCAGCACCTTCGGGCCGAGCGAGGTCAGGGTGTGCTTGACCATCTCCATCCAGCGCCGCGGCAGGCCGTCCACGCCGCGGTCGTAGAAGCGCGCGGACACCTCGTGCTCGATCAGGTCGTAGAGGGCGGCCGCCTCCAGCGCGTCGCGCCGGTCGTGGTCGCTCACCCCGTCGGCGGTGGGGATGGACCAGCCGTTGGTGCCGTCGTACCACTCGTCCCACCAGCCGTCGCGGATCGACAGGTTGAGGCCGCCGTTGAGCGCGGACTTCATCCCCGACGTGCCGGACGCCTCCAGCGGGCGCAGCGGGTTGTTCAGCCAGACGTCGCAGCCCTGGACCATGATCTGGCCGAGCGCCATGTCGTAGTCGGGCAGGAAGACGATGCGGTGGCGGACCTTCTCCTGGTCGGCGAACTTGACGATCTGCTGGATCAGCTTCTTGCCGCCCTCGTCGGCCGGGTGGGCCTTGCCGGCGATCACGATCTGCACCGGCTTGTCGGGGTCGAGCAGCAGCTGGGTCAGCCGGCGCGGGTCGCGGAGCATGAGCGTGAGCCGCTTGTACGACGGCACCCGCCGGGCGAACCCGATCGTCAGCACCTCGGGGTCGAGCGCGTCGTCGATCCAGCCGAGCTCGGCGTCGGAGGCCCCGCGCTCGCGCCACGACCGGCGCAGCCGGGCCCGTGCGCCCTCGACCAGCCGCTGGCGCAGCGTGCCGCGGATCTTCCAGATGTCGGCGTCGGAGATCTTCTGGATGGCGTCCCAGCCGCGGGCCCGCTCGATCAGCGAGGGCACCTCGCGCCCGGCCAGCTCCATCAGCTCGCGGCCGACCCACGTGGGGGCGTGCACGCCGTTGGTGATCGACCCGATCGGCACCTCGTCGACGTCGAAACCGGGCCAGAGCTCCTTGAACATCTGACGGCTGACCTCGCCGTGCAGCCGGGAGACGCCGTTGACGCGCTGGGCGAGCCGCATGCCCATGACGGCCATGTTGAACCGCCCGGGGTCGGACTCGGCGCCCAGGGCGAGGATGCGCTCGACGGGCACGGTCGGCCAGGCGTTCGCGCCGCCGAAGTGGCGTTCGATCATGTCGCGCGGGAAGCGGTCGATGCCGGCCGGGACGGGCGTGTGGGTGGTGAACACCGTGCCCGCCCGCACCGCCTCCAGGGCCTCGTCGAACGACAGCCGCGCCTCGGTCAGCTCGCGGATGCGCTCCAGGCCGAGGAAGCCGGCGTGGCCCTCGTTGGTGTGGAAGACCTCGGGCTCGGGATGCCCGGTGATCGAGCAGTACGCCCGGATCGCCCGCACGCCGCCGACGCCGAGCAGGAGCTCCTGCATGAGCCGGTGGTCGGTGCCGCCGCCGTACAGGCGGTCGGTGACGTCGCGGGCGGTGACGTCGTTGTCGGCCACGTCGGAGTCGAGCAGCAGCAGCGGCACCCGTCCGACCTGGGCCACCCACACCTGCGCGTGCAGGACGCGGTTCTCCGGCAGCGACAGGCGGATCTTGACGGGCGCGCCCTCGGCGTCCTTGAGCAGGCTGAGGGGCAGCCCGCCCGCGTCGAGGGACGGGTAGTGCTCCAGCTGCCAGCCCTCGGGCGACAGCGACTGCGTGAAGTAGCCGTGCCGGTAGAGCAGGCCGACCGCGAGGATGGGCACGCCCAGGTCGCTGGCCGCCTTGAGGTGGTCGCCGGCCAGGATGCCGAGGCCGCCCGAATACTGCGGAAGCGCGGCGGCGATGCCGTACTCGGGGGAGAAGTAGGCGATGCCGCGGGCGCCGTCGGGCAGGGTCTGGTACCAGCGCGGCGCGGTCATGTACTCGCGCAGGTCGTCTGCGGCGTCGGCGAGACGGCGCAGGAAGCGGCGGTCGGAGGCCAGCTCGTTCAGCCGCGCCGGGGTGACGGCGCCGAGCAGGGCCACGGGATCGTGGCCGACCTGCTCCCAGAGGTCGGCGTCGACCTCCGCGAAGAGGTCCATCGTCTCCGGGTGCCAGGACCAGCGGAGATTGTGGACGAGCTCGCCGAGCGCGGCCAGCTCCGCGGGCAGGACGGTGCGGACGGTAAATCGGCGGATAGCTCTCACGTTTCTGCACCCTACGGGCTAGGAGGGACCTCTGAGTCCTTCACCCACACACGTGCCGTTCAAACCCCTTCCGGGAACAAGCATGAACAGCGACTATTGGGGCAACTTTCCTCAATGTTGGGCTCTCCCGCAGACACACACGGGAGGTCTATCCGCTGTTGTCCACACTTAACGTGCAAGGATCGAGTCTGCCGGGAAAGCCTCCGGCGGTACCGGGAGTGCCGCCGCAAACCTTTGATTGCGATGATCGGACGAATTCCCATCACGGACATCTCCCCCGTCGTCGACTGCGGGCAATGGCCCGCCAAGGCGGTCGCCGGCGAGACCTTCGAGGTCTCGGCGACCGTGTTCCGCGAAGGCCACGACGCCGTGGCCGCGGGTGTGGTGCTCACGTCGCCCGACGGGCAGCGGGGGCGCCTCAAACGGATGCGCGAGCTCGCTCCCGGCACCGACCGCTGGGGCGTCGAGGTGTGCCTGCCGTCGGAGGGTGACTGGTTGTTCCGCGTGGAGGCGTGGAGCGACCCGATCACGACCTGGCTGCACGACGCCGAGATCAAGATCCCGCGTGGCATGGACGTCGACCTCATGTGCGAGGAGGGCGCCCGGCTGTTCGAGCGGGCGGCCAAGGCCGTACGCCCGGCCGAGTGCCCCAACGGGCAGCCGGCGAACGGCGGGCAGCGGGCGAACGGCGACGCCTGCGGGCACCGGGCGGCCCTGCTGTCGACCGCGGCCACGTTGCGTGACGACCGCATGGACCCGCGGGCCCGGCTGTCGGTCGCGCAACTCCCGGAGACCGCCGCGCTGCTGGAGGCCCATCCGTTCCGCGAGATGGTGACCCGGTCGAAGTCGAACAAGATCAGGGTGCACCGCCGCCGGGCGCTCTACGGCTCCTGGTACGAGTTCTTCCCGCGCTCGGAGGGCGCGGTGGTGAGCGAGACGGGCGTGTCGAAGTCGGGGACGTTCCAGACCGCCGCCAAACGGCTGCCCGCGATCGCCAAGATGGGCTTCGACGTCGTCTACCTGCCGCCCATCCACCCGATCGGGCGCACGTTCCGCAAGGGCCGCAACAACACGCTCAGCCCCGAGCCCGACGAGCCCGGCTCGCCGTGGGCGATCGGGTCGGAGGACGGCGGCCACGACGCGATCCACCCCGACCTCGGCACGATCCACGACTTCGACGACTTCGTGGGCCGGGCCAGGGAGCTGGGCATGGAGATCGCGCTCGACTTCGCGCTCCAGTGCTCGCCGGACCACCCGTGGGTCAAGGAGCACCCCGAGTGGTTCACGATCAGGGCCGACGGGTCGATCGCGTACGCGGAGAACCCGCCGAAGAAGTACCAGGACATCTACCCGATCAACTTCGACAAGGATCCCGAGGGCATCTACGCCGAGGTCAAGCGGGTGCTGCGGCACTGGATGGACCACGGGGTGCGGATCTTCCGGGTGGACAACCCGCACACCAAGCCGGTGGCGTTCTGGGAGCGACTGCTGGCCGACATCCACCGCACCGACCCTGACGTGATCTTCCTGGCGGAGGCCTTCACCCGGCCGGCGATGCTGCGCACGCTCGCCAAGACCGGGTTCCACCAGTCGTACACGTACTACACCTGGAAGAACTCCAAGGGGGACGTGGAGAGCTACCTCAGCGAGCTGGCCCGCGAGACGTCGTTCTACCTGCGGCCCAACCTGTTCGTGAACACGCCGGACATCCTGCACGAGTACCTGCAGCACGGCGGGGTGCCCGCGTTCAAGATCAGGTCCGTGCTGGCGGCGCTGGCCGCGCCGACGTGGGGGGTCTACTCCGGGTACGAGCTGGCGGAGAACATTCCGGTACGGCCGGGCAGCGAGGAATATCTCGATAGCGAGAAATATCAGTACAAACCTCGCGATTGGGAATCCGCCGAGCGTGAGGGACGGAGCCTGGCCCCGTTCATCACCCGCCTGAATTTGTTCCGAAGAGCGCATCCGGCACTCCAGGAATTGCGTAATCTACGGTTCCACAGGGTCGACCAACCGGACCTCGTTTGCCTCTCCAAACGGCTTCCGGGCGCCTATGATCCGGCCACACGACGGCACGGTCTGGGCGACGTCGTTCTGGCGGTCATCAACCTGGATCCGCACCACACCCACGAGGCGACCGTAGATCTTGACCTGCCCGCCCTCGGGCTCGACTGGAACGCCGAGTTCGTCGTCGACGACGAACTGTCGGGCGAGTCGTACCGCTGGCGGCAGAGCAACTACGTGCGCCTCGACCCCCACATCCAGCCTGCCCACATTTTCACCGTAAGAGCCGCGCCACGGTAGAACTGAATTCAGCGGGGAGTCTTCGACGTGTGTGAAAGCGCCTCCCTCATGCGACGCCTGCGAGGCGGCTCATGAGCATCACACCCATTCCCAACACCTTCGACGAGGAAAAGCCGCGCGATCCGTACTGGTACAAGCGCGCGGTCTTCTACGAGGTGCTCATCAGGGGCTTCGCCGACTCCAACGGCGACGGCACAGGGGACATCAAGGGTCTCATCAGCAAGCTCGACTACCTGCAGTGGCTCGGGGTCGACTGCCTGTGGCTGCTGCCGCTGTACGAGTCGCCGCTGCGGGACGGCGGTTACGACATCGCCGACTTCATGAAGATCCTTCCCGAGTTCGGAGATCTCGGCGACTTCGTGAAGCTCGTCGACGAGGCGCACAAACGCGGCATGCGGGTCATCGCCGACCTCGTCGTGAACCACACCAGCGACGCCCATCCCTGGTTCCAGGCCTCCCGGCACGACCCGGAGGGGCCGTTCGGCGACTTCTACGTCTGGTCCGACACCGACGAGAAGTACCAGGACGCCCGGATCATCTTCATCGACACCGAGACGTCCAACTGGACGTACGACCCGGTCCGCGGGCAGTACTACTGGCACCGTTTCTTCCACCACCAGCCCGATCTCAACTACGAGAACCCGGCGGTGCAGGAGGCGATGCTGGAGGTCCTGCGCTTCTGGCTCGACCTCGGCATCGACGGCTTCCGGCTGGACGCGGTCCCCTACCTCTTCGAGGAGGAGGGCACCAACTGCGAGAACCTGCCGCGGACCCACGAGTACCTCAAGCGCATCCGGGTGGAGATCGACCGGCTCTACCCCGACCGCGTGCTGCTCGCCGAGGCCAACCAGTGGCCGTCGGACGTGGTGGAGTACTTCGGCGATCCGGTGGGCGGCGGGGACGAATGCCACATGGCCTTCCATTTCCCACTGATGCCGCGCATCTTCATGGCCGTACGCAGAGAATCGCGCTACCCCATTTCCGAAATTTTGGCCCAAACGCCGAAAATTCCGGAAAATTGCCAATGGGGGATCTTCCTCCGGAACCATGACGAGCTGACCCTCGAAATGGTCACGGACGAGGAACGCGACTACATGTACGCCGAGTACGCGAAAGATCCTCGTATGCGGGCCAACGTCGGCATCCGCCGGCGGCTGGCGCCGCTGCTGGAGAACGACCGCAACCAGATCGAGCTGTTCACCGCGCTGCTGCTGTCGCTGCCCGGCTCCCCCGTGCTCTACTACGGCGACGAGATCGGCATGGGCGACAACATCTGGCTCGGCGACCGCGACGGCGTCCGTACCCCCATGCAGTGGGACCCCGACCGCAACGCCGGGTTCTCCGACTGCGACCCGGGCCGGCTCTACCTGCCGGTGATCATGGACCCGATCTACGGCTACCAGGGCATCAACGTCGAGGCCCAGCAGAAGAACGCGGGCTCCCTGCTGCACTGGACCCGCCGCATGATCGAGATTCGCAAGCGCCACCCGGTCTTCGGGCTGGGCGGCTACGCCGAGCTCAACTCCTCCAACCCCAGCGTGCTGGCGTTCGTCCGGGAGCTGGGCGACGACCGGATGTTGTGCGTGAACAACCTGTCGCGCTTCCCGCAGCCGGTCGAGCTCGACCTGCGCAGGTTCGTCGGCGTCTCCCCCGTGGAAACCATGGGAGGCGTACCATTCCCGGCAATTGGCGAGCTTCCGTATCTTTTGACGCTTCCCGGGCATGGGTTCTATTGGTTCACACTCCCGCCGGCCATCACCCAGGAGGAGTAGGACGTGCTCGACGAGCTCCTTGCCGCATGGATCAGCCGCCAACGTTGGTTCGGTGGCAAGGGGCGCCCGATCGACGAGCTGTCGGTCGAATCCGATGTCGAGCTCACGCCCGGCCTGCGGCACCTGGTGGTCGCCGTCTGGCAGGAGGGCTCCCGCGACCGCTACCAGCTGCTGCTGGGCGAACGGACCGAGCTTCCCGACCGCCTCGGGCACGCGCTCATCGGCAGCGTGGGCGACGCCTACCTGTACGACGCCGTGCACGACTCCGACCGTACGGGGTGGCTGCTCGACGGCATGGCGAACGAGGAGACCCGCAACGGGCTGCGCATGCGGCACATGCCCGGCGTCTCCATCGACACCTCCCCGCGCAGCCTCGTGCTGGGGGCCGAACAGTCGAACACCTCCCTCGTGTACGGGGACGCGTACATCTGCAAGCTCTTCCGGCGGCTCATCCCGGGAGTGAACCCCGAGCTGGAGGTCGTCACCGCGCTGGCCGCCCGGGACGCGCCGCACATCGCCCAGCCGTACGGGTGGATCGAGGTGGACCTCGACGGCACCGACACGACGCTGGCGTTCATGCAGGAGTTCCTGTCGAACGCCAACGACGGCTGGGACCTCGCGCTGGCCAGCGTCCGCGACCTGTACGCCTCGCTGCCCGAGTTGCCGGCGGCCGAGGCGGGCGGGGACTTCGCGGCCGAGTCGCTGCGGCTCGGCGGCGCCACCGCCCGCGTGCACCAGGAGCTGGCCGACGCCTTCCCCACGGGCGTGATCGAGGTCCATGAGGTCAAGCGCATGGCCGAGGGGTTCAGGCGGCGGCTGGGGCGGGCCGTGGCCGAGGTGCCGGAGCTGCGCGCGCACGCGACGGTGATCGAGCAGGCGTACCACCAGGTGGAGCTGCTCACCAGCGAGGTGCCCGTGCAGCGCGTTCACGGGGATTACCACCTCGGCCAGGTGATGCGCACGCCGACCGACTGGGTGGTGCTGGACTTCGAGGGCGAGCCCGGCCAGCCGCTGGGCGAGCGCCGGGCGCTGTCGTCGCCGCTGCGCGACGTGGCCGGGATGCTGCGTTCGTTCGACTACGCGGCCCGGCACCTGCTGGCCGGCCACGCGCAGGCGGAAGAGCTGGAGCCCCGGGCGCAGGAATGGGCCGACCGCAACCGGGCCGCCTTCCTGGAGGGGTACGCCGAGGGCGGCGGCGTGATCACGCGGGCGGACGCGGCGCTGCTGCGGGCGTTGGAGATGTCCAAGGCCGTCTACGAGGTCGTCTACGAGGCCCGCAACCGTCCCACCTGGATCACGATCCCGCTGGCCGCCTTCCGCCCGCGTACCGGTTAGAGCTCTTCCACCAGACCCGAGAGGCCCTCGTGGGCGAGACCGCGGGCGGCACGCCGGTCGATGACGCCCTTCAGGGGCAGCAGCAGATCGGGCTTGACACCCTGCTCGTGGAAGGCGCGCACCAGGTTCTCCACGCCGGCCCGGTTGATCTCCAAGTTGGAGACCTCGGTGGAGTGGTCGCCCGACTCGATCTTGGCCGCCCAGGCAGGCTGCTGTGCGGCCATCGCCTCCAGCCACGGGACGAGCAGGGACGCGGTGAACTCGCCCAGCGGGTATCCGGCCGACCGGACCAGGGCCGCGGCCTCCAGGAAACCGGCGATCTGGCCGTACATGCCGGTCAGCATCGCCAGGTCCAGCAGCGGGGCCAGGCCCGGGTCGTCGCCGGTGAACCGGGGCTCGGCCATCGCGGCGAGCGCGGGCTCGTATCGGTCGAAGGCCGTGCGCGAGCCGCTGTAGAGGATGAGCGCGCCCGGCTTGGCGATCATCTGAGGCACGGCCATGATGCCACCGTCGAGATAGCCGGCGCCGCGCCCGGTCACCCAGGAGGCGGTCTCGCGGGCCTCCGACGGGCGGCCGGTGGTGAGGTTGGCGACGACCCGGCCCTCCAGCGGTGTTCCCTCCAGCACCTGGTGGGTGGACGGGTAGTCGAGCAGGCAGGCGATCACCAGGCTGCCGGCCGCGACGGCCTGCGCCGGGGTGTCCGCGCGGGTCGCACCCTCGGCGACCAGGGGGTCGGCCTTGGCGGGCGTACGGTTCCACACGGTGACGCGGTGGCCGGCGGCGAGGAGGCTGCCCACGAGGGCGGATCCCATGAGCCCGAGGCCGAGCACGGCGATGTTCTCCGACATTTCAAGATTCCTTCGTCAAGCGGTTGGTACGTCCACCCTGGTCGTGCCGGGTTATGGTCGGGTTCTGAGTGGGTTATGGGGGGCGGATGCGGTTCGGAGTGCTGGGGCCGCTCACGGTGTGGTCACCCGGCGGGGAGCCGGTCCGGGTGCCCGAGGCCAAGGTCCGGGCGCTGCTCGCGATCCTGCTGATCCACGCGGGGCGGCCGGTCTCCGCGGACCGGCTGGTCGAGGACCTGTGGGGCGGCCGTCCGCCCCGTGACGCCCGCGCGGCGCTGCGGGTGAAGGTGTCGCAGCTGCGCGGGGTGCTGGGGCGGGAGCTGGTGACGTACCGGGCGCCCGGGTACGTGCTGCACGCCGATCCGGAGGACGTGGACGCGGGCCGGTTCGAGACGCTGCTCGCGCGGCGCGGCGCTGATCCGCCGGCGCGCGCGGCGCTGCTGCGTGAGGCACTGGGCCTGTGGCGCGGCGGCGCGTACGCCGACTTCGCCGACGAGCCGTTCGCGCTGGCGGCGGCGGCGCGGCTGGAGGAGCAGCGGCTGGTGGCGCTGGAGGAGCTGGCCGAGGCGCGGCTCTCGCTGGGCGAGCACGGACTGCTCGCCACCGAGCTGGGCGGCCTGGTGGCCGCGCACCCGCTGCGCGAGCGGCTGCGCGGGCTGCACGTACGCGCTCTCTACCGAGCCGGACAGCCGGCCGAGGCGCTGGACAGTTACCGCGACCTGCGCCGCCGGCTGTCCGACGAGCTCGGCCTCGACCCAGGCCCGACCCTGGTGGCCCTCCACCAGGCGATCCTCGAACGCGACCCGGCGCTGGACCCGCCCGCGACTCGGACGAACCCGCCGCCCCCGAGAACCGGCCCGCCCTCGGCGCGGGGCCGGGCGGAGCTGCCGGTGCCGCTGACCGCGCTGGTGGGGCGGGAGGAGGCGGTGGCCGAGGTCGGGGCGCTGCTGCGTACCGCGCGGCTGGTCACCCTCACGGGCCCGGGAGGGGTCGGGAAGACGCGGCTGGCCCTCGCCGTGGCCGGGCGGAGCGAGGGGCTCGACGTGTCGCTGGTGGAGCTGGCCGCGTTGCCCGCCGGGGCATCGGTGGTCGAGGTGGCCGAGGCGGTCGCGGACGTGCTGGGCCTGCGTGACGACGCCCCCGGTTGTCTGGTGGACCGGCTGCCGGGCGCGTTCGCGGGCGGGCCGGCGCTGCTCGTTCTGGACAACTGCGAGCATGTGGTGGAGCAGGCGGCCGAGCTGGCCGACCGGCTGCTGCGGGCCGTGCCCGGGCTGCGGGTGCTCGCCACCGGTCAGGAGCCGCTGCGGATCGCGGGCGAGCGGGTGTGGAGCGTGCCGCCGCTCGGCCGGGAGGCGGCGGTGGAGCTGTTCACGGCGCGGGCGGGCGTCCCGGTGGACGCCGACGTCGCGGAGATCTGCGCGCGGCTGGACGGCATCCCGCTGGCGCTGGAGCTGGCCGCCACCCGCATGCGGGCCCTGACGCCGCGCCAGCTCGCCGAACGCCTCGACGACCGCTTCCGGCTGCTCGGCTCCGGCCTGCGTGCCGCCCCGGCCCGGCAGCGGACCCTGCGGGCGATGATCGACTGGAGCTGGGAGCTGCTCACGGACGCCGAACGCGTCGTGCTGCGGCGGCTGGCCGTACACGCCGACGGGTGCACGCTGGAGGCCGTCGAGGCGGTCTGCGCCGAGCCCGGCATCGACGTGCTCGACCTGCTGGCCCGCCTGGTCGACCGCTCCCTGGTGGTCCGGGCGCCCGGCCCTCGTTACCGCCTGCTGGAGTCGGTGGGCGCGTACTGCCGGGAGCGGCTGGCGCAGGCCGGCGAGCTGGACGCCGTACGGCTCCGTCACGTCCGTTACTACACGGACCTGGCCGAGCGTACGGAGCCGGCCCTGCGCGGGCACGGGCAGCGGCAGGCGCTCGCCCTGCTCGACGCCGAACACGCGAACCTGCGCACGGCCCTGGAGACGGCGGTACGGGCGAGAGCGTCAGGGGAGGCGCTCCGGCTGGTGAACGCCCTGGCGTGGTCGTGGGTGCTCCGCGGCAGACTCGGCGAGGGCCGGCGAGCCCTGGAGTCAGCCTTGTCGATCGCCGCCCCATCGACCGGCACGCGGCCTCCGCAGCCGGCTCCTTCCACCGCGAACCGATCGACCGGCAGCCGGTCCCTGGGATCCCGTCCTTCGGCCGGTGGGCGGGCGCTGCAGCCTGGGCTTTCCGACCCGATGGCGAAGGCGGCGCAGGCACGGGTGTGGCTGGTCGGGCAGACGTTGCTCGCGGGGCGTCTGGTGCCCTTCGATGACGCGCTGTTCGAGGCCGTGCAGGATCCGCCGGCCAGGGCGCGGGCGCGGTGGTTCGTGGGCTCCGCGCTGTTCGGCTACGGCGATCTGTCGGCGAGCGTGGGGCTGGTGGAGACGGCGCTGGCGGAGTTCGGCCGGCTCGGTGACACCTGGGGGACGGCCGCCGCGCTGAACGTCCTCGGCCGCCACGCCGTCCTGCGCGGGGATCTGGACGCTCTGCGCGACCACACCGAGCGGGCGCTGGAGCTGTTCCGGGAGCTCGGCGACCGGTGGGGCGAGCTGCGGGCGGCCGAGAACCTCGGCACCCTGGCCGAGATCACCGGCGACTACGCGAGGGCCGCCGCGCTCCGCCGGGAGGGGCTGGCGATGGCCGAGGAGCTCGGCCTGTGGAGCTCGGTGTCCGACGCGCTGTCCCGCCTGGGCAGGATCGCCCTGCTGACCGGTGACCACGCGGCCGCCGACGGCTACCACGAGCGGGCCGCACGGCTGGCGGCGGCGCAGTCGAACCGGCCCGCCGAGCAGTTCGCCGAGCTGGGCCTCGCCCTGTCGGCCCGCAGACAGGGCCGGCTCGACGAGGCGGAACGACGGCTGCGCACGTGGCTGAGCTGGGTCGAGGACGTGTCCGGCGATCCGGGCGCGGCGCTGATCCTGGCCGAGCTGGGCTTCGTCGCCGAGCAGCGCGGCGACGCGGCGGCCGCGCTCGCATCGCAGCGCCGAGCGCTGGAGGCCGCCCGCAAGGTCGGCGACCCACGAGCGATCGCCCTCGCGCTGGAGGGCCTGGCGGGCGCCCTGGCCCTCGACGGCCACCCGGAGCGAGCGGCCCGCTACCTGGGCCGCGCCACCGCACTGCGTGACTCGGTCGGCGCGCCGCTACCGCCTGCCGAACGCGGCGACGTCGACCGCATCGAAACCGCCCTCCGTACGGCCCTCGGCCCGGACGCCCTCACGGCGGCCATGACCCACGGCGCCCCCCTCCTGTCTCT